>CAITJF010000174.1 GCA_903892645.1 uncultured Nitrosomonadales bacterium | reverse complement strand
TCACCCGTTCGCCACTCGCCACCAGGGTTGCCCCCGTGCTGCCGTTCGACTTGCATGTGTAAAGCATGCCGCCAGCGTTCAATCTGAGCCAGGATCAAACTCTTCAGTTCAATACCTATGCTGCAATTTTTTTGCTCACCCTGTTACAGGCAAACTGATCTCACTCAAAGCGAATTAATATTTCATTTTTTCGACTCTGTGTGAGTTACTTCTTGTGTCTTGAGTCATTAAAATATCCACGGCCTAAACCACGAAAATTCCAACTCCTCAACGCACATACCCACACTCGTCGGTTGTCTGTAAACTTTTAAAGAACGGGCTGCCGTAGCAGCGAGAGGGGCGCATTATACAGATCAATACTGCTTCGTCAACCTGTATTTCAGGCTTAATTTACAGCCCTTACCACCCCAAACCTCCTGCTGAAGCAGCAAGAGGGGGCGCATTATATCTAGCACAAAAAAACCGTCAACGTTTTTTTGAAGTATTTTTTCAAATATTTTTGCAGGTCCGCGCAAACCCAATAGAAACCCCACAAAATTGTACAATGCGCACCTGGTTGGTCGTATCATTAAAGGCTTTCTCATCGTGAAATTAATCTTGGGCATTGAATCTTCATGTGATGAAACGGGCGTTGCGCTCTATCACACAGAGCGCGGCTTGCTGGCACACGTGCTGCACACCCAGGTAGCGATGCACAGCGAATACGGGGGAGTAGTACCGGAACTGGCGTCACGCGACCACATCCGCCATGCGCTGCCGTTGATTCGCGCCGTGGCGCAAGAAGCCGAATGTACTTTGCAAGATGTGGATGCCATCGCCTACACGCAAGGGCCAGGGCTGTCCGGCGCCCTGTTAGTGGGCGCCAGCATCGCCTGTGCGCTGGCTTATGCACTGGATATACCCGCCATCGGCATACATCATCTGGAGGGGCATCTGTTATCGCCCCTGCTGTCCGACCCCGCACCGGAATTCCCTTTCGTCGCATTATTGGTCTCTGGCGGCCACACTCAACTCATGCGCGTGGATGGCGTGGGGCAATATATTCTGCTGGGAGAAACATTGGACGACGCCGCAGGCGAAGCTTTTGACAAGAGCGCAAAACTGCTCGGACTGGGTTATCCAGGCGGGCCGGGACTGGCAAAGCTGGCCACGCGCGGGCAGCCGTGGCGTTTCAAACTGCCGCGCCCGATGCTGCACAGCGGCGATCTGGATTTCAGCTTCAGCGGTCTGAAGACTGCCGTGCTCACGCTCACCCGGCAACACGAACTGGCCGAACAAAGCCCAGACGAGCAAAACATGACTGAACAAACCCGCGCCGACATCGCCCATGCGGCACAAGAAGCTATTGTAGAGGTGCTGGTCAGCAAATCGCTTTCGGCACTCAAGCAGACCGGCCTCAAGCAACTGGTGGTTGCCGGCGGAGTAGGCGCAAACCAGCGATTACGCGCACAACTTGACCAAGCGGCAAACAAGCGCGGCTACCGTGTGTTTTATCCTGACCTGGAGTTTTGCACCGACAACGGTGCGATGATTGCCTTCGCCGGGGCGCTACGCTTACAACAGCAAGAGGCAAAGCGAGACTACCGCTTCAACGTGAAACCGCGCTGGGATTTGCAGCAGATCAACACTGCAACATAGGGAACCGTCATTCCCGCGCAGGCGGGAATCCAGTGGGGTTTAAATCAAGGACATTTTTGAATAGCTGGATTCCCGCCTGCGCGGGAATGGCCAATTTAAAGATCGGTTAGGAGTTATCAGCAGATCGGCACTCGGATTTTTTCCCGATCCTGCTTTCTTTCCCCGCCAGCAGATTCCTGATATTGCCCTTGTGCCGCCACACCAGCAGCAGCGACATAATGCCCGACGCCAGCACCCACTCATGCGGCAAGCCCAGCAGCATCGCGTAGATTGGCGCACCGACGGCAGCGGACAAGGCCGCCAGTGAAGACAGGCGGAACACCAGCGCCACCAGCAACCAAGTCACCAGCGCCGCCAAGCCCAACCAGCCACTCAACGCCAGCAGCACGCCCAGCGCCGTCGCCACCCCCTTGCCGCCCTTGAAGCGCAAGAAAATGGGAAACACATGCCCGAGGAACACGGCCAGCGCCACCGCCGCAACCAACATCGCCCCTTGTTCATCACGCGTGGCGAACTGTATCGCCACAAACACCGCCAGCCAGCCCTTCGCCGCATCGCCCAGCAAGGTCAGCGCCGCCGCCGCTTTTCTGCCACTGCGCAACACATTGGTCGCGCCCGGATTGTTCGAGCCGTAAGTGCGCGGGTCGGGCAAGCCAAACGCCTTGCTCATCAACACCGCAAATGAAACCGAACCCAGCAGATAGGCACACACAACAAAAACTAGGGTCATCATCGGTAATATCTTAAAATGCACGAGCGGCGAATTTTACGCCATTCTTTACTGACAGCGATGGACATCATCTTTCTGCGCGAACTCAAAGTCGAAACGCTCATCGGCGTTTACGAATGGGAAAAGCGCGTGCCGCAAACCCTGCAACTCGACCTGGAGATCGCCCTGCCCAGCAGCCGCGCCTGCCAGAGCGATGACATCAACGACGCATTGGACTACTCGCAGGTCGCGCAACATATCCAGACCGTGCTGAGCGAGGGGCATTTTTCATTGCTCGAAACTCTGGCCGAACACATCGCACAAATCATCCTCAAGGACTTCAAAGCACCGTGGGTCAAGGTCAGCATCGCCAAACTGCAAGCGATCCGCAACTGCAAGATGGTGGGGGTTAGTATTGAACGGGGTAGAAGGGGGTAGTGCCGAGGAGGCAGCCGTTTTTTATTTTGCTTCGCAAAAAATAAATCCAGACAACTTCGCCGGTGTTAGACCGGCCACCCCATTGGATAATGCTGAACAACAATTGTATAGCGCGGGGAAATTGGTTTGTTCAGCCTGCCGTGCTGAACACACAAAAGGCCATTCATGCTTGCACGAACGGCCTTTTAGCGACCAAAACTAATTGTGTGGCATTAAACTAGAATCAGTAATCAACAAATCTTCCTGTGCAAGCCCTGCATACGCTCGACACAACCAGATTCGATTGCTGCCTTAGCGCCTTCTCCATAGCCTCCATGGGCGATTCGGCGAAGATATCAAGGTTGAAATCAAAATACTTTCCGCCTTCAGCCACAAATCCCAATACGGTAAAAGTAATCATGATTCACCTCGCTTCTGTTTTGCTCCAAATCATTAACCCATATTTAGGTTATCGGCATTGCTTGGAAAACTTTAAGGAGCTATTTGAAAAAACACCCTGCATCGGCAGGCATTAAACCGGGTTATCCATATCGAAGAAACGGTGCTCCACGCCGAAGCGCGCCGCGAGGTGCTCACCCAGTGCCCGTATGCCGTAGCGCTCGGTGGCATGATGCCCCGCCGCGATGAAGGCCACGCCGGTTTCCTGCGCCACATGCACATTTTGTTCGGAAATTTCGCCGGTGAGAAATGCGTCCACACCCAGCGCCACGGCTGCCTCGAAATAGCCCTGCGCCCCGCCGCTGCACCAAGCGATGCGGCGGATGGTGCGGCTGTCTTCCCCGATCACTTGCGGTGCACGCTGCAAGACGCCCTCGATGTACGCAGAAAGTTGCGCCAGCATTTGCGGCTGGGCCAGTTCGCCATAACAGGCAATGTCCTGTTCGCCGAAGCGGCCCCGTTCCACCAAGCCCAGCCGCTTGCCGAGTTGCGCATTGTTGCCGAGTTCGGCATGCGCATCCAGCGGCAGGTGGTAGGCCAGCAGGCTCACGTCGTGCTGCAACAAATGTGCGATGCGGCGTTTCTTGATGCCGGTAATCGTCGCATCTTCACTGCGCCAGAAATAACCGTGATGCACCAGGATGGCATCCGCACCCCATGCGGCTGCCGCTTCCAGTAGGCGTTGCGAGGCCGTTACCCCACTGGCGATGCGATGAACCTGTGCCTTCCCCTCTACCTGCACCCCGTTCGGGGAATAATCGCGAAAACGGCTGACTTCCAGCAGGCTTCCGATATAATCGCGCAACTCGTTCAGCAGCATATTGCCCTCACCAGTTAACTTAGTGATTTCATCATATCATGCGTAAATTCTGGCTCTTGTTCGCACAAGCCACCACCATCGGGCTGGCCGCGCTGTTCATCATCCACACGCTCAAGCCCGGCCTGCTGCCCAACGCGGCGCGCAGCGGCGTGGTGACACTATACGAAAATGCGCCGGATAGCGGCAGCAAAATACCTGCAGCAGGCTTCAGCGCAGCGGCAAAAAAAGTCATGCCTGCGGTGGTAAATATTTTCACCAGCAGCACCATAAAAAACCCCAACAACCCATTCATGGAAGACCCGCGCTTCCGCTTCTTTTTCGGCGACCAGTTCGACGAGGAAGGCGCGGTACAGAAAAGCTCCGGCCTGGGTTCCGGCGTCATCGTCAGCCATGATGGCTACATCCTCACCAACCACCACGTAATTGAGGCCGCCGACCAGATCGAAGTGGCGCTGGCCGATGGGCGCAAGGCCAAGGGGCGCATCATCGGCTCCGATCCGGAGACCGACCTTGCCGTGATCAAGATAGACCTGCCCGGCACCATCCCCTCCATCACCTTTGCCCATGCTGACCAAGCCCAGGTGGGTGACATCGTGCTCGCCATTGGCAACCCGTTCGATGTGGGACAAACCGTAACCATGGGCATCATCAGCGCGCTGAAGCGCAACCATCTCGGGCTGAACACCTTCGAGAATTTCATCCAGACCGATGCCGCCATCAATCCCGGCAACTCCGGTGGCGCGCTGGTGGATGTGAACGGCAACCTGATCGGCATCAACAGCGCCATCTATTCACCCAGCGGCGGCTCGCTCGGCATCGGCTTCGCCATTCCCATCAGCACGGCGAAGAAAATCATGGAACAGATCATCCAGAACGGTTCGGTGACGCGCGGCTGGATAGGCGTGGCGGTACAGGAACTCACGCCGGAACTGGCGGAATCGTTCAAGCTCGGCGATACGCAGGGCGTGCTGATTTCCGAAGTAGTGCGTAGCAGCCCGGCTGATCAGGCCGGCATCAAGGCGGGCGACATCCTCATCACCGTGGACAACAAGCCGCTGACCGATTCCAACGCCATGCTGGAAACCATTTCCGGTCTGCCGCCCGGCAAGGTCGCCGTGCTCAAGTTGCTGCGCAACCAGCGCGAAGTAGTGGTGCAGGTGAAGGTTGGCAAACGGCCAAGACCAAAGTCAAAGCCACAGGAGTAATTTCATAATCGGGGAAGCAGGAATTCCTAAACCGGTTTCTTCATCCAACCCGCCACCACGATGCCCGCTTCATACAGCAACCACAACGGCATCGCCAGCATGAACTGCGACACCACATCCGGCGGGGTAAAGATAGCGCCAACAACGAATGCGCCGACAATCACGTAGGGGCGGATTTCCTTGAGCTTGGCGGTAGTCACAACACCCATCCTGACCAGCACCACCACTGCAATCGGCACCTGGAAGGTTAAGCCGAAAGCGACGAACATATTCAGCACAAAGCTCAGGTATTTATCGATGTCGGTCATCACCGCCACACCCTGTGGGGCAGAGGCGGTGATAAAACCGAACACCACGGGAAATACGGCAAAATAGGCAAAGGCCATGCCGCAAAAAAACAGCAAGGTGCTGGCGATAATCAGCGGCCACACCAGACGTTTTTCATGTGCATATAAACCGGGCGCAACGAAGCGCCACACTTGGTACAGGATGTAAGGCAGGGCAATCAGGAACGCGGCCATCAGCGCCACTTTGAGCGGTACGAAAAACGGGGTGGTAACGTCGGTGGCAATCATCTGCCCGCCCTTGGGCAGTTTGGCGAGCAACGGCCGCGCGAGCAGCGCATAAAGGTCGGCCGCCCATGGGAACAGGCAAATAAATGTCACCAACAGCGCCGCCATGGAATGCAGCAGGCGAGTGCGCAGTTCGATCAAGTGGGCGATGAAGCTGTCACTGCTGTCCATTAATCAACGGGGAATTTTTTCTGTGCCTCATGTGGCAATTCAGACTGCGCCTGTTGCACGGTGGCTGGCGACACAGGTTGAGCCACGGCGCTATTGAGTTGTTGTACCTGCTGATCCAGTGTCTGCGTGATTTGATTCGCCGCTTGTTCGGCACGAAGAACTTCCTGATTCATCTTTTGCTGCAACTGGTGGAATTCTTCCATCGACATTTCGCGCGCGATATCGGCCTTGACGCCATAGACGTAGCGTTGCGCACGCCCCCACAGATGGCCTAAAGTTCGCGCCACCTTGGGCAGGCGCTCCGGGCCGATGACGATAAGGGCCACCACCAGGATCACCATCAACTCTGAGAAATCGACCCCAAACATGAAAATGTGAGCTGGTTATACGTTGGTGTTGATGTTGGTCTTGTCCTTCACTTCGCCCTCGATGGTGTGTCCACCCTGCACTTGCTTGGGCGCCTCCTCATCGCTCTTCATGCCTTCCTTGAAACCCTTTACCGCGCCGCCCAGATCGCTGCCCATGTTGCGCAGTTTTTTGGTGCCGAATATCAGGATGACGACCAGCAAAACAATCAACCAGTGCCAGATGCTCAGGGAGCCCATTTTATTTCTCCTAAAAATTGAGCCACGTTAATCGCGCCGCACCATGGGCGGAATATGGCCACCGCCGATGATGTGAATGTGCAGGTGAAACACTTCCTGGCCGCCGCCCTTGCCGGTGTTAATGACGGTGCGGAAGCCGTTGTCCAGCCCCTGCTCTTTGGCCAGCCTGGGCACCAGCAACAACATCTTGCCCAACAATGCCGCATGACTGCCGTCGGCTTCCATCAGCGAAGCAATATGCCGCTTGGGGATCAGCATAAAATGCACCGGCGCGATGGGATGGGCGTCATGGAAGGCGAACAGATCATCGTCTTCATACACCTTGCGGCAGGGAATCTCGCCGCGCACGATTTTGCAGAAAATGCAGTCGCTCATGCCCAGTCCTTTTTCCGGCTGTCTTTTTCGGCGATACCCGACACACCCTCGCGCCGCGCCAGTTCATTCAATACATCGTCCGCGTTCAAACCGTATTGAGCCAACAGCACCATGCAATGAAACCACAGATCGGCGGTTTCATAAACCAGATGTGCCTTGTCGCCGCCTTTGGCCGCCAGCACAACTTCGATGGCTTCCTCGCCGATTTTTTTCAGGATGGCGTCCTCACCCTTGCTGAACAGTTTTGCGACGTAAGAACTGTCTGGTGCAGCCTGTTTACGCGCCTCCAGGGTTTCAGCCAGTCGTTGCAGGATGTCGTTCATTTCTTGTAAATATCCTCCGGTGCTTTAAGCACCGCATCGATTTCCACCCATTGCCCATTTTCCAAGCGGCTGAAAAAACAGCTCGCGCGCCCGGTGTGACAAGCGATGCCGCCGCGCTGCTCCACTTGCAGCAGCACCACGTCGCCGTCACAATCGAGACGGATTTCCTTCACACGCTGAGTATGGCCGGACTCTTCGCCCTTGTGCCACAGTTTCTTGCGCGAACGCGACCAGTATACCGCTTCGCCGGATTGGACAGTGCGCTTGAGCGCCTCGCGATCCATCCATGCCACCATCAACACGCGCCCGGTGGCTGTGTCCTGCGCGATGGCGGGCACCAGCCCGTCTTCTGTCCAGTTCACCTTGTTCAGCCACGTTTCACTCATAACCGCACCTCCGACAGAGCGAAAGGGTCGCTGCAAAGCAGCGGGGCACCCGTCGGCCTACCCCTTGCGGGTACGTTACTGGTGGAACTACCAGCCATTCGACTAGGCGAGCCAACAACGCTCGCCAAGTCGCTGGTTATGGCGCAGCCAGCCGTTTGCGGGAGGAGGTGCGATGCGGTTATTCCCGCACCCGTCGCTTTTGCGCACCGCGTCATAACCGCACCTCGATGCCTTGCTGCGCCATATATTGCTTCGCCTGCTGCACAGTGTACTCTCCGTAATGAAAGATGCTCGCCGCCAGCACCGCATCCGCGCCGCCCAGTTTCACACCATCCACCAAATGTTGTAGATTGCCCACGCCGCCGCTGGCGATCACAGGAATTTCCAGCGCATCGGTCACGGTGCGCGTCAGCGCCAGGTCGAAACCGCTCTTGGTACCGTCTCGGTCCATGCTGGTCAGCAGGATTTCTCCCGCGCCCAAGCCTTGCATTTTTCTCGCCCACTCCACCGCGTCCAAGCCGGTTGCCTTGCGCCCGCCGTGGGTGAACACTTCCCATTTGCCGGGGACAACCTGCTTGGCATCTATCGCTACCACAATGCACTGCGAACCGTAGCGTGCCGCCGCATCGGCTACTAGTTGCGGATTCATCACCGCCGAGGTATTGATGCTCACCTTGTCGGCACCCGCGTTGAGCAGGTTGCGCACGTCTTCCACCTGGCGCACGCCGCCGCCGACGGTGAGGGGGATAAATACCTGCTCGGCCACCTGTTCGATGATGCGGAACAGGATGCCGCGGTCATCGGAACTGGCGGTGATATCGAGAAAGGTGAGCTCGTCTGCGCCCTGCTCATCGTAGCGGCGCGCAATTTCCACCGGGTCGCCCGCGTCGCGCAACTCGACGAAGCTGACTCCCTTGACCACACGCCCGGCAGTGACGTCCAGACAAGGGATGATGCGTTTAGCTAACATAACATGAAGGGTAAAGAGGAAAGGGTTAAGGGGGAACCCCGCACCTAAATCTTTACGTCCATTTCCTCTGTGAGCTGGTCGGCCAGCGCCTGCGCCGGAGTGAACTCCAGTGTGCCTTCGTAGATGGCACGACCGGTGATCGCACCGGTGATTCCCTCGTCTTGTACCGCGCACAGCGCACGCACATCCTCGAGATTGGTAATACCGCCGCTGGCGATGACGGGAACCGTGAGTTCGCGCGCCAGTTCCACGGTCGCGGGAATATTCACGCCAGACAACATGCCGTCGCGCCCGATATCGGTGTAAATAATGGCTTCGATGCCGTAGTCTTCGAAACGCTTGGCCAAGTCGAGCACATCATGCCCGGTCAGCTTGGACCAGCCATCCACCGCCACTTTGCCAGCCTTGGCATCCAGCCCCACCATGATATGTCCGGGGAAAGCGTCGCAAGCTTCATGTAAAAAGCCCGGCACTTTAACCGCCGCCGTGCCGATGATGACGTAGGTCACACCAATGTCGAGGTAGCGTTCTATGGTTTCCAGATCGCGAATGCCGCCGCCGAGCTGTATTGGCACATCCAGCCCCACGGCTTCCACAATACTACGGACGGCAGCCTCGTTTTTCGGCTTGCCGGCAAACGCACCATTCAAGTCAACCAGATGCAAACGGCGAGCGCCCTGTTGCAACCAGTGTTGCGCCATTGCCGCAGGGTCTTCGGAAAATACCGTGGCGTCTTCCATCACACCTTGGCGCAGGCGTACACAATGCCCATCTTTCAAATCAATCGCAGGAATAATTAGCATGACAGCACTATCAATTGAACGAAATAAAAAAATTAAACATCAGAATCAAACAAAAGTTAAACAGGATTCCATTTCACAAAATTCCGCAACAGGGTCAGCCCGGCGCTTTGGCTTTTTTCCGGGTGAAATTGCACGGCAAATAAATTATCACGAGCCACGGCGCAGGTGAAGGGTTGCGGATAACAACTGGTAGCTTGCACCAGTACATTATCCTGCGGCTGCACATAGTAACTGTGCACGAAATAAAACCGCGCGTCTTGCGGAATACCTTGCCACAACGGATGCCCATCAATATTGCGGTGCACTTGGTTCCAGCCCATGTGCGGCACCTTCAGCTTGTTACCTTGCTCATCGTGCAAATTGCTGGCGAAGCGCACCACCTTGCCGGGCAGGACACCAAGCCCCGGAATGTTGCCCTCGGCACTGTGTTCGAACAACATTTGCAGGCCGATACAAATACCCAGAAAAGGCTTGCTGCGCGCCGCCTGCAGCACCGCTGCACGCAGCCCGCGTGCATCCAGCTCGCGCATGCAGTCCGGCATCGCACCCTGGCCGGGGAACACCACGCGTGCCGCTTGCGCAACTTCATGCGGGTCATCGGTTACCGCGATGGAAGCACCCGGCGCCACCGTGCGCAATGCCTGCTGCACCGAACGCAAGTTCCCCATGCCGTAATCTACAACCGCAATATCCACCATGCTTGTTTACGTGTATTACTACAAGGTTCCCTTGGTGGATGGCATCATCCCTGTCATGCGCGGATCAATTTCCAGCGCCATGCGCAGGGCGCGCCCGAATGCCTTGAATACGGTTTCTGTCTGATGGTGCGCATTGTCGCCCGCCAGATTATCAATGTGCAACGTCACCAGCGCATGGTTGACGAAGCCCTGAAAAAACTCCCGCACCAAGTCCACATCAAACTCACCCACGTTGGAGCGGACAAAATCCACATTGAACACCAGGCCGGGACGGCCAGAAATATCCAGTACCACGCGTGACAACGCTTCATCCAGCGGCACATAGGCATGTCCATAGCGGCGCAAGCCTTTCTTGTCACCCACCGCTTGGTTGAATGCCTGACCGAGGGTGATGCCGATGTCCTCGACGGTGTGATGCGCATCAATGTGCAGATCGCCCTTGGCGACGATATCCAAGTCAACCATGCCGTGGCGCGCAACCTGGTCTAGCATGTGTTCGAGAAACGGCAGGCCGGTATCGAATACGGTCTTGCCGCTGCCGTCCAGATTTAGCTTGGCGCTAATCTGGGTTTCCAGGGTGTTACGGGTAACTTGCGCACTACGCATGATTTCGCCTTATAAAAATCCAAATTTCATCCCAACTGGTATAACTACTAACCATTCGACTAAGCTGTCAAAAGACGACAGCCAAGTCGCTGGTTATGCTGCGTTGCGGAAAAAATTTCTTGCTTACATATACAACATATGCGGCGCGGCGGAATTTTTTCCGCGTCTCGCATTTGGGCGAACTCTGAATTTTTAGAGCCGCTCTAATGAATACTTTCCTGCAATGCCCGGATGAACAACTCGTTCTCCTCCGGCGTGCCCACCGTAACGCGCAGGCAGCCTGTCAGGGCCGGATGTGCGCCATGTAAATTCTTGATCAACACACCGCGCTGCTTCAATCCCTCAAAAACCTTACCGGCGTGCGCCACATGAAACAAAATAAAATTAGCCTCACTCGGGTACGCCCGAACATCCACCGTCCCGACCAGGCGCTCGTACAACCATGTCCGATCCTGCTTGATCTGTTCTGCCTGCTGCAACAGTATGTCGTGGTGCTGCAATAATTTTGCTGCCACCAATTGCGTCAGCACGCCGATATTATACGGCAAGCGCAGCTTTTCCAACTGCGCCAGCCATAACGGGCTGCCCGCCAGAAAACCCAGGCGCAAACCGGCCATGCCGAGCTTGGAAAAAGTACGCATCACCAGCAGATTTGGGTAGCGTGCCAGCATGGGGATGAAGCTGGCGCTGGCAAAGGCGTAATAAGCTTCATCCACCACTACCAATCCGGGCGCAGCCAGGATAATTTGCTCAACATCCTCCGCATCAAACAGGTTGCCGCTTGGATTGTTCGGATAGGCGATGAACACCAACGCGGGCTGATGGCGCTCCATGGCTGACAGCATGGCAGGCAAGTCCAGCGCGAAATCTTCCGTCAGCGGCACACCGACATATTGCATACCGGCGAAGGCCGCGATCATCTTGTACATCACGAATGACGGCTCTACACTCAACAGCGTAGCGCCCGGCTTGGCGAACGCCAGCGCAAGCAATTGAATGATCTCGTCCGAACCGTTGCCGAGCAACAGCTCCGTGCCCTGCGCCAGGCCGGTCACGGCGCGGATTTTTTCTTTCAGGCAAAGGGCGCTGGCATCCGGATAGCGGTTGATGGCGGCATCCGCCACTGCACGGGCGATCTCCTGGCGCAGCTGTGGTGGCAGCGGGTAAGGGTTTTCCATTGCATCCAGTTTTACCATGCCATTGCCGGGCGGCACATGGTAGGCATGCAGGGCGAGCACTTCCTTGCGGAGCAAGCGCTCAGGCATTGCAGTAATGCGGGTGGGGGGCATGGGTTATCGGTACTCTAAGACAGCGGTATTTTATCCTAATTCACGCCTTGTGCTGGGGCAACCCATTACACGGCGATATTATTAGCCCATCCCAGTGCTTCCAGTTGCGCCTTATTAAGCGCATTCGCAGTCAAGCCGGGGCGGGAGTGCAATTTTTCTTGCACGGCAGCAACATCACCCGTTTCGAGTTTTTCGCACAGGGCCAACAAATCACCTAGATCTCCGCTATGCTCCAGCAATGCTGCTTCAACCTCTTCCTGCAGGTTCATGCGCGCCAAAATCGCAGGCAGTGGTTCATTCATCAAAGTATCGAGCAACGACAGCATACCCACCATGAACGCGCGTTCCACATAGTCGCGGTCGTGCGGGCGCACCTGCTGCGCAACCAACTCCATCAGCTTGCCGCGTGTGGCGGCAAGCTGCATCAATGGACTGACTGCCCCCCCCTCTTTGCCCGAGGCATACAACAGTAATTGCACCCAGCGCTGCAGCGGTCGGCGCCCCATCACTATCAGGCCGTGACTGAGCGAACTGATTTTGACGGCCAGGCCGGAGCCCACAGAATTGACCATGCGCATCAGGTTATAGGCAAGCGTCGGATGACCCTTGAATGCCTCCACAATTTTTTCGTTCTCGGCATCGCTCAACATCAACGTAAGGATGCGCAACAACACTATCTTGGAAGGGTCTGCACGCTTGCCGGAAAGTGTTTCAGGGCGGGCAAAGTAGTAGCCTTGAAACATGTCGAAGCCCATCTCCATGCAGTGGCGGGCCTGCTCGTGATCTTCCACCTTCTCCGCCAGCAGCTTTATCGGGTATTGCTTGAGTTTTTTTACCAGCGCAGGCAATACGGCAGGGTCAATCTGCATCAGGTCCAGCTTGATCACATCCACTATATTGAGCAAGGGTTTGATTTCATCGCCCAACTTCACCACATCATCCAGCGCCAGACTGAACCCCATTGCTTTCAATTCGTGGCATCGTGCGATGACCGAGTCATCGATAACAATAGTTTCCAGCAACTCAAGCACCACTTGATTCCTGGGCAACAACTCAATCGTGTCACTATACAAAAAATTAGCATCCAGATTGATGAACCCCTTGTGCGCGCCAAGCACTTCAGCAATGCCCATTTCCCCAAACGCATTCACCATCACCTGCGCAGTGGCGAGAGTATCGTCCAGCACACCCGCTTCCGCTGTCTTGCTGCCGGAGCGGAATAACAACTCAAAAGCGCACAGGCTCTCCTTACGATCAATGATAGGCTGGCGCGCGAGAAAGATTTGTTGCATTAGGTTCAACAAGTTCTCAGTTTGATTTAAGGCATGGATTATCCTTATACCGTATAGAATTAGCAACACACCCACCCTTTCAGGCTCATTCCTTATTGGGGAAGGTTAAAAGTTGCTGGCACTTACGCTGATGTAGTAAGCTGCAAGCCACTAGAGGAACCAGACAAGCCCCGGAAACAGATGCCAAAAAGAACTCTCGAGCCATCTTCAAAACTCTCCCCGGACAAGCTGCATGGATTTATCGCCAATTTGCCCGGCATGGCCTGTCAAATCCAGCTTGAAGCAGACGGGTTAATCACGTTTCCCTACGTCAGCGAGGGCTGCATCACGTTGCTCGGCATCGCCCCCGATGATTTACAAAACAACCCGGCGCTTTTCCTGAACCTCATTCACCCTGATGACAAGGCGTCTTTCCAGAGCACACTGCAACAATCCGCACAAACACTGTGTTTCTGGAACTGGGAGGGGCGCCTGCTATTCCCCGGAGATACGTTCAAATGGGTCAGCCTCGGGGCCACGCCACAAAGAACCGCCGGTGGCGACCTGCGCTGGGAAGGCATCATGCTCAACATCACGCAGAGCAAATTAAGCGAACTCGAAGTTAAGCGGACACAGCAGCAATTGCTTGAATTCTCCTCACACATCCAGGACGCCAAGGAACAAGAGCGCCTGCGCATTGCACGTGAAGTTCACGACGAAATCGGCAGCCTGCTCACCGCGATTAAAATGGATTTGGCATGGCTAACTCAGCGGCTGCCAAAGAACAACCCCGCCCTCGCCGAAAAAGCAAAAACCATAGAGGAACTGGTGAGCAAGACGAGTACTGCCGCCAGCAACCTGGCCCACAGCCTGCGTCCTGGATTCCTGGATTGCTTCGGCCTGGTTGCAGCCATTGAAATTGAAGCCCAGGAATTCAGCAAGCGCAGCGGTATTTCCTGCAGCGTCGCAAAATCCGAGGACAGCATTGAACTGCCTGACACACACGCGATTACCCTGTTCCGGATTTTTCAGGAATCGCTTAACAACATCATGAAACACGCCAAAGCTAGTCAGGTGACAGTGGATATTCACAACCGGCCAGAGGGTGTGGATTTGATCGTCAGCGACAATGGCCGTGGTTTCAATGAGACTGACCGCCTCAAGCCGCGCTCCTTCGGCCTGCGCGGCATTCAGGAACGTGTCGCGCACTACAATGGCAATGTAAAGATCAGCAGCGCGCCCGGCCACGGCACCACGGTGGCAGTCCATCTGCCGCACGCCCCGGCAGATCCGATGGCGAATGACGCACTGCCACAACCGCAGCAACCGTTGTTCTGAAGCGAGAATAACAACGATGATAATTAAAGTGCTGGTGGTGGACGATCACGCACTGATCCGCAAGGGGCTGAAGCAGATACTGGACGACACCAGCGACATGCGGATAACCGGTGAAGCGGAAACCGGCATGCAGGCCATCAAGATGGTGCGTGATAACGGCTATGACATGGTATTGCTCGATATCACCCTGCCCGACAAGCACGGTGTCGAAGTACTCAAACAAATAAAGGCGGACTGTCCCACCCTGCCGGTCCTGATCCTGAGCATGCACCCGGACGACCAGTATGCCATGCGTGCTATCAGGGCGGGGGCGTCCGGCTACATGAACAAGCAAAGCGCCCCCTCGCAACTGGTTACCGCCATTCGCAAAGTCGCCAGCGGCAAAAAATACATCAGCGGTGAACTGGCGGAACAACTGGCCAACGACCTGACGAAAGATAGCCGGCAAGAAATATCGCATCAGGTTTTGTCCAATCGCGAGTACCAGACGTTGTGCCTGATGGCGGCCGGCAAGAGCTTGAGTGAAATGGCGGACATCATGTCGCTGAGCGCCAAGACGGTCAGCGTGTACCGTGCGCGCATGCTGGAAAAAATGGGATTCAAGAACAATGCCGAAGCTATCCGTTATGCAGTCAGCAACCATCTGGTTGAATAAGCTGAAGGGCCCAGAAAATCCCCTAAATTAAAAAAAGAAACTGCCACTATTCACGGTTTGAACCGCCCAGTGTATTACCGATAATGGACAACATTCAGAAACAAGCAAGAAGGATTCATAATTATGGCCACTCACACCAGCCCTTCCGAAATCGCACGGGAAACCTTGAAAACCCTGTCCACGCGCAAAATCGCCCCGACGCCGGACAGCTATGCGCGCGTGTATCAGGAAATCAGCGGCAAACCTGCGGCCGTCGGCGGTGCCGATAAGGTCTTGGCAGGGGTCGCACAGCGTCTGGCGCAGGAATCGCCCAGGAGTGCGCCCATTGGCCAGGCCATGAAGCAGGCCATGGCAGCAAACGACTGGGCGCGCTGCCAGACGGAACTGCAAAAATATTTATTCCCGTCCAATGGCGAGTCAAAGCCAGCCTTGGCATGGCCACTGTTGATCCGCGACCTGTTCAAGCAACTGGAAACACCGCACAAGGGCATCACCATTTCACGCAAGAAAGACGGCCTGGAAACCGTGCTGAACAAATTTGCCGGCGACCCCGATGTGCTATTCGAGAAACTGCAGGGGCTGTTTCGCTCCTGGGCCAGCGCACCAACCACGGCCAGCCCCGGCGAACTGGTTCCCTCGGCAATGCCGGAACAGACTGCAACAGCCGCCACGCCACCTGCTACCGTGGCAACGACCGCTCCTGGTGCAAAAATATATGCCGAGATGGTCGCACAACTGCGCGAGATGCTGGCGCAAACCCTGGAAAGCTCGATCGGCGCACAACCCGAGATGACCAGCGAAATTCAGGCATTGGCGCAACAGGCGCGCGCCATTGGCGATTATGATCAGACCACCAAGCTATCCAAGCAGCTACGCCACTTCTGGATCAAGCTGGAATTGCACGGCAGCGACAAGGCCAAAATACAGGAAGGATTGGTGCGCCTGTTGCGCCTGCTGGTGGAGAATGTCGGCGAACTGTCGTCCGACGACAAGTGGTTGCACGGCCAGATCGCCACCCTGCAGGAAATCATCGCGCGACCGATGGACAAGCGCACCATTGCCGATGCGGAACGCAACCTGCGCAGCGCGATCATCAAGCAGGGTTTTCTGAAACAGAGCCTGGTTGATGCCAAGACCACACTCAAGAGCCTGATGACCACCTTCATCGATCATCTGGGTGAATTGACCGAAAGCACCGGCGAGTATCACACCAAGATTGCCGGCTATAGCAAGAAAGTCGGGAGTGCCGACAACATCGCCGAATTGAGCCATATCCTTAATGACATCATGCACGACACGCGCATCATCCAGGAAAGCGCGCAACGCTCGCACGAGGAACTGGTCAACACACGCAAGCAGGCACACGATGCCGAGGAACGCGTCAGACAGCTGGAACAGGAACTGGAAGAAGCCAGCGAAAAGATGCACGAAGACCAGCTCACCGGCGCGCTCAACCGGCGCGGCATGGATGAAGCGATGGATCGCGAGATCCAACGCGCCGAGCGCCAGAAATCCCCGGTCAGCCTTGCGCTGCTCGACATCGATAATTTCAAGCAACTCAACGACACCCTGGGGCATCAGGCCGGCGACCAGGCGCTGGTTCACCTGACCAATGTAATCAAGGAAGCGGTGCGCCCGACCGATGCGGTAGCACGTTACGGCGGCGAGGAATTCCTTATCATCATGCCCGATACCGGGCTGGAGGAAGCGATGGCGACCATCACCCGCCTGCAACGCGAGCTCACCAAAAAATTCTTCCTGCACGACAATAACCGGCTGCTGATCACCTTCAGCGCCGGGGTGGCGCTACGCGGCGAGGAAGAAGACCCAGAGGAGATAATTGGACGTGCGGACAAGGCCATGTACCACGCCAAGCAAACCGGCAAGAACCGCGTGGTCGCGGCAGATTGATGAATTTATACCCGCAAGGGGTACGCCGTGGTTGCAAGGGGCTGAAGCCCCGACAACATACGCACCGGCCCAGCAGCCCCCGCCCATTCTATTGGCCTCCGCGCAGCCCATCTACGGCCGGATGCATAAAGGGCTAAAGTTTTCCGGGCTGAGCCCGATAACCTAACCTAACGGCGGTTGATTGTGCCTTGCAACACTGGGCAGACCAAAGTGGACGGCGGCAACGCTGTATTTAAAGTCAAGATTGAAGGAGAACTAAAATGGCTCAATTCATCAATACCAATATTGCGTCGCTCAATGCCCAACGCAACCTGAACACGTCGCAAGGTGCCTTGGCAACTTCGCTGCAACGCCTGTCTTCCGGCCTGCGCATCAACAGCGCGAAAGACGACGCAGCGGGCATGTCCATTGCCGATCGGATGACTTCGCAAATTCACGGCCTGACCCAGGCTGCGCGCAACGCCAACGACGGTATCTCCCTGGCGCAGACGGCTGAAGGCGCACTCTCCGAAGTCGGCAACAATTTGCAGCGTATCCGTGATCTGTCCGTCCAGGCATCCAACGCGACCAACACGCAGGCAGACCGCAACGCGCTGAACAATGAGGTTGGTCAACTGCTGACGGAAATTCAGCGTGTTGCCACCCAAACCGCATTCAATGGCCAAAAACTGCTTGATGGCTCGATGGGTTCTGCGTTATTCCAGGTTGGTGCGAACGCTGGTGAATCGATCACGGTTACGGGTCTCGCAAACGCACAAGTTGCCTCACTCGGCGGCGTTACCAACCAAACAACCGCCACTTACCTGGCGTCCACGCTGACAGGTTTTGCCACAACTATCGCTGCAGGCGGTATAACCATCAACGGTACGGATATCGGTGCTATAGGGGCTGCCTCCAACGCCCAGCAACGTGCCGCGCAACTGGTAGATGCTACCAACCGAGTATCGTCAACAACGGGTGTCGGTGCAAGCTATGATGCGACTACCGGGAATATTACTTACTCGTCGGCCGCAACTTTTGCAGTAGCCGGTACCACGAATGATGCAACCGTCGGGGGCTTTGCTAATGCCGGTGCAGTGGGTGCGCTCGTTACGCAAACGGGTATTGCGGGCCTGAATGTTTCGTCCTATACCAACGCCCAGTTTGCGATCGCCCAAGCCGACAATGCGTTGGCCGCGGTGAATATCTCACGGGCTGCTTTGGGCGCATACCAGAACCGTTTCAGCTCTGCGGTTGCCAACCTGCAAACAACGTCGGAGAACTTGACTGCCTCGCGCAGCCGGATCCAGGACACCGACTTTGCCGCAGAAACTGCACAGCTCACCCGTTCGCAGATCCTGCAACAAGCCGGTACGGCGATGCTGGCGCAGGCCAATGCAGTCCCGAACGGCGTAATGGCCCTGTTGAGGTAAGCGTAGTAGTGTAGAGTATAAACCCAGCCGGGAATCGTTCCGGCTGGGCTTTTAAGTAAGGAGAGGCATCATGCTCATCCAGAATGCAAGCAGTGCCGCATCGGCGCCCAGGCTCACTAGCGATAGTGCGCCCACTCCCGTTGTTGCGTCGGAAACCAAGGCTGCGCCGATTGAGCCGCAGCAAATCGCCGTCAAGGCTGCTCCGGATGTTGCCCCGCCTACCCCGGCGCAGGTGCAAACTGCGGTAGACAGCCTCAATAAGGCAATGAGGCAGATCAATTCCAATGTGGAATTCAGCATTGACCAGGCAACCAAGCAAACCGTAATCAAGGTGGTAGAATCCAAAACAGGGGAAGTGATCCGGCAATTCCCGTCCGAGGAAATTTTGGCAATTTCGCGAGCAATTGATAATATGCAACAGGGTTTGCTGATTAAACAGAAAGCGTAGGCAGGGGATCACCATGGCAACTACTTCGGTGAGCACGGGTTCGAACATTGACGTCGCCGGTATCGTCAGTCAACTGATGACGCTTGAACAGCGGCCGCTTGCCAAGCTAACCACAAAGGAAGCCAGCTATCAGGCCAAGCTTTCCGCTTACGGCAGCATCAAGGGGGCGCTGGGCAGTTTCCAGACCACGGTATCCGGACTAAGCGATATAAGCAAATTCCAGGCGCTAAATGCCACCACATCAGACAGCAGCGTAGCGACCGTTTCGGCTGCACCCACTGCGGTAACGGGTACTTATTCCCTTGACGTAACCAAGCTGGCGCAAGCGCAAAAGCTGGCGACCATCGGAAAAGCCAGCGACACGGCGGCCATCGGCACGGGCGCATCAACCACGCTGACTTTCGATTTCGGCAGCATCGCAATCGGGGGCGGCAGCTTCGACCCGGTGACCGGAAAATACACCGGTGCAAGCTTCACCTCCAATGGCAATGGCACGAAAACCGTCACCATTGATGCCACGAATAACTCGCTGCAAGGCATCCGCGACGCCATCAACAGCGCGAAAATCGGCGTAACCGCGACCCTCGTCAATGACGGAACTGCCACACCCTATCGCCTGGCGCTGAGTTCCGACAGCATAGGCAACAGCAACAGCATCAAGATCTCCGTTGCAGGCGATGCAACACTGGGCACACTGCTCGCGCATGATCCGGGAACCGCCCCGGCAAGCGGCACACAAAACCTTGCCGAGACCGTAACGGCACAAAATGCCGAGTTCAAGGTGAACGGCATATTCGTGAGCAAGGCCAGCAACACCATTACCGACGCCATCCAGGGTGTCACGTTGAGCCTGCTGAAAGCCCCGACCACCGCACCGGCAACCGTGACCGTTGCGCGCGACACCTCCAAGGCCAGCGCCTCGGTAGCCGGCTTTGTGAAAGCCTACAACGACCTGAACACAACCCTGAAGAACGCTTCCGCCTATGACCCCACCACTAAAAAAGGCGCGGTTCTGCAGGGCGATTCCACGGTGCGCACACTGCAAACGCAAGTACGCGCGGTATTGAATACACCCATCAGCAGCACTGGCGGTTCGTTCACCAACCTGTCGCAAATCGGCGTGTCGTTCCAGAAAGACGGCACACTGGCGCTGGACTCCACCAAGCTGAACACCGCCATCAGCAACAACTTCAGTGACATCGCCGCGCTGTTCGCGACGGTGGGCAAAGCATCCGACAGCCTGGTTGCTTACAACTCAGTCACGACCAGCACCAAGCAGGGCAGCTACGCCATCAACGTGGGCACGCTGGCAACTCAGGGCAGCAACATCGGCAATGTTGACTTGAATGCTGCCGCTCCGATCACCATCGCCCCCGGCACCACAATAAATGCGACCTTGGACGGAATTAGCGCTTCGGTTGCGCTGGCAGCCGGAACTACCTATACCTCCTCCCAACTGGCCGCGATGATTCAGTCGGCTATCAATGGCACATCCGCATTCTCAGTGCTCGGATCTTCCGTGGCCGCCACCATTAATGCCGTCAGCGGCTTAATGACCCTCACCTCCAGCCGTTACGGCTCGGCTTCCACGATCAGCATGACCGACGGCACGGGCACTCCCGTGGCAAATTTCGGCATGGGCGGGGCAGGCACACTTGGTGTGGACGTGGCCGGCACCATAGACGGGGTGGCGGCAACAGGATCGGGCCAGTTTCTTACCGCCACCGCAGGGGACGCGACGGGACTCAAAATCCAGATTAACGGTGGGGCAACAGGTGCGCGCGGCAAGGTGAACTATTCACAGGGTTACGCCTACGCATTGAATCAATTATCCACTTCGCTACTGGCGAATAATGGCCTGCTGGACACTGCGACCAAAGGGATAAACAGCAGCATCACGGACATCGGAAAACAGCGCGATGCGCTGAATGTGCGCTTGGCCGATACCCAGACACGTTTAACGAAACAATACTCGACACTGGACACCATGCTTAGCAGCATGGGCTCAACCATGAATTATCTGTCGCAACAATTGGCCAAACTGCCATAACCGTACTGAAAGAACTACTAGCCATCCGACTAACCCGTCAAAATACGCTGGGAAAGTCGTTGGTTATAACCGGAGAGAGTCATGAACGCCACCACCGTAATCAAGGCTTATGCGAAAGTCGGGCTGGAAACCAACGTGACGGCGGCAGACCCGCACAAACTTATTTTGTTGCTGTATCAGGGCGCTTTGCTGGC
Organism: uncultured Nitrosomonadales bacterium; assembly: GCA_903892645.1. Classification (GTDB taxonomy): domain Bacteria; phylum Pseudomonadota; class Gammaproteobacteria; order Burkholderiales; family Gallionellaceae; genus CAITJF01. The sequence goes on along the minus strand of CAITJF010000174.1, from coordinate 11,076 downwards.
AATAAGCTCGGCCAAGAACCAAATTTTGCGCAAGGAAATCGCCGCCAAGGGAAAATCCATTTCCCATGCCATCATGATTATCGACGAAGGACTAAAATCCAGCCTTGACAAGAATGCAGGCGGCGACCTGGCACAAAACCTGTCCGCTCTGTATGACTACATGAACCAGCGCCTGCTGATCGCCAATCTGAAAAATGATATCGCCGCGCTGGACGAAGTAAGCCGCCTGCTTACCGAACTCAAGGGAGCGTGGGAAGAAATACGCCCGGCAGCCGCATCTGCGCAGCGAGGCACCACTGCCCAGCCACAAACAGCACCCGAAAAACCAGCTGCGCTGACTTACGGAAGGATGTGAGCGATGAACCCGGTTATCGAAAATTACGAGCTTCTCTCCTCCATAATGGGTCAGATGCGTGTGGCCGCCACGCAAGGTGAGTGGGATCATCTGGTGGAACTGGAAGGCCAATGCAGCCAACGCGTGGAAACCATGAAAGCTCAGGATGCAGCAACCCAGATTGACGAAAATACACGGCTGCGCAAAGTGGCATTGATCCGCAAAATGCTCGCTGACGACAAAGAGATCCGCAACCACACCGAGCCGTGGATGGCGCAATTACAGCACCTCATACAAAGTAACGGGCAGGAGCGCCGTTTGCAACAAGCTTATTCCGGCGAATAAAATACAGTTTCTCAATGCATGCTGCCTGCCAACCTTTTAAATGCACTCAAGGCATACGCACTTGAGCAAAAGCTGCCGCTTCCTGCGGCTGCCGAAACGACGCCCAAAACCGGGCAGTTTGAACTAGGGGTAAAATTCGCGGGCAGTGTGCAAGCCCAAGTCTCCCCCGGTATATTCAATGTGCGCATCGCACAGCAGCTTGTCCAGATGCAGCTTCCGGCAAACATCCGTAGCGGTGACACGATAATGCTGCAAGTCATCGCCAACCAGCCGCGCCTGACCTTCAGCATGGTTAATTCGGCCAACCCGCTATCCACGCCGGAGCAACTGGGCTCCGCAGCCCGGCTGCTGTCCTCCTTGTCACAACAGGCGCCGGAAAAGGCTTTTGTGCGTGCGGCGCAAAGTGCGCCGCTTTGGGATAAACCCCAGCCTCCTGAAAGCAAGCAACTATCCGGACTGCTGCGTGAGACACTGAGCAATAGCGGCCTGTTCTATGAATCGCATCAGGCGCAATGGCTTGAAGGCACGCGCAGCACCGCGCAACTGCTGCATGAACCGCAGAACATGACACCCGAGCAGGCCAAAACCGCGATGGCGGAGAACGCCACAGGGAAAGCTGTGATGGTGGGCGATACTGCCAATCAATCAGTTACGACAAGCAATACCGCCAATACAAATGTATCAAATCAGCCGAATACGACACTCATGCCGGAAGACAAGGCACTGGTTATCCCCGAGCATTTGCAGCCTTTGGTGCAACAGCAACTCAATGCTCTGGAAACCAGACAAATGGTGTGGCAGGGCAATGTATGGCCGGAACAGACTATGCAATGGGAAGTCCACGAACAGCCTTCACCAACTCCCGGTGCAGAAGAGCAACGGCAATGGGTCACCCAGCTGCGCCTGGACCTACCCAATCTGGGCGAGGTTGCGGCCACACTACGTTTTAACAATGCAGGCCTGAGCCTCACGTTAAACGCAGGGACCCCCGAAACACGTGCGATGTTGGGCAATGCCAGTACACAACTGGTTGCCGCCCTGTCGGACGTCGGCATCCCGGTACTTAGCACGCAGGTCACAACAATATGACGGTGCCCAATAAACGCCAAATGGCCGTTGCGCTGGCTTACCGTGGGCACGACCCCGCACCCAAGGTGGTGGCGCAGGGTCGCGGCCTGATCGCACAAGCCATCATCGAACGCGCCAAACAACACGGCGTATATGTGCATGAATCGAAAGAGCTGGTGGGCTTACTGATGCAAGTCGAACTGGATCAACACATTCCGCCGCAACTCTATATGGCCGTAGCGGAACTGCTCGCATGGTTATACCGTTTGGAGCACCTGGAAACCCCCGCACATTTGGACTCGCCAAAGGAGAAAAAATAGTAAAATGCAAACCTCAATTTGAAATATGTAGACTATTGCATGTCCAGAAAAAAAGAAGTTACATTGCAAATAGAACGTTTTTCCCGCGGCCAGGATATCGAATTCCGCATCAAATCAAAAAAGGAAATGCTGTTCATCCTGCAAGACATTGCGGAAAATGGCACACGTATCGCGCTGTACTACGACGATCATAATTTCATTTTGACCACCCTGTATGGCGCTAACGAGAACGGCATGTGGCTGGATGTCGGCCCATTCCCCCCGGAAAACAAGCGCATTCTGCTTAGCGAGAAAATTACTTTTGTAAGCCTGCATCAGCACGTTAAGGTGCAGTTCGAAGCACATGAAATTGAGAGTGTGTTGCTTGAAGGTGACGAGACGTTTTATCTGGAGTTGCCCGATTACCTGTTACGCATACAACGAAGAGACTATTTCCGCTTAAGCATTCCGGCTAGCGCGCCTGTCAAGTGCATCATCCCAATTAAACTATACAACCCAGACAAGCCAGAGGAACCTGAAATTTTGCGTGAAGTGACTGTCCTGGATATCAGCGGCGGAGGCGTCTCTCTGCTGTGCGACGAACATGAAACCGAATTGCGGCCTGGAAGGACTTTTCAAGATTGCCTGATTTCGCTACCTGATATCGGCAACCTGAGAGTTAACATCGAGGTAAAAAATAACATAAACACCACCCACAACGAATTGGTTAATACACGCGCGGGCTGCCAATTTGGACGTCTGGATAACCAGACGAACTCCCTGTTGCAAAACTATATTACTCGCCTGCAAAGTGAAAGCCTGGTGAAAGGCTTAAGCAACGACCCCTGATCTTGCCGAACTGACATGACCCTGGCAGCCAGGCGGAGTGTCAATACCTGCATCCGCCTTTGCCAGAAAGGATAAGCAACGCCGTTTTGCCTAATGCTGCCAAAGTAAGATTGGCTGAAAAATGGGTGCCAGAGTATCTTTCTTCATGTGCCCCTTCACAATTCAATTTCATTGTTCGAATACGCACTAAGCAAAAGCTCGATCTTTCCAAGCGTCACGCCAATTTGCCAGAATTCATCTTCTATAAGAGCGTTAACCATTCTTCCTGTTAACTTCGAGAACCATCATTTGATGTTCCAGGTATTCAATGATCTCTTCCCGGTCCAGCCTCATTTGGCACGCGTCAACAACGATACAGACTTTAGGCCCCAGCATACGCTTAAGCTCCATGAGCAGAGCTCTGGATGGGCCGGAGTAGCCCAATTTTGAATGGTTCATTGCGTGAACGACCACGTAGCTACCGGCTGCAACATTCGTGACGACCAAGTCCCGCACTTGACTATCCAGGACTGTTATTGGAACTTCACCCCCGGCTGTATCCCGGATTGGAATATCAATTTGGCGCTCCTGGCTGCTTCCAGTGGAGAGAGGCTGACCTTTCTGAACGGCATATGACAGAGCTGTATCGTCGGCAAAATGCCGTTCCTGCAAGGCAAGCTTCACACCAGACCCAGATTCGTCCACCCCCACTATGAGCGTTACTGTCGGGCTGCCCGAAAGGAGCCGGGTAAGTCCATGCGCTATGAGAAAGCTATCGGTGCCAGAGGCTGTTATGACCACTTCGGCAAGGCTTGCTCCAATACCCAACTGATGACAAATTCCGGTGCGGACTTCTTGCGCCAAATCGGCCACGGCAGTTTGAACGCCGCTTTCAATGGCTTCTGAAATAAATTGCTGTCGCCGTTTTTCAACCAGATCGAATGCATATTTTGAAATGGATGTTGCGGTAGACGATGAAAATGTAATTGCCTCGGGGCGAGGAAAAGGGCGGCATCCGTAACTGTTCAATTGGGTGCTCTGATCCACGACCAAGCGATGATCGCCGCCAAGCACCAGCATTTTTTCAACAGGCAGCGCGAGTTGAAGAAGTTCGTCGCAAGCATCAATGCCTGGCATTTCAGCTTCCTGGCAAATGGTCGGCCTGAGAGCGCGCAATGCCGCAAGCGTTGCTGCCGAATATTCTGAAAACCGTACCGGAATAGTCTCCCTTAGCTTTTTCAGCAGGAAGGTTTTTTCAATCCACTCAATTTTGTGATCAAAAAAATAATTGGGGAGAAACTGACAATCAATAATTGAAACAATAAGCGCAGCTATATCGCACACGCGTGCGTCGAGACGGCCAGAGCGGTGCCACAACAGCCACTCCCTTACGTAGCGGTTCGCAAACTCGTTAACATCTTCTGCTTTTGTTGCAAACGCAGAAACGGTTATATTGCCGTTGATGTCGAATTCGAATGGCGGCCTGGTTTTTCTGGAAGCCTTTCCGATATTTGATTTTGGCTTCGCATTCATTGCCCGTAGTTCCTGTTAACCTCAATGCTTCAAGTTACAGGCCGCGCTTCATCGCGTTGGCCAGCGATGGTGGCAAGGGCAAACTTGGCGCAACGTAGAGTATATCGAGCGCAACATCTGAATCTTCCAGCAAAAATTCCAGAGGTGTATTTGCCATCAAATCACCCGGCCCCATGATGGCGAGAAGCCGGATTCCTGCTTGGCCGACGGCAGTCGGCGGAGAGTAAATTTGCTGTATCTCCAGCGCCTGGGCCTGCATGACCAAGGCCAGCTCCCGGTCTCCCCTGAGTTGCAAGACCGTGGATAAATCCATCAATGCATTGGCGCTCGCGGCACGCGGATCAGCTCCGGCGCGTTCGATCAATTGCGTACCCAAGGGTGCGAGATCAACTCCGGAAAAGGCCATCCGCATCAGCTTTGCAAGCCCAATGAGCGGCTCTTGGCCCGTGTCATTGGCGGGATATTGCGCCGGGATATCGAGGTTCAGTGTGCCGGGATTCATGATGTTTGCCCGTGTGCAGTGTGCGCTTCACCGAATTTAATTGTCGCACTGATCAGAGCGTCGATGTCACTCGCGTTGGTGCGATGATTGACAATCGCAGCGCGAATCGCAAGATGCCCATCAATGGTAGTCGTTGAGGGTGCGGCAATTCCCGACTCCTGCAGCGCGACAACAATATCCGCATTTACCCGGTCGGCATCCTCGCAGCGATAACGGAAGCAAACAATATTCAGTGAAACCGGCGCGAGCAGTTCCAGCAGCGGCGTTGCCTCGATACGCTGCTTCAGGTATTGGGCCAGTGCACAGGTATTCGAAATGACCCGCCCCAGCTTTTCCGAGCCATATACTTTTATCGTGAACCAGGTTTTGAGCGCCCGGAAACCACGCGAAAGATCCGGGCCGAAATCACACGGCCACGGTGAACCCGCCGCCATGCCACGGGCTTCCCGTTTCAAATAAGCTGCCGGCGATGCAAATGTGCTGTGATGAAGCGCTCCATCCCGAACCAGGACAAAACCCGCATCGTAGGGCACCTGCCCCCATTTATGGAAATCAAAAGCAATGGAGTCGGCCCGTTCGATTCCCCGCAAACGCGGCGCAATGTCTGGAGCCAGCATGGCGAGCGCTCCGTAAGCGCCGTCAATGTGAAACCAGATTCCTTCGCGATGCGCGACCTCCGCAAGGGCGGCGAGCGGGTCGATTGCACCGACATCCACGGTGCCCGCCGTTCCGGCAATAAAAAACGGGGTCATGCCAGCCTTCCTGTCCGCTGCGATGGCTCGTTCGAGTGCATCAACATCCATCTGGTACTGGTCATTCACCGGAATCATGCGCAAGAAATCCGTGCCGATACCCGCAATATCCATCGCCTGTGCAATACTGACATGGGCGCTGGCGGATGTATAAGCGGTCAGGCGTTGTCCGGCAGCAATTCCGCTTTGGCGCACGCTGCTGCCAAAGACGGCGGTGCGTGCAATCAGCACGCTGATCAGGTTTGCCATAGAGGTGCCGGTTACAAACAGGCCGCTGGCGGACTCAGGAAAACCGAACAATTCACGAACCCATTGCACCACCTGCCGTTCCACTTCAATCGGCATCTGGTCGCGTCCGCCAAGATTGGCATTCAGTCCGGCGGCCAGCATTTCCGCCAGCATTCCGACGGGCGTTCCGCCACCATGAACCCAGCCCATAAAGCCCGGATGCGCATTACCCACGGCATAGGGAAGCACGTTCTGCATGAACGTGTCATGCGCTGCAGCGAGATCAAGCGGTTCGCTGGCAAGTGGTTGCCGGAATAAATCGCGCGCCTCTTGCGGAATGGGTTGCCACACCGGTTGCTCGCGCAGGTGCTCGAGATAGTCCAGCATATCGTCCAACATCCGGTGGCCTTGTACCCGAAAGGCTTGCCAATCGGATGGGTCAAGTGTGTTTTCAGAGGTTTCCAGCATAGCTATATATAATTGGAGCTGGCATGAGTGCGGAGTCTACGTTTAAGGAGCAATTTACTACGCACATTACCAACACACTCCGGTGAACTGGGGGAGAAATTAGCGTTTATCCGTTCGTTTGAACATAAAATTTTTTGTGATAATACATGGCCTTCCCGCGTCTGCGAGAGTTTGGGGTGATCGGGCGCAGAGGGTATCACTTGAGATCCCTGAATGGGAAATTGTTTGAAAAGAGGTTGCAGCAACTCGGCGCGGCGGGTGATTGTACCAACCACCGCGCCTTGCTCAAGATAATGCCGCGCCAGCACCAACACTGCCTGTGTGGACCGGCGCATAGGCGGGTATTAATGCTTGCCCGCGCGCTCCTTGCGCGCCTTGTCTATCAGGGCGTTCAGCACTTGCACGGTTTCTGCCGGATGCAGGCCGGTGATCAGGTATTTGCCATCCACTATCAGCGTCGGCGTGCCGCGGATGACGTAGCTCTGCCCCATTTGTTTGGCGCGCGTCACTTTGCTTTGCATAGAGAAGGAATTGTAGGCGTCGCTGAATTTTTTCCGGTCTACGCCATGCTGGGCAACGAAGTCGGTGATTTTGGCTTCATCGGTCAAGTCCATGTTGCTGACATTCCAGGCGTTGTATAAATCATCATGCAATTGTGCCCGCTGCCCCAGCGTTTCCAGCGCATAGAAAGTACGCGCCATCGGTTCCCAGGATGGGTTGAAGATGGCCGGCACAAAGGTCAGCTCGACATCCTTTGGCATCTTCTTTTCCCACGCGCTCATCATCGGGTGTAACTTGAAGCAGTGCGAGCAGCCATAAAAGAAAAATTCCAGCACTTCAACTTTATTTCCACTGTGCGTGGGTTGCGCCGGATTGAGCACCGCATAATCCTTGCCCGCCTCAGGTTCGGCGAACACTTGGGTGGCGCACAGCAATGCCAGCATTACAAGAAATTGCTTGATAAGTTTCACGTGTTCCTCCTTAAAGTTTGATATCCCTAAAAAACTTATTGTGCCCGCGTTGGAGTGGCATTGACCCCATTTTGTTTCAGCACTGCCAGCGTTTTGTTCATTTCATCCGTGCCTTTGTACGGCCCCAGGCGCACACGATGCCACACGCCCCTGTCAGGAATAGTCACCGTCTGGATGCTGGCTTCCATACCCAGCATGGCCAATTTAGCTTTCAGCTTGTCCGCATCATCCGCATTGGAGAATGCCCCTGCTTGCAGAAAATAAGTTTCCTTCGCATCCGTCTTTTCCGCAGGTTGCACAGGCTTGGCAAGAGCCGGTTTGTCGCTGCCTTTTTGGACGGAAACTGTCGCGTCTTGCTTGTCGGTCAGCACCTTGTAAAACTCGAAGCGCGGCTTGCCTTCACTCACGCCTGATGCGGCGGCAGCCTCAGAAGCCGGCGCCGGAGCAGGCTTCACGGCATCCGGGGCAAGCCGAACCGCCTCGCGCGGCTCTTTGCTCGCAAACGGATTGGGGGTCTTCAAAATATACCACGCCACCCCGGCGGCGATAGCCAGCCCAACCACCATGCCGACAATAATGCCGACCAGCAGTGAGCTACCCTTGCGTGGCGGCGCGGACCGGGTGTTGCTGTTTTTTGCCATGCTTGTTCCTTACAAATAATTATACAAAGTGTCACATTTTTTCGGGTGCGGAAACACCCAGCAAGGCCAAGCCATTGCGCATCACCTGTGCCACCGCAGCAACCAATGCCAGCCGCGCCTGCTTGATCTTCTCATCTTCGACCAGGAAGCGCGAGGCATTATAGTAGCTGTGAAAATCCGCCGCCAAGTCTTTCAGGTAGAACGCGATCAGATGCGGTGCCAGATCTTCTGCCGCGCCTTCGATCACCTGCGGGTAATCAATCAAGTGTTGCAGCAGTACCTTTTCGTAATCGCTTTCCAGCACACTCACATCGGCCTGCCGTAGCGCCGCCACATCGCCCTGCCATTGCTGCAGCACGCTGCAAATACGCGCATGGGCATACTGGAGGTAATACACCGGGTTTTCATTGCTCTGCGATTTCGCCAGATCCATGTCGAAATCCAGATGCTGATCGCTCTTGCGCAGCACATAAAAAAAGCGCGTTGCGTCATTGCCCACCTCCTTGCGCAATTCGCGCAAGGTGACAAATTCGCCGCTGCGCGTGGACATTGCCGCTTTCTCGCCGTTGCGGTACAGCACCGCGAATTGCACCAGCGCGATGGTCAGCTTGTCGCTGTCCAGCCCCAGCGCCTTGAGCGCGCCGTTCACGCGCGCGATATAGCCGTGGTGGTCCGCGCCCCAGATATTGATGACGCGGTCGAAGCCGCGCTCAAACTTGTTCAGGTGATAGGCGATATCGGAAGCAAAGTAAGTGTACAAGCCGTTCTCGCGTTGCACCACACGGTCTTTTTCATCGCCGAAAGTGGTGGAGCGAAACCACAGCGCACCATCTTGTTCGTACAGATGCCCGCCCTGCTTGAGCGCATCTACCGCGTGCGCGACCAGTCCGGAATCGAACAGCGACTGCTCGGAAAACCACTCATCAAAATGCACGCCGAACTCGGCCAAGTCATTGCGGCAATCGCCCAGCTGCTCCGTCAATACATGGTTGTGGATATAAGCATAATCCTCGTCCAGCAAGCGCTTGGCGTTGGCGATCAATGCATCCAGATGTGCATCCGCATCTTCTTCCACGGACGGCACGCTATGCATCGCCTCGGCGGCGGCGCGCACATAGCGCGTGCCATTTGCCGCGCTGATCTGTTGCGCCATGTCACATACATAATCGCCTTGGTAAGCATTCGGCGGGAACGGCACAAAAATGCCGTGCAGAGCGAGATAACGCAGCCAAGCGGACAACGCCAGAATATCCATCTGCCGCCCGGCATCGTTCACATAGAATTCGCGTGAAACTGCATAACCCGCCGCATCCAGCACGTTGGACAGGCTCGCGCCATATGCCGCGCCGCGCCCATGCCCAACATGCAGCGGGCCGGTCGGGTTGGCGGAAACAAACTCCACCTGTACTTTCTTCCCCGCACCGAGCCGAATGTGGCCGTAATCGGCCCCCGCGTGTAATACGCTACGCACCACACTCTGCTTGGCCGCCACGGTGAGGAACACATTGATGAAACCTGCTCCGGCAATTTCGACTTTTTCCACCACCTCGGATGCAGGCAGCGCGGCCATCAAAGCCTGCGCGATGTCTCGCGGGCTTCGCCGGAGCGGCTTGGCCAGTTGCATCGCCAGGTTGCAAGAGTAATCGCCATGCTGCGTCTGCTTCGGGCGCTCCAGTAAAATGGTGGCCGCCTGCTCCGGCGCAACGACGTGCAAGGCTTGTGCAAACAGATCGGAAAGATGGGATTTGAAATTCAATACGGCAGTCATTACACAGCACCTTCAAATGAGGCGCGGATTATATCATTTGCGGGCTGCCGGATTGTTTATGAACTTGCTTCTGGGGCAGAACCGAGGCTTTGTTAACGGGAGCTCATGTCGCAAAGCGGATGCTGGCGAATAGCGGCTTTCAACTGGTGAACTTCAGCCTTCACACCCCAAAAGTTTAGTTTTTTGGGCGCGACGGGTATGACCATGTAATTATTGCACCCAACAAAACCGCGCTAACAACCCCTCTAATCACGGCCCCGACATTGCCCTCCAAGCTGAATCCATAGAGAACCGCCTCGTTATACCAATTGTACGCCCCAAAAATGAGGCCAATGAGTAGCGCTCTTGGGTCCAACCAACGCGGCAGTAATTTGTCCATATTTCTTCCTTTATTCAGATCACCCGTAAGCAGATGCTCGCAAAGTAGCGCTACCGACACACAAGAGACGTTCACAATTCCAGAAAGCGGCCAGTCAAGCTATAGGTTCATAAAACCGAATCGAATTACGGCCAGCATCTTTGGCCTGATACATCGCTATGTCGGCCTGCTTGAGAACTTCTCCCGCACTGCCTTCGTGGTTGATGAACAGCGCCACGCCGATACTCGAAGTGCAACCATGCTTGATGGTGATTTCCGCTTGGCCTTCGGGGTGAATTTTCAGTAGGTAAGGTTCTCCCAGCGCATCGCGGATTTTTTCAGCGATGTTGCCAGCTTGCTTCGTAGACTTGGCTTTATCCACATCCAGCTCACTGAGTACTACCACAAACTCGTCGCCGCCGAAACGTGCGACGGTGTCCACCTTGCGCACACAAGCATTGAGGCGGTGCGCCACTTCCACTAGCAGTGCGTCGCCCGCAAGATGGCCGTGCAAGTCATTGAGAGGTTTAAAATTATCCATGTCAAGAAATATCAGCGCGCCATACAGGCCACTGCGTTTGCTGGAGGCCAGGCTTTGTTGCAACCGGTCGTCAAGCAGGCGCCGGTTAGGTAATTGGGTTAGCGTGTCATAGAACGCCAGATTGCGGATTATTTCCTCTTCCTTTGCCTGAATCCTTAGCCTTTCACGAAATTCCTGTCTTGCCTTGCTGGCGAAAATAAAAATCATTAAAAACGCAAGCACAATTAAAACAGCCATTGTCGTCAGCAAATTTCTCAACTGAGAGTTGTATTCGCTTTCACGTTGCGCCAACAAACGGCTCTCCATTTTATTGAAGTCACTTGCGACGACGCGAATACTATCCATCAAATCCTTGCCAGAATTGTTTCTTACTATTTCAATTGCCTCCTTGGCATGTTGGCTGTTGTACAATTCTATAGTCCGTAACATCACCGATAATT
>CAITJF010000173.1 GCA_903892645.1 uncultured Nitrosomonadales bacterium | reverse complement strand
GGTAACTCCACCACCAGAATCTAGCGCCCAACCCATCTCGGTTGGGCGTTCCCATTTCTACTTCCCGCAAATCACGCGGGGTTCGCGCCCATTCTGCGTGTGCCAGGGGTGGGCACGGTCTGGGCCACAGGGCAGCTGGTTCGACTCTCTTTTGCCCTCTGTTCTCTCAAAATCTCCACCAACTCTTTCGCCGTGGCACACGCACATTGCCTGTTGCCACAATGATTTGTCAGTGTGTCAGATTGAACAGTTTTCCGGCAAACTTGGGTAGGCAAGGCATGACACGAAACATTCGTTACGGCTTGGCGGCACACGGCAGCCAGTAAAGTCCTTCGCGCTTGTTCTTGGATACGAGGGTGTCGTAGGCATGCTTCGGCCCCCAGGCTTCCGGCTTGTCTCGGTCGCGCGATTTCACCTTGAAAAGATCGACCAACTTGTCGCTTTCGAGTCCTGCCCGATCCATGATGGCTTCGGCGGTTCTCGGATCACCCTTGAACGACCACAAAGCTTTGAATACCGCCGTCTGCCCCTCGGTGCAATGGATCAAACCAAGCGTCCAGTCCGGTAACGTGACCCACCGGAAATCTGCCGAGAACGGACCAAAGACAGGTGTCGTCGGGTCACCACCTTGGGGCGCATTTTTCCAAGCTCGGGCGGATAGTAGAGATTGATGTGCGCGGCCGTCACCAGCCAACCCCGGCTCAGGGGATTCTCATTGGGAAACTCATCCTGCAGCAGATCTGTCACGCAACGCTGTACTAAGGCCTATATCTGGGAACTGGAGAAAAAACCGGGGCAGCGGCCCTCCGCCGAACGGATCCAGGCGATTGCGAAGATATTGGGTGTGACGATGGGTGACCTCATGGGTGAGCCCGTTGATGAGGCACCTGCGGCCACGCCCGATGATGTCGTTTTCTTCCGCGAGTATGTCGGCATGCCGGAGGAGGAGAAGCGGCGTTACCGGCAGGCGCTGGAAGTGATGTTCGGCTCACGCAAGGACGGAGACAAGAAGTGACGGCAGTGGTGCTCCCCCCACCCAAGACTGCATACGACATCATCAAAGTGATGCGCGCTTACCTTGGTGGAGAGGGACCGCTGGCGACAGATCTCGACTTGATCCGCCGATTACTGCCCCTGACTCAATTTGGACGAGGCGTTAAGGAAATCAAGCCCCCGGCACCAGCGCCGTGGTCTGGCTGCGAGGGGGCGTTGGTACGCAATCCGGACGATGCCACCGAATGGGGCATTTTCTACAACGGTTCTGCCAGGGCAGAGCGCCAGCGTTTTACCATCGCCCACGAGCTCGGTCATTTCGTACTGCACCGAGACCGGCAAGCCGACTTCAATTGCGATAAGAGAAGTGTCTACTCGGGGTCGGAACCGGCTGGCGAGAATCCAAATCCAGCGAGTTCGGGGCGAAATCAATCTCTCGATCTGTTTGTAACTTTTGGGGCAGGAGTTCGAGAGTGAATCGAGGAACCGAACTCAAGCTATTTGAGTAGGGGGATTGAGAGTGCTTTGGAGGGGTTGGATATGCTTCCTCTGTAGTCCCAACTGGCTGTAATCCTTCCCAAAACGCACTTTTTGCCTTAGAATCTCCGTTTTACCGGTGGAGCTTCTCCACCACCAATAAATTCAGCAGCCTAGCGCAATTAAACTAAGCTGCCTTGGTTCCAACGTGACTAAAACGTGACAACGTTCCCTCCACGACCAGACTCAATGCGGCTTGCCGCTGCCGTCAAATGCTCAGTTGCAAACTTGGCATAACGGTCAACCATACAACGGTTCTTCCAACCACCCAATTCTTTCAGTTCATCGCAGGATGTACCAGCCTGACGATGCCATATGTATAATAAGCGCTGGTGGGGTTTGCCGATTATCATTCAATAGCACCTATCCCACCAAATAACGCTCCAACGCAGCCCAAAACAGTCCACCAAACCTGTATAAACCCACGCGGGCATGTGCGCGCAATGGGGGATGCTCAAGAAATTGTCAAGAAGTTGGCACATTGATTATTGGATGGTATGGGCGTAGCTTGTGTTCAAAGTTCGGCGTAACTTAATGAGGTTAACAAAAATGGGCCAGTTGCCAAAACATGTGTTGTTGGTTTGCGTGTTTTTATTTACGTTACCTGCTCAGTTACTGGCTGACTCACTATCAGATGCACAACGCGCCTACGATATGGGCAATTATGCAAAAGCAGCAACGCTATACAGGCCTTTGGCAGAACAGGGTATTGTTTCCGCACAAAGCGATCTTGGAACCATATACGCCAAAGGACAAGGCGTTCCGCAGGATTATAAGGAAGCAGCCAAGTGGTTCCGGCTTGCAGCAGAAGAAAGTGATGCTTATTCACAATACAACCTTGCGCTCCAGTATGAGAATGGACAAGGTGTTCCGCAAGATTACAAAGAAGCAGCGAATTGGTATCAGCTTGCAGCAATTCAAGGTAATGCCTTGGCACAATGTAACCTTGGGACGATGTATTATCTGGGGCGAGGTATTTCCCAGGATTACAAAGAAGCAATGAGGTGGTATCTGCTTGCGGCAGAACAAAATATTGCTTTAGCAAAATTCAATCTTGGTCTTATGTATGCAAAAGGACAGGGTGTTCCGCAAGACTACAACGAAGCAGCTGAATGGTATTTGCTTGCAGCAGAACAAGGTCATGTTTTAGGGCAATTCAACCTTGGAGTCATGTATGCCAAAGGGCAAGGTGTTCCACAAGATCATAATGAAGCGGTAAAGTGGTATCTGCTTGCAGCAATTCAAGGTAATGCTTCAGCACAAAGCAGCCTTGGAGCCATGTATGCCAAAGGGCAAGGCGTTCCACAAGATTATGTTCTGGCACATATGTGGGCAAGCATTGCTGCGGCCGATAATGAAGAACAAAGAAAATCTACTGAAACGCGCGAGTTAGTGGAAAAGCTAATGACTGCCGACCAAATTGCCGAAGCGCAGGATCTCGCCAGAAAATGTATTGCCAAAAAATTCAAAGGGTGTCAGCAGAAGAAGTTAAAATGAACTTCCGGCTAGTCAGCCTTGCGCTGGCTTTCCCTTGCCTGCGTGAGCATCGGGATATGCTCAAAAAACTATATGGGTGTGTTTCGCATTGACCAACTACCCGTTAACGCACAGGCATGCGTGCCACAGTACTGGGAAACAGGGATGTTTTTAATAATGAAGACGGGGAATTTTATGCGTTATCTATCTATACTTGTGCTGTTGGTATTGAGCGCGTGTACGTCAACTGGCACAAAAGTTGATCAAGAAAAACTTTCTACCTTTGTAAAGGGTAAAACAACCTACTCCGAAGTCATCCAGCAGCTTGGTAAGCCTGACCAATCAACAATCCATAATGATGGAACAATGGTTGTTGTGTACACGTACAAGCAGACAATGGGAGAAGCTGCCAACTATATTCCTTTTGTGGGCGGGTTTATTGAAGGAGGTGCAGGATCGGAAAATATAACTGTGACAGTTAATTTTGACAATAAATCGGTGTTGGTTGGTTATACGGTTACCGAAAAGGATATGGGAGCCGGTGCCACAAATAGGGTAGGACGGTAATTTGAGCGTCTTTCAGTTCTTTGTCTTCCAGACGAACGACTTAAAGCCGTCAACTTTTCCTCATGCTGACCCTAGTGCTGCTGTGGGAATGAAAGTAATGGTTGGTTTGAAAAACTATTTTTTACCCCATGCTGCATTGAGGATAGACTGAGTTTTTTCGTATTTCTGCTTGGCTTCAAGATATTGCTCAAAAGCCCGTTTAGTATCCTTTTGCATTTTATCTAATTGCCTGCTTTCATCGGCCAATTGTTTTTTTCGTTCCGTAACAATTCGCTGCTGTTGAGTGACTGCCTGAGCGTTGGCTTCATGCTTGTCTTTCGCTTTCTCCATATCTTCCCGTGCCAATGTCAAGGCAGTTTGTAAGGTGCTTATATCCTTGGCTTCAGCAAGATGGGAAAAAATGCATACGAGAGAGATAATGCAAATAGATTGATGAGTTCGGAGAAGAGACACGATTTAACTCCACTTATTAGTTTATTGATTAATTCTACAGGACAGGGCTTGAACTATGGCAGGATGATAATCCTGTTCTCACCTTGAGAATAGCGTAAATCAAGGAGTGAACTGCCAGTTGGTCAAGCTGAAACGGGTTTAGATGAGTGCTGGAAGTTTGGTAAAATGCCCCCAGATCAGGCCTCTGGCGAATAACAATAGGGGCGTTTCTGGAGATGTATTGAAGATTAAAAAATGTATAACATGCACCGGCGCGGTTTTCATGGTTTGATGTAATTTCACCTATCCAAACAACCGGCCTCCCCTGTTGTTTTTAAGCAGCGTGCCAAAAAAATTCTACATTAAAACTTTCGGCTGCCAGATGAATGAGTATGACTCGGACAAGATGGCGGATGTGTTGCGTGCCTGCGCGGAAGGCATGGAGCAGACCGATACGCCGGAAGATGCCGACATCATCCTGTTCAACACCTGCTCGGTGCGCGAGAAGGCTGAGGAAAAGGTGTTCTCCGACTTGGGGCGGGCACGTCAGCTGAAACAGGCCAGGCCGCATGTGCTCATCGGTGTGGGCGGCTGTGTCGCCAGCCAAGAGGGTGAAATGATCGTGCGCCGCGCGCCTTATGTGGATATGGTATTCGGGCCGCAGACCCTGCACCGCCTGCCGCAACTGATTGCGGCGCGGCGCGCGAGCGGAATTCCGCAGGTGGATATCAGTTTTCCCGAGATCGAAAAATTCGACTATCTGCCCGCAGCCAGCACCACTGCCGGCTCTGCCTTTGTTTCCATCATGGAAGGGTGCAGCAAATACTGCACTTATTGCGTGGTGCCATT
>CAITJF010000172.1 GCA_903892645.1 uncultured Nitrosomonadales bacterium | reverse complement strand
GTTGAGTTTTTTAATTTGTAGCCAGTTTGTAGCCGCGTTTGCTCAATAGCGCGGCGTTTTGCTTTGGGGTGAGCCACCTTGGGGCGGATGGGTGCGAGGCAGGTGAGGCGGGAACGAGCAACGCAGTGCGAGCCGCCGTAGCCTGACACGCTGGGCGGGCGGGGACATGAAAACAAGGGCAGTGCAACAAGAAAACAAGCGGGCGGCAATTTTGCATAATGCAAATTGTGCGGGCGCAAGCCGGACAGTGGGGCTTCATCCATTGCGCACAATTTCCGGCATTATGTAACTTTGCCAACCACAACGCCTTGCACGCTATCAAGGAACTTGGGCGCGTTCAGGCTACCCTTGCACCAGCAGCCTGCGAACGGCGAGTGCTTGATGGCGTAGCGGCCTTTGGCGAAGCCATGAAGTGCGACGGCGCGAAGCGGTTGCGGCAGAAGAGGAAACACACTTGGCAACAGCGCGAAAGCAGAGGGCAGGTTCATCGCCTTCTGCACTCTGTCAGATACCACAACGCTAGCGAAGGCGCGGGGCTTGCGCTTCATCCTGCAAGCGCCGTGACTGAGCGGTCATGTGGGTGCTTCTGTCACCCGGTTGCGGTCACAGTCGATCAGAGTCGATCAGCACCCGACCTAATCCCTGTTGCTCAAGCCACCAGTATGTGAAGTGCTTCGACAGCCAGCTCGCGGCGCGTTCCGTTGCAATATCCCGCACCGTGGAAGTGTAGATTATTGGTATGCCAAATTTAGCCTCAATTGCATCCAAGGTTCCACAAACCGCGTTAGGGTGAACCTTGGAGGGAATATCGAAAGGCTCGAAGCCCCCCTTGATGTCCTCTAACGTAGCCTCGATCAGGATGGCCTTCCAAGGGAATCGAGAGAGCCGGTCGCAGACTGCAAGAAACCGCCGCCGGTTGGTCACTGTACATGCCACTAGATCAGCGAGGCTCTTGCGTTCCAAGACGAGGAGATTTTCCATTCCTTCAATTGTGTAATCACCCGTTTTCAGAGTGGCTTTCTGCTCACCGCCAATCCAGTTCGGGTGGTTCTTATAAAGGGGAAGAGGTTGCTGCTCCCGCGTGTCCACCAGCACGACAGGTTTGGGTATAGACGCACTGCGGATTATTGCCCGACCGTCGCGCACAACTTGCAGGCGACTGGTGCTTGGTGCAACGAAGCAAACATCCTCGTTACTCATGAAATGACCTCATAATGAACTGCGCACTGAAAGGCTTTCAAGTCGATTGCGTAATTCTTCTTCCAGAAATGCCCTTTCTTTTCCTTCAGATGATACGGCGCTCCACCTGTTCGCACTACGAGCCGTCAAGGCTCCATATTTGATGGCACTATCTGCTGCCTGCCGGGCAGAATCGCCTGCGCAGCCAGATGCCGCGAGATGTGCTGCTGTAGCAGGTGAAATGAGATTTAATATTTTCACTCCCCCTGCCCCACGCACGCGAGAACCTATATAGGCCCAGCTTCCGTGCTGGCCCACGACCTCATTGTTTGGTCCTTGCGGTTCAGGTGATGCCCGGCACAAGCGGTCTCAACATGGCTACGTGTTTCCTGCTCCAGTGGCAGGAATTGTTGCGGTAAGTAATTCATCATCAATACTCCAAATATTCCCTGCGCCGGGCAGTAGTGTGGGTATCAATAACCAGCCGATAATCAGCTATCAACACCCACCTATTCCGCCCCTTGCAAGAACGTAAATCGGCATTGATATTTTGCTGGATTAAGGCGGGATTTTCTGCGAAAGAATTTCTGTGAAAATAAAAACGGCGCAAGCTGAAAAGCCGCGCCGTTATTGGTTTTTGAGCATCTAGTTAATATCTGATTGTGGATTAATCCAGACGGAATCCACAACAATCCAAATAATCCGTTTTAATCCACTTTTTTCATTTTCTTCGGTGGAGTAAATTTCCATCCGCGCAATCCTACATTTCTCACGTTGTGACTATCGCGCTGCCCCTGCTTGCCCCATGTGGTTTTGTCCAGAGCAAGTTCAACTGTCACCCCTTCGTGAACATCCCGCGCTGATACTTTCCGCATGCCTGCTTCCCACCGCTTCATTCCGATTTCTTGCGCTATGGCGCATGCCTTAATTATCCAGTCTTCTTCGTCGTTGTCGGGTTCGTCATCACCGCTCGGGCTTGTGACCGGCTGCGTTGCCCCCTTCGCGGCGGGTGCGCCTTGCTCCACTGGCACGGCTACCTGAATGCAGATTTCGCACCGTTTCGCGTATGGCTTCAGGTCATCAATGAATACAACTAGTTCTTTTTGTTCATCGTCTGTTGCTGTCGTATTAGGTGCGAATGCAGGCGGCAAGCGTGCCACTAGAGCGCCATTCTTAATGTCATCAGGCAATGCCTTTGTGAACCCTGCCAATTCCTTTGTCATCTTGAAGCACGGTACCGGGAACCATTCAGGCTTTTTTTCCGACTGGTTGAATGCGTCCCAATATTTCGGCCATTCCGATGCATTTACACCATTACCAATTGGCGGCAAGTTTTCCCATATTTTGTTTAGCAAGCTCCAGTCAGCAGCCGAGAGTTCATTTCGACGGACGGGGGATACGTTTTCCCCTATTTTTTTCATCCAACTCCAGTCAGCATCCGAAACATTATCTGGGCGGATGGGAGGCGCGTTTAATTCCTTTAGCCGTTCTTTTAGCTGTTTTTTTTGCTGTTCTTCTATCTGTCTCCAGCCATCTACCGAGAGTTTATCTCGATTGTCGGGGGGTACGCACCCATATAATTTTTTTATCCAGCGCCAGTTAGACGCAGAGAGATGGGCTGGGCGGCGGTCGGATACTGGTACGGCTTTTACGGCTTTCAATGGAGTAGCTTTGTCAAAAACAAACACGTCATGTGTATGGCCAACAGCCGCTGCAAACAGCTTTGGAATTTCGCTGACTAGCACTGATTCAGTGCCAGCGGGTAGAGGAAGATTAAACATGATGCACCCCTTCAGTGTGCTGCCTTCATTAAGAAACCCCCGTCAGGCCGGTGAAGGTGTCCGGCTTTTCGCTCCGTCGAGCTATGCGGGGGTAATCGGTCAGGCGGCCATCGGCACGGGTTGAACGTGCTTCGGTGCGACCTTGAATCTCTGTTCGGCTTCTCTTATCGGTGTACTGACAATTTCAAACCAGCAGCACCCAATACCGCCAGCAGGGTCTTAATGGTCGGGTTGCCCTTCGTGGACAATGCCCGGTAAAGGCTTTCTCTCGGGATGCCAGCGCGTTCGGCCACGGCGGTCATGCCTTGCGCTTCGGCGATATGGCGCAGGGCTGCCAGCAGGGCTTCACGGCCTCCGGGTTGGTCGGCTTCATCCAGTGCGGCGGAAAGGTATTCATCGGCAAAAGCCGGGTCTTCGTGCAGCAGTTCAACCACTGCTTCATCATGGGGGCGGGATTTCTTGCTCACGCTTCGCGCCTTGTCAATGATGATGTTTTGCCCAGTCCAGCAGCGCGTCATTTATGCGCGTTTGCCAGCCGTTGCCTGTAGCCCGGAATTGCTCCAGAATTTTCGCATCCAGCCGTAGCGTCACTTGCTCTTTTTTCCCGCTCCCCAGTGGCCTTCCGCGCATCCGCTTGAATTGTTTTAGCTCTGCATCAGTCAGCGGCAAATTATCCGGGTCAGTCATTGCGGCAGCAGTGATTTGCGCATCCTCTTCGGGCGTATTAAGCAGAATTTTTCTGCCGGATTTAGTTGTTATGTGCATAAAGTTTTTTCTCCTTGTTATTGGTCTTGCGCAGGCTGATTATTCTGCGCATATCTTCACGGTCAACATACACCACGCAATACAACTTTGCACCAATCGCACATAATGCAATCATGCGCGCTTCGCCATAATCGCGGCGGGTGTCTTGCCATATCAATGCGTCATCCCATTCCAACTTTTCGGCTTCTGACAATGACAAGCCATGCTTGCTTTTATTCAGTGTGTCTTTTGCTTCGTCGAATGTGACTTGCATGGCATTTAATGTAGTTATATTTAATAGTGAAGTCAAGCGTTATTTGTAGTTACGCTTATTGTTGCGATTGCACCACCCGCAAACGTTTTTTTGCTGGTGCGAATTTGATTCCGGCCTGTTCCAAAATCCATGCTTCAATTTTGACGTGCCACAAGTGCAGCAAGTCGAGTTCACGCTGGATGTAGTGCTTTTCTGCAATCGCGCTCGGCTTATGTCCCATAATCTGCGCCACGATACCGGCAGGGACTTCCACCCACTCAGACAATGTGCCAAAGGAACGGCGCAAGCCATGCAGGGATAGCGCGGGAAGTGCGGCGGCTGCCAGTGCCTTGTTGTGTGGATTGCGCGGCTCTTCAAGCCTTCCCGATGCGGCGGTGGGGCTACTAAAAACAAACTCGTTTGGAATATCCTTTTTTTTGCTTTCTGCTTTTTCCCCAATCTGCCTAACTGTCAGTTTGCGGCGCGGCAGACCGGCTATCAGGTGTTCCATGTAAGGTGTCAGCGGTATTGTGCGCTCCCCTTCCACCTTGTCGCGAATGGTCATGCTCTTCCACTGAAAATCCACATCAGCCCAGCGTAGTGCAGCCAATTCGTTGCGGCGTGCGCCGGTCAATAACAGTCCTTGCAGATAGGCGGCGATTACCGGATTGCCAATCTTTTGCACGGCCTCAAACCAAGGCTTAATTTGCGCCCGGCGTAGGCTGTCATTCTTTTTGGTTTGTTGTACAGGAACCCTCTTTTTTACTTCATCAGCTTGGCATGCTTGGGAATGCACGGCGGCACTGTATGCGGCATGCTTGGCGCACCATGTCAGGAAAGCACGAAGGGCACGGAAGGCTTGGGCGGCGGTCGTGGGGGCTTGTTTGGTTTCCTTGTCTAGCCATGCTGCAATTGCTTTTGCGTCAAGGTCGGCAAGGCGAATAGTCATCAGCGGCACCAGTACGCCGGGGCGCGTTTTATTCGGTTCGTTTGGGCGGCGGCCACGGGTGCGCTCCTCGCCGCCAGCCTGAACAAAATAGGCATGATGGGCTTTGTGTTTATCGCCCCATTCTGGTTTCCCGTCTTTCATGGATGCGCTACGCTCTGCAATATAGGCTTGCCATGCTTCGGCCACAGTCACCGATTCGCTAGCTTCCTTGGCACTCAGGGCGGCGGCTTGGACTTCCTTGGCGGCTTGGGCATCAGCTTTCACTTGGCGCGGATCGTGGCCGTTGTCTATCAGGACTTGCAGGCGGCGCGCTTCGGCTTTTGCTTCGTTAATATTCCACACGCTCACTTCACCGATGGTCAGGCGCACCGTTTGCCCCTTCACTTTCGATTCAAAAATGTAGCGCTTGCGAGGTGAACCCGGCGTTGCGCGAACTGCCAAACCTTGGACTTCATCGCACCATAAAAAGGCCTGCGCTTTGCCTTCATCGCACTGGAATTTTGCAATCCGACCGGCTGTCAATTTTACCTTTGCCATTACACCTCCTTAAATTTGTAGCTGATTTGTAGGCGCATTTGTAGTATACAGAGCAATGCTTATCAACACAACAAATAGGTGTTATTTGTCTAACCTATTGAATTGCGTGAATAAATACAAGTTTATGGAACGGCAATCAACGGCAGGAAATACGCCAAACGTCAGACTTGTAAGCGGTAGGTCATCAGTTCGAATCCGATAGGCGGCACCATCGGTACAAAATCAAAGAAGGCCAAAGCATCCAAGCCATGCAAGATGGCAACCTTGGCATGTCCCACCACCTTGACGTATTCCATCACAAAGTGCATCCTGCTAAAACGCGATGTGCACCGCACACAGCCTGACTATAATGAATCACATAAGGCTTTGTGGGTGTGAC
This sequence comes from uncultured Nitrosomonadales bacterium, assembly GCA_903892645.1. Lineage (GTDB taxonomy): Bacteria > Pseudomonadota > Gammaproteobacteria > Burkholderiales > Gallionellaceae > CAITJF01. Next base: position 5,290 of record CAITJF010000172.1, on the reverse strand, counting down.
TGTTTTGTTTTGGGGATCGGTTATGAGAAACGCAATGAGCAGAGTATTTTCCAGGCTAATTCTGGCCGTGGTTTCAATTGTGGCTTGTGCCGGAGTTCGGGCTGATTTTCAGGAAGGGGTGGAAGCTTACAAAAGTGGAAACTACCTTTACGCATTTGACGAATTCATGGCGCTTGCGCTTGGAGGCGATGCGTCTGCACAGTACAGGCTTGGGGTGATGTACGCCAAAGGGCAAGGCGTGCCACAGGATGACAAGCAAGCTGCTTCATGGTACCTCAAGGCAGCTATTCAGGATGATGCCAGGGCGCAATTCGCCATTGCGGAAATGTACCGCGAAGGGTTGGGTGTGCCAAAAAATGAAAAACAAGCTACGACGTGGTACCTCGAGGCGGCTGATCATGGATTCCCCAAAGCGCAATATACTATTGGATTGATGTATGCCAAGGGGGAAGGCGTGCCGCAGGACTTTATACAAGCATACAAGTGGCTTAGCTTGGCTGGGGAAATGGCCGTGAGCAGCAAGGGATGGATTGAAGAGAGAATGGCTCCCGAGCAGATAAAAAAGGCACAGGTGCTGGCACAAGAATGGCTGGCGAAATTCAAGTGATTTCATTACGCGCATAATTGGCGGCGCTATTCAAAACAACAAAATGAAAACCTGTTTAAAATTATTTTTGCCTGTATTTTTCCTTGCGGTTTGCGCAGAAGCGCAGGCCGAAGCGGTGCGAGTGAAGGTTGCGCAACAGGCTCAAGTTCAGGCAGAAAAACAAGCAGCAACGGAAGTCAGGCAAAAGGTGGAAACTGAGACTAACCCCGTGAATGCTGAACAAAAAGCCAAAGTCGAAGTGGGACGCGCGAAGGCGGAGAAGAAAGCCCAGGCAAACGCAAAAGCAGAAACCAGAACAGCAAAGCTGAAAGCCAGGCAAGAAGCCAAGGCTAGTTTAAGAAAAGCTGAGGGTGCTCACAAAAACAGAAAATACTCGTCTGCATTTATAGAGCTCAGGCGACTTGCCTCCAAGGGTGATACAGCTGCCCAGTTCAACCTTGGGGTAATGTATGCCAAAGGAAAAGACGTGCCGCAGAACTACCGGGAAGCTATAGCGTGGTATCACATAGCGGCCAAGAAGGATAACGAGCCAGCGCAATATGCTCTTGCAGAGGCATATGCCAAAGGGCAAGGCGTGCTACGGGATTACAAGGAAGCTGCACTGTGGTACCGCAAGGTGGCGGAGCAGGGTAATGCGTCAGCACAGCTGGCTCTTGGAGCGATGTACGCCAAAGGGCAAGGTGTGCCGCAGGACTACAAGGAAGCTGTATCGTGGTATCGCAAGGCGGCGGAGCAGGGTAGTGTGTCAGCGCAGCAGACACTTGGAGCAATGTACGCCAAAGGGCAAGGCGTCAAGCAGGATGACAAGGAGGCCGCGTTGTGGTGTCGCAAGGCGGCGGAGCAAAAAGTTGCCGATGCGCAGTTCTCCCTTGGGGTGATGTATGCAAATGGGCAAGGCGTGCCGCAGGATTACAGGGAGGCTGCGTTGTGGTATCGCAAGGCGGCGGAGCAGGGTAATGCGTCAGCGCAGAATAACCTTGGGGTGAAATACATCAATGGGCAAGGCGTACCGCAGGACTACAAGGAAGCTGCGTCGTGGTATCTCAAGGCGGCGGAGCGGGGTAATGCGTCAGCACAGAGCAACCTTGGGGTGATGTACACCAAAGGGCAAGGGGTTCAGCAGGATTTTGTACAAGCGCACAAATGGCTCAATTTGGCTGCGGCAGCCGGAGAGAAGAATGCTCAAAACGGCAAAAAAGAGGTTGAGGCTGAGATGAATCCCAGGCAAATTGAAGAAGCGCAGTTACTGGCACGAGAGTGGCTGGAACAGCATAAGTAATTTATCAGCCCGCTGCATTTCAAAGCAGGATTTCGTCGTTACAACAAAACCAGGTTGTCCCGATGTATCAGCTCCAGTTCGTCCACGTAGCCGAGGATGGTTTCGATCTCGTGGCTGGGGTGGCGGGCGATGCGGCGCGCTTCCGTTGCGTTGTAGTTGATCAGGCCGCGCGCGATGTCCTGGCCGTCTTTGCTCAGGATGGCGACCACCGCGCCGCGCTCGAATTCCCCGGCGACTTCGCTGACCCCGATCGGCAGCAGGCTCTTGCCTTCGCTGCACAGGGCGCGCACCGCGCCTGCATCCAGCACCACCTTGCCGCTGACTTGCAGATGATCCGCCAGCCATTGCTTGCGCGCGGCCAGCGACAATGCCTGCGCTTCGAGCAGGGTGCCGATGCTCTCACCGCGCATCAGGCGCGGCAGCACGTCGCGTTCGTGGCCGGAGGCGATGACGGTATGCGCGCCGCTGCGCGCCGCGCGTTTGGCGGCTAGCACCTTGGTGATCATGCCGCCGCGCCCGATCTGGCTGCCTGCGCCGCCCGCCATGCTTTCCAGTTCCGCGTCACCCGCCTGCGCCACGCTGACAAGCGTGGCATCAGGGCTTTTACGCGGGTCGGCAGTATAGAGGCCGGTTTGGTCGGTGAGGATGATGAGCGCATCGGCCTCGATCAAATTGGCAACCAGCGCGCCCAAAGTATCGTTGTCGCCGAACTTGATTTCATCGGTAACCACCGTGTCGTTTTCATTGATGACGGGAACGACATTCAGAGATAGCAGCGTGCGCAGGGTGGAGCGAGCATTGAGGTAGCGCTCGCGGTCTGCGAGGTCGGCATGGGTGAGCAGCACTTGTGCTGCATGCAGGCCGTGTTTGCGGAAGCAGCTTTCATACACCTGCACTAAGCCCATCTGCCCCACTGCGGCGGCGGCCTGCAATTCATGTACAGCGCTGGGGCGCTGCTTCCAGCCTAACCGTTGCATGCCTTCCGCAATCGCACCGGAAGAAACCAATACCACTTCGAGCCCTGCCGCACGCAAGGTAGCGATTTGCTGCGCCCAGTTGCCTATGGCGCGCGTATCCAGTCCCTCACCCTGGTTGGTAACCAGGCTGCTGCCGACTTTGACGACGATACGTTTGCACTGTGTCAGGACGGTTTTCATGGTGTATTAGAGTACAGGAATGTCGCTTTCTTGCGCATTTTCGGCAATGGCCGCCTGTTCCAGTTCGGCAACCTGTTCCAGATGTTCCATGATAGCGTAGGTCAGCTCCTTGCAGCCATCGCCGTTAATCGCGGAGATGGCAAAGTGGCGCGTGTGGTCGCCGAATTCACGCAGGAAGGAGGCAACTTTTTCATCCTTGTCTTGCAACAAATCAAGCTTGTTCAGCACCAGCCAGCGCGGCTTGTTGTACAGGGCCTCATCGTATTTTTTCAGCTCGTTTAATATGGCGTGGGCTTCATGCACCGGGTCGATACCGTCGTATAGGGGGGCTATATCCACCAGATGCAGCAGCAAACGGGTGCGCGCCAAGTGGCGCAGGAACTGGTGTCCAAGACCGGCGCCTTCCGCCGCGCCTTCGATCAGTCCGGGAATGTCGGCAATCACGAAGCTCTTTTCAGTTGACACGCGCACCACGCCCAGATTGGGGTGCAGCGTAGTAAAGGGATAATCGGCCACCTTGGGGCGCGCGGCGGAGACTGCGCGGATGAAGGTGGACTTGCCCGCGTTGGGCATGCCCAGCAGGCCGACATCGGCCAATACTTTCAGTTCCAGTTGCAGTTCGCGCCGTTCGCCTTCTTCGCCCGGTGTGCATTGGCGCGGTGTACGGTTAGTGCTGGATTTGAAGTGCAGGTTGCCCAACCCACCCTTGCCGCCTTGGGCGAGCAGTGCCTTCTGCCCATCATGGGCAAGGTCGGCAATGGTTTCGCCGGTGTTGATGTCGGTGATGACGGTGCCGACCGGCATGCGCAGAATCACGTCATCCGAGCCCTTGCCGTAACAATCCGCGCCGCGCCCGGATTCGCCATTTTTGGCGCGATGATGGCGCGCGAAGCGGTAATCCACCAGCGTATTGATGTTGCGGTCGGCCAGCGCATACACGCTGCCACCGCGCCCGCCATCGCCGCCATCCGGGCCGCCCTTGGCGATATATTTCTCGCGCCGGAAGCTTGCGGCACCGTTGCCGCCGTCGCCCGCGATGACCTCAATTTTGGATTCGTCAATAAATTTCATTTGGAAATCATATTTTGTTTTCTACCAGAAACAAAAAAGCCCTACCTTGCGATAGGGCTCATTGTACTTGGCTAAGTGCGCTTATGCTGCGATCACGCAGACTGTCTTGCGCTGGGTAGCGCCTTTTGTGGTGAAGAGCACCTTGCCGGTAATCTTGGCAAACAGGGTGTGGTCCTTGCCCATGCCGACGTTGTCTCCCGCATGGAACCGCGTGCCGCGCTGACGCACGATGATGCTGCCCGCATTGATCAGTTCCCCGCCGTAGCTTTTTACACCCAGGCGTTTTGAGTGTGAGTCGCGGCCGTTACTGGTACTGCCGCCGCCTTTTTTTGATGCCATGGCTCTGCTCCTTTATCTTTACGCCGAAATGCCGTCGATGCGGATCTCGGTGTAGTTTTGACGATGACCTTGATGCTTTTGATAGTGCTTGCGGCGGCGCATCTTGAAGATTTTTACCTTGTCGTGGCGACCGTTCGATACGATGGTCGCGCTAACAATGGCGCCAGCCAACAGCGGCTTGCCGACAGACAACTTGTCGCCGTCGGCAACCATCAGCACCTTGTCCAGCACAATCGCGCTGCCGACATCACCGGCAACGGTTTCAATTTTCAGGGTTTCACCCTGGATAACACGATATTGCTTACCACCGGTCTTGATTACTGCGTACATGACAACCTCGCTTGAATGCGGTTTTACAGAGCCGCGCATTATACACAAACGGCACTAGCCGTCAAAACCATTTTTTCCATAAAACTCAATATTTATATGCCAGGCTAGCGACACAACTCGCGGCAAGGCCGCTTGTTGCGGTGCAGGCTCATGCCGCAGGCGTGAGGCCGTAGCCAAAATGTTGAGTTTTAACGCCGCATGGAGTCGAAGAAGTCGGCGTTGTTCTTCGTCGCCTTGATCTTGTCCAGCAGGAATTCCATCGCTTCCAGTTCGTCCATGGGGTAGAGCAGTTTGCGCAGTACCCAGATTTTTTGCAGCACGTCGGCCTTGATCAGCAATTCTTCCTTGCGTGTGCCGGAGCGGTTGACGTTGATGGCAGGGTAGATGCGCTTTTCGGCCATGCGACGATCCAGATGGATTTCCATGTTGCCGGTGCCCTTGAATTCTTCATAGATCACATCGTCCATGCGCGAGCCGGTATCCACCAGCGCGGTGGCGATAATGGTG
>CAITJF010000171.1 GCA_903892645.1 uncultured Nitrosomonadales bacterium | reverse complement strand
GCCGCACACGAACTGCGCACCCCGATGGCGAGCATCTACGGATTTTCCGAGCTCCTGCTGGAGCGGGAATTCAGTGCAACCGAACAGCGTGAGCTTCTCGGCACCATCTACAGCCAATCCAAGTTGATGGCCAACATCATCAACGAACTGCTCGATCTCGCTCGCATCGAAGCGCAGCGCGGCAAAGACTTCTTCATTACCCGCATCGATCTCCGCATCCTGCTGCAGGAGATCGTGACCGGCTTCAAGGTGGCGGAGGGACGACTGCCACCTGAAGTGCGATCTATAGGGATTCCGTTCGTGGTGGACGGTGACCGTTCAAAGCTGATCCAAGTAATCACCAACGTACTCTCGAACGCCTATAAATATTCCCCTGGCGGCGGTGCTGTGATCATCGAATTAATCGCACCGGCCCTCGAAGCGCAACCGCTGCCAAATGATCGTGCCTCGCTGGTCGGTATCCGTATCACCGACCAGGGCATCGGCATGACGCCGGAACAGATGGCTCGCATCTGCGAACGCTTCTACCGAGCCGATGCCTCAGGCAAGATTCCCGGCACCGGCTTGGGCATGAGCATCGTCAAAGAGATTGTCAAATTACATGGCGGCGAATTGAATATCACCAGCACTATCGGCTCAGGTACGACCATCACAATCTGGCTGCCCCGCAGCACACAACTACCGGCTGAGCAGACATGATCCAAAATTGCTCCTCAGGCTTAACCCCCTCCCATTCCTCCTTGTCAGGCGGCATGGTAGGGAAGTGGCTATTGATCAGGCACGGTGAAATATTAACTCCGTCCTGGCTGAACCTGTCTAAAACTGTCCCATACTTGTCGAGGTGACCATGACCCATGCTACCGATGCACTTGATACGACGCTGCCGGCTGGCGGACAAACGTTGCGCCTGCCCGGCAGCGATCACACCAAAGAACTCCAAAATCAGCTCTACCGCTACGCTGAAGATCTGCAGAAGATGATCGAACGCAACGTCGAGTTGCAAACTCAATACCAAGAAATGATTAGGTCAAGCATGATGCTAATTGAAGGCCTGGAGAAAACGGAGGAAAGGAATGATCTGGTGACTCTGGCTATGCGCGTGGGCGGGGTGGGAATCTGGGACTTTGACATTGCCCGGAATACCATGTCGTGGGATGACCAGATGTTTGCACTTTATGGACGCACGCAAAATCAGTTAGACGGTATCTACGAGTTATGGAAGTCGGCCATCTATTCTGAAGACGCCTCGCGTATCGAATCTGAAATACAAATTGCACTGCGCGGCGAAAAAGAATTCGACACTGAATTCCGTATTGTCTGGCCGAACGGGAATATCCGTAACATCCGCGCCATCGGCAGCATAGAGCGTGGTGCTCCTGGCCAACCAGTGCACATGACAGGCACCAACTGGGACTTCACCGAACGCAAGCAGATGGAAGACCAGATAAGTCGGCTTGCGTTCTACGACACACTCACCAGTCTGCCGAACCGGCGCTTGCTCAATGACCGCTTGGCCCAGGTCATTGTCGCCAGCAATCGCAGCGGTTGCTATAGCGCACTGATGTTCCTTGATCTAGATAACTTCAAACCGCTCAATGATCAGCATGGGCATGTGGTGGGCGACTCTCTGCTGATAGAAGCAGCAAATCGACTAAAAAGTTGTGTGCGTGAGAAGGACACCGTGGCGCGCTTCGGCGGTGACGAGTTTGTGGTGATGCTGAGCGATTTGGGTATAGATAAAGCTGCATCAATTTCCCATGCAGAGATCGTTGCAGAAAAAATACGCGTTGCCGTGTCTGAACCTTATCAGCTGACGACTGCCCCTCGAGAGGGGCAAGTCGGCATTGCCGTTGAACACCACTGTACTGCAAGTATCGGCGTGGCTGTTTTCACCAGCCACGATGGAAGCCAGGAAGACATTCTAAAGTGGGCTGATCATGCGATGTATCAGGCCAAAAATGCGGGGCGCAACTCGATCCGTTTTTATGATGCGGCCGAGGTGACATTATGAATGATGCCGGGTTGCTGCGGCGTGTTAAAGCGTCCAATGCAGGTGCGCGCATCTTGTTGGTCGAAGACAATGAGATCAACCAGCAAGTGACGCTGGAACTGCTGCGCCAGGCGCATTTCAACGTCGAACTCGCCGAGAATGGCCAAATTGCGCTCACCCGGCTTCAGGTTCATGACTACGATCTGGTATTGATGGATGTGCAGATGCCGGTGATGGATGGTATCGCCGCCACCGTTGAATTGCGCGGCTTCCCACGTCACGCTAATCTACCGATTGTGGCGATGACCGGCAATGTGCTGGCGGCAGACCGGCAACGTTGCCTCGATGCAGGCATGAATGATTTTCTTGCCAAGCCTATCGAGCCGGTACAGCTCTGGCAGGCTTTGCTCAAATGGATTCCTGCTCACCTTGCACCAGCCCCTTTGTTGGTTAGCAGCCAGAATGATACGCCGTCAAGAGTTGCTATCGATCTAAATATCCGAGGTATAGACCCGATACCGGCGCTGCAGCGCATGCTGGGCAACACCGAACTTTACTTTGCCACTCTGCGCAGGTTCTGCACGATTCATGAATATATGCCAAAGGCTACCCGTTTGGCGCTCGATGCCGACGACTGGATCTCGGCACAACGATGCGCACATAATTTAAAAAATGCAGCTGGCAGCATCGGTGCAAACAAACTGACGGAGGATGCCGCCTCGCTGGAGCAGGCCTTGGCAGAGTATTGCCCTCGGGGCGAGGCAAAAAAGCTCATCGCAGCCCTCGAAGTGCAGCTTGGAAACCTGATCGCCTCCGCGCGTCTCAGCCTGCCGCCAATGGCAGCGGAAGTGGTAACCGATCTAACTGGCAGTACAGCGGCAATGGCGGAATTCGAGGCGCTGCTGGCAGATAGTGACCCCGAAGCGATGGCATGGTTTGATCGTAATGTCAGCATACTGCGCGCCCTTCTGTCCGCGTCGCATCTGGCGAAAATTCAGACGGCGATGAACATCTGCGATTTCGACGATGCCTTGAACCTGTTAAGAGAATCCCCCATTACCGATGAGGTCTCATGATGAAACATACCCGCCCCCATACGCCGCGCAGCACCATTCTGCTAATCGATGACAGCCCGGAGATTATCGGTATCGTCAATGGATTGCTCAAGTCGAAATACCACCTCAAGGCCGCCAATACCGGTGAGAAAGGGCTGCAATTGGCGATGGGCAGCCACAAGCCGGATCTCATTTTGCTCGACATCGGGTTGCCGGACATGAATGGCAATGAAATTTGCGGCCGCCTCAAGGCCAACCGTGCGACATGTGACATCCCGATAATCTTCCTCACCGGGATGAGCCATGAGGCTGATGAAGAGACAGGCTTCGCAACCGGCGCAGCCGACTATATCACCAAGCCGATCCGCGGCACCATATTGCTTGCACGACTGAAATTACACCTTAGCCTGAAAATTGCCGCTGACATTATCAAGGAGAAAAATACTCGTCTGTCCGGCAAGGTTTTGGAACAAGAAACGGAGCTTGAATTTATTCAGGACGTGACCATTCTCGCCATGGCTTCGCTGGCAGAGACGCGCGACAACGAGACCGGCAACCACCTGCGCCGCACACAAGACTACATCCGCATTCTGGCCGAACACCTGCAGCACCACCCGCGTTTCTCGCTGCTGCTCACCCGTAATAACATCGATCTTATCTACAAGTCAGCACCACTGCATGACATCGGTAAGGTGGGCATCCCAGACTCCATTCTGCTCAAGCCGGGCAAGCTATCGGCAGATGAATTTACGGTGATGAAGACGCATGCTCTGATTGGCAGGCAGGCGATAGAAAAAGCCGAGAAGCAATTGGGACGCAGTGCGCCTTTCTTAAATTTTGCCAAGGAAATCGCCGGTAGCCATCAGGAAAAATGGGACGGCAGCGGGTATCCAGAAATGCTGGCCGGTGAGCGCATCCCAATTTCGGCAAGATTGATGGCGCTGGCCGATGTGTATGATGCGCTAGTCAGCGCGCGCCCCTATAAGAAGCCAATGCAGCATGAACTGGCCGCCAGAATTATTGCCGAAGGGCGCGGTTCGCACTTTGATCCGGACATTGTCGATGCTTTTCTTGCCCTGCAAGATAGATTCAGGGATATCAATAAACGATTCAAAGACAATTTTCAAGCAGATGACGCAACTTAACTACAGGGTGATTTAGATGAAAAAGATTCTGATTGTTGACGATCAAATTTCCATTCTTGAGATGGTTCACCATGCACTAAGCGATAACTTTGTACTAGAAATGGCCAGCAATGCCGACGAGGCTCTTGAAAAAATCATGGCTTCACCTCCCGATGCGATCGTGCTTGATGTGATGATGCCCGGCACTATGGATGGCTTACAGCTTTGTAAACACATCAGGAAAGATCCAAAATATGCGGGCATATTTATCGTACTCATCACCTCCTGTGGGCAAGTGGCAGATCAGGAATTAGGCCGCGTATTCGGAGCCGATGCTTACTTTGTCAAGCCTTTCAGCCCGCTGCTATTGGAACAGTATCTGTTGGACACTCTGACGAACCAGAAGACATCGGATTACGGCTGGAAAGAACTGTGAACACCACGAAGATCTACTTACCACGTCTGCATCGAAAATTGCATGAACACGCAAGTTAGTGAGAGACGGTCGCTTAATAAGCGGACGCATATTTTGTTGCGCCATGATCCATTAAGGATAAATCACCCGCAAGACTGGAAAATTGAATGAGAAAACGACACTGCTACATTACCGTTGCCGAAGCAGAAGTAGGCATGGAGCTTGGCGCGCCGGCCACCGGCACCAAACAAGGCAAGCTTATTTCCATGTCTGCAGGCCATAAGCTGACCGGCGATGATCTGTTCCAACTCGCCGAGCGGCGCGTCGAATTTATTTTTGTCACCGAGCCCGACCCGCGCCCGGATGAGCAAGTCGCCGTCGATGCAGCCCAGGCAGCACATCGAGTGATGGAAATCTTTGCTGGCGCCGACCTCTCCGACCCGATCATTGCAACCCTGTTCAACCAGGTCATCATCTATCGGAGTGCATGATGACAACCCATTTAATAACCCGCAGCGAAGTGGTCGAGCGCAGCAAGACGCTGTCTGCATTCCCCGTTCTTCTCAATCAGATTTTAGCCACGATTGAGGATGTTGATTCCAGATTGATGGTACTTACTGGCTACATTGAACGCGCGCCGATAATCGCCACTCGCGTACTCGCACTCGCCAACATTGCGGCACAAAGGCGAAACTCGTCGAAAATACGCGATCTTCACACGGCCATTACACAGATAGGCTTGGGGCGTGTGCGCGAGATCGCATTATTCAGCAGCGTCGCAATATTTATTCATGGCTTCACCACCGCCTCAACCCCGTCCTGTTTCTGGGAGCACAGTATCGCCGTTGGTATCTGCGGTGAAGAGCTTGCGCACTATGATGACACGCCCTGCTTGGCCAATGCCACGCTGATCGCCGGTTTGCTGCATGACATCGGCCAGCTCTGGTTCAGGTGCTTCTACTCGGCGGACATGCATGAGATAGGCAATCAGGCGCATTCCCATTCCATCTGTATCGAAGAACTAGAGCGCGAGCGCTTTGGTATTGACCACGCGACTATTGGCTTCTGGCTGGCCGAGCACTGGGCATTGCCGAAGGGCATTTGTATCGCTATTCGCCACCACCACGATACGGATGCCGCGCTGAGCGAACCTCTGGTTGCTCTGGTGCATGTTGCAGAAGTGTTGAGCAATGCACTGGACTTATTTGGCAACCCTCAAAATCGGGTGACAAAACTTTCTACACCAGCATTCCAAAAGCTTGGGTTGGTCTGGGGATCTGCTAAACGTCCGGAATTCGGCCCGCTTTTCGGACGCATAGAGGCGCGCAGCCGCCATGCCAACGATTTACTTCAACTGGCCGGTTAACGTGAATCACTGCGACTTATTCCTTTCCCGAAGGTCGAATACTGCAGGTAGCAAGCTGCGATTACATCAGCATCAACCGAACAGCTTGATTGAGGGAGGCTTCTGCAGAATATTTTCATAAAGCTTATACCTTGCACGGCCCTGCATGTTGAAACAGGCGATATATATTTACAACAAACACTGATTAAAAGGAAAGAAAGTCATGAGCCCCCAACCGAAAATACTACTCGTCGAAGATGACGACTTCGCTGCCGCTACCGCCGCAGAAATGCTTGATTCCGACTATATAATGCAGCGCGTCACCACGGGTCAGACTGCCTTGGATGCTTTGGCCAAAGAGCAACCCGATCTGGTGTTGCTCGATGTTGACATGCCGGGGATGTCCGGGTACGAAGTTTGCCGGGCCTTGCGAGACAATCCGGCTATCGGCGACTTGCCTGTCATTTTTCTTTCAGGAAAGGTCAACGAAGACGAGCGCCTGGCCGGTTATGAAGCGGGCGGCGACGATTACCTGACCAAGCCGGTGTCTGCGGGGGAGCTACGCACCAAGATCAAGCTTCAGCTAGCGAGGCATACAGAACGTATCCGCCTCAAGCAAGATATGTCCGGTGCTTTTTCCACAGCCATTACAGCGATGTCCAGCGCGGCGGAAATGGGTGCGATACTTCAGTTCATGCGTGCCAGCTTCATTTGCCAAGACTACGCCACGCTGTGCCGCGAAGTTCTGAACACGCTCGGTTCCTACGGGCTGGAAGCCAGCGTAAAAATTCATGGACAGCAAGGATCAGTCTCTTTTTCATCCAATGGCTCCTGTTCGCCGCTGGAAGACTCCGTGCTCACCAACATGTACAAGCAAGGGCACATATTTGAGTTTGGCTCGCGCACTTCATGCAGCTACGAACACATCACCATTATTGTTAAACGTGTGGAAGGCGAAGATATGGAGCGCCGCGGGCGCATGAAAGATAACTTGGCCCTTCTGGCTGAAGGTGTCGATGCGCGCATCGTTTCGATGGACAGCGGCATCACCGTGGCCAGACAACATGCAACACTTAAAAAATTGATGGAGAGCACCAGCAAGGCGCTGCATGATATAGAGCAAAGCCATCGTGACCAGGGAATCAAGAGCAACCAGATATTTAATGAGTTACAAAAAAGATTTGATAATTCGATGATATCCATTGGCATTACCCAATCACAAGAAGAGGAGTTGGCCAACATGCTGCTAGACGCTGCGAGTCAGGCGCGTGTACTGCACGATGAAGGGTTGAAGACCGGTGCCCACATGGAAAACATACTCGAGCAGATTGAGCGCGCCACCAGGCAATCCGCCGTCGCGATACCGTAGCCGTTATCGTTGCATACCTCGCTTTACCCGTTGTGCAAGCAGCCAAAACTGGAGGAATTAATGAAGACTGAAAAATTATTGATCGTTGACGATGACGAGTTTTTTCGCACCATGACGCAGGAGTTGCTCGAACAATTCGGCTATGCGGTTGAAACCGCCGAGGACGGAATGGCGGCGTGGGAGAAAATGGATCGCGACCCCTCCCGGTTTGACCTGATGCTGCTCGACAAGCAAATGCCGCGACTGGACGGGATAGCCCTGTTGAAGCGCATCAAGTCCGATGGACGATTCAAGGAGCTGCCGGTGGTGATGCTGACGGGAGATACCCGGCAGGAGGATGTCCGCGAGGGTTTGGCCGAAGGCGCTTTTTACTACCTGACCAAGCCTTCGGCGGAAAATGTATTACGGCTCGTCATCAAAAATGCGCTTGATGAGTTTTCAATAAAACGCGAATTACGCGCTTTGGTTGGCAGGCAAGCGAACAACCTGAACCTTTTGCATCGGGCGGAATTTCATTACCGAACTTTGCCTGAAGCGAGAGACATGGCGCTGCTTCTGGCAGATGCCAGCGTGGTCCCGGATCGCACCATTAATGGCTACTCGGAGCTTTTGATCAATGCGGTCGAGCATGGCAATCTCGGCATTTCCTATACCGAGAAAAGCCAATTGTTGCGCGAGGATCGCTGGCAAAATGAAGTTGAGGCTCGCCTGCAACACCCGCAATATTCGGACCGATTCGTCAATGTCATTCTGGATAAAACGGCTGCCGCCAGCATCGTGACCATCACTGATCAGGGTAGCGGTTTCAACTGGCAGGCGTATGTCGAATTCAGCCCCGAGCGCGCATTCGACCTTCATGGCAGAGGGATTGCGATGTCCAAGGCTGCCTGCTTTGACAAGCTTGAATATGTTGGGAACGGCAGCACCGTAGTTGCCACGGTGTTGCGGACAGGCGCGCTATAGCCGCTATCGACAGGAGGAGAAAATGATGCCAAACACCACGCCTCCACCGCGCACCGCTGCACCGAGCAAAATGCTCGGCGTGGCGGCGCTTTATTGCCTGCTGTCCTGGGGGACACATTCGCTGGTCCCCGCATACGGGCCACCCGGCTGTTTTCTTTTCTCAAGTGGGCTGGCGCTGTCAATCCTCCTGGTCGGAGGCAGATATTATTTCTGGGCGATTTTGTTGGGCGGGTTCCTGGCTAACGTGCTGGTGGATCACGGGTTATGGCTAAGTATTTTCATGAGCCTCACCTCAGCCATTGGTGTCTTGATCTCCGCCCACTTGATTTTGCCCGATGATTCGTTTGAACCCAGATTACGTTCTTTACGAGATGTCTTCAGGCTTTATGTGTACGGTGGCATAGTGGGTTCCGCCGTGGCCGCCATCCTGGGGACGACGACTCTATTGCTGGCCGGTGTTGTGAATGGCGACAACTATATCGGTATCCTGCAAGATTGGTGGATGATCAATTCGCTGAGCATTATCCTGATATGCCCCTTTGCCATGAGGCGCGTGCGAGAGATCAACAATCTGTATCGACAGTGCAGTACAAAAATCCTTACCGAGTCGATGATTATCCTTGGGCTTACATTGCTGCTTGGGAGCATGATCTTTCTGGAATATATGTGGCAGGAGATCCCACAAAATATACTGGACATGATGCGTGCCTACGTAATGCTTACTTTCGTTATTTTGGCGGCGCTAAGGCTGGGAGTAAAAGGAGCCAGCCTTACCACGCTACTGATAGCTATGCTGGCTTTCACTGGAGTCAGTCGGGGTGTCGGTTTTTTTGCCTCCGATCATGGCTTTCTCCACATGGGCAGCTACTGGTTCTATGTCAACGTCCTTTCTTGGACAGGCACATTGCTGGGTGTTTATTTCGAAGAAAACCAATTTTTATTGGACAAGCTGGTCAAGAGTGAAGCCAGCATCAGTGGCGAACTCAAGCTTATTTTGAAGGCAATGGAATACCACTCGGTTGTGTGCACGACCGATATGCAAGGGATCATCACCTACGCCAATAGACAATTTCATGTACTCAGCGGTTATGCGCAAGGTAAATTGCTGGGGCTGGATTTCCGTTTGTTGATCTTAAATGTCCACCATCAAGACATTTTTCAGGAGATATTACAGGGTATAGACACAGGGTTCGTCTGGGCTGGTGAAATATGCGGTCAAACCAAGGACTCAAATTCCTGGTATTTGCAGGCAACGGCCTCACTCAATACTGACTTAAATGGTATGCCCATGACATACATTATCATTGGCACTGAGATCACGGCACTCAAGGCCCTCGAAAAGTCGCTGCTCGATCAGCGTAATTTCTATGAACGCATCAGCGAAACACTGGGTGAGGGTCTGTACGTGCAAGATGGTGCAGGGCGGTGTACTTATCTCAATAAAGAAGCCGAGCGGCTGCTGGGCTGGAGCCGTGATGAATTCATCGGCAAGTCGGTACATGAAACGATACACACCGTCACGGCGACTGGCGATCCATTGTCCATTAAACAGTGCAAAATCGAAGTACATAATCACAGCGGACATCGTGTAATTTGCCAGGATCAGGTGTTTGTGCGCCGCGATGGCAGCGTGTTTCCGGTGTCAGTGGTGTCGCAGGGCATATTTAATGAGGGTGAGTATTCTGGAGCTGTATTGGCTTTCCAGGATATTAGCATAACCAAGATGCACGAATTTGAACTGAAAAATTACCACGATAATC
>CAITJF010000170.1 GCA_903892645.1 uncultured Nitrosomonadales bacterium | reverse complement strand
GTGCTTGGGCGCATGTTGTTGGCGGTAAGGCGTGCGGGTGTAGCTCAATGGTAGAGCAGAAGTTTTCCAAACTTACGACGAGGGTTCGATCCCCTTCACCCGCTCCAGTTTGAGTTGGCCCATGTGGCTCAGTGGTAGAGCACTCCCTTGGTAAGGGAGAGGTCGCGAGTCCGATTCTCGCCATGGGCACCAAAAGTTTTGTTGATGTTCTTTCGTTAAATTGTATTGATGAGGAAAAATCATGGCAAAGAGTAAATTTGAGCGTACGAAGCCGCACGTAAACGTGGGGACGATAGGTCACGTGGACCACGGCAAGACCACCCTGACGGCAGCGATCACCACCGTGCTGTCGAAGAAATATGGCGGCGAAGCCAAGGCCTACGACCAGATTGACGCGGCGCCGGAAGAAAAGGCGCGCGGCATCACCATCAACACCGCGCACGTGGAATACGAAACGGCCAACCGCCATTACGCCCACGTTGACTGCCCGGGCCACGCCGACTACATCAAGAACATGATAACCGGCGCAGCCCAGATGGACGGCGCCATCCTGGTGGTATCCGCCGCTGACGGCCCCATGCCGCAGACCCGTGAACACATCCTGCTGGCGCGCCAGGTAGGCGTACCCTACATCATCGTCTACATGAACAAAGCCGACATGGTGGATGACGCCGAACTGCTGGAGCTGGTCGAAATGGAAGTGCGCGAACTGCTCACCAAATACGAATTTCCCGGAGATGACACCCCGATCATCATCGGCAGCGCACTCAAGGCATTGCAAGGCGACCAATCCGAGATCGGCGAACCCTCCATCTTCCGCCTGGCCGAAGCGCTGGACACCTATATCCCCGAACCCAAGCGCGCCCTGGAAGGCGCCTTCCTGATGCCGGTCGAAGACGTGTTCTCCATCTCCGGTCGTGGCACCGTGGTAACCGGACGTATCGAGCGCGGCATCGTCAAGGTTGGCGAAGAAATCGAAATCGTGGGCCTGAAGCCCACGCTCAAGACCATCTGCACCGGTGTGGAAATGTTCCGCAAGCTGCTCGACCAGGGGCAGGCCGGAGACAACGTCGGCGTACTGCTGCGCGGCACCAAGCGTGAAGAAGTCGAGCGTGGTCAAGTGCTGTGCAAGCCGGGTTCTATTAAGCCGCACACCAAATTCACCGCCGAGATCTACGTGCTGAGCAAGGACGAAGGCGGCCGTCACACCCCGTTCTTCCAGGGCTACCGTCCCCAGTTTTACTTCCGCACCACCGACGTCACCGGTGCGGTTGAGCTGCCGGCCGGCACCGAAATGGTGATGCCGGGCGACAACGTCTCGGTGACGGTGAACCTGATCGCCCCGATTGCGATGGAAGAAGGGCTGCGCTTCGCGATACGCGAGGGCGGGCGTACCGTCGGTGCCGGCGTGGTGGCAAAGATTATCGAGTAAAGAACCAGTCGTTAGCCATTAGACGTTAGTAAAAGCAAAATCCGCGTAGCGGACAACACCAACTAACGACTAGCGACTACAACTGTATTTAGGCCAGTAGCTCAATTGGTAGAGTATCGGTCTCCAAAACCGAGGGTTGGGGGTTCGAGACCCTCCTGGCCTGCCCCTTACAAGTAAACGGACAGAACGCGCATGGCGGACAAGATTAAATTAGGTGTGGCTTTCCTGCTGGTTGTAGCGGGTATTGCGGGATTCTATGCATTGCACGAGAGCGCTGCCGTAGTGAAGCTGGCGTCAGTGTTACTGGGTTTGTTGCTAGCGGCTGCTGTGGCTTGGACGACTGATCCGGGCAAGCGGCTGTTCATATTCGGCAAGGAATCCGTGGCCGAAGCCAAGCGCGTGGTGTGGCCGACGCGTAAGGAAACTGTGCAGACTACCGGTATAGTGGTTCTGTTTGCGGTCATCATGGCGCTGTTTTTGTGGACGGTCGATGCCAGCCTGATGCTGATGGTTAATAAACTGATGGGGCGGAGTGAGTGATGACAAAGCGTTGGTATGTTGTTCATACGTACTCGCAATTTGAGAAAAGCGTGCAGCGTGCCCTGTTGGAGCGTATTCAACGCGCCGGCATGGAAGATCAATTCGGTCAGATACTGGTGCCGGTGGAAGAGGTGGTAGAGCTGAAGTCCGGCCAGAAGAGCATCAGTGAGCGTAAATTCTTCCCTGGTTATGTGCTGGTTGAAATGGACATGACCGATGAGAGCTGGCATCTGGTCAAGAGCACACCCAAGGTGACAGGTTTTTTGGGCGGCTCGGCGATGAAGCCTACGCCCATCAGCGAAAAAGAAGTGCAGAACATCATGCAGCAAATGCAGGCCGGGGTGGAAAAACCCAGGCCCAAGGTGCTGTTCGAGGTGGGTGAGGCGGTACGAGTCAAGGAAGGTCCGTTTACCGACTTTCATGGCTCAGTGGAAGGCGTTAATTATGACAAGAACAAGCTACGGGTTGCGGTGACCATTTTTGGGCGTTCGACACCTGTGGAACTGGATTTCGGCCAAGTCGAAAAGGCCTGAAACTGCAAGCCGGAGCGATCCGGCGTGACAAACGGGGAGCGTACCGGGGCAGTAGCGGTATGCGTTTAACCCACTGATAAGGAGTAGTAACGTGGCAAAGAAAATTATTGGCTATATCAAGTTACAAGTGCCTGCGGGCAAGGCAAATCCAAGTCCTCCCATCGGTCCTGCTTTGGGTCAGCGTGGTTTGAACATTATGGAATTCTGCAAGGCGTTTAACGCGCAAACCCAAGGTGTGGAACCTGGTTTGCCGATTCCGGTAGTGATTACCGCCTTCGCGGACAAGAGCTTCACTTTCATCATGAAGACCCCGCCCGCGACCATTCTGATCAAGAAGGCGGCCGGGATACAAAAGGGCAGCAAGACGCCCCATACCGACAAGGTGGGCAAGCTGACCCGCAAGCAGGCGGAAGAAATCGCAACAACCAAGATGCCCGATCTAACGGCAGCCGATATGGATGCGGCGGTGCGCACCATTGCCGGCAGTGCGCGTAGCATGGGTATTATCGTGGAGGGCGTATAACATGGCACATGTCTCCAAACGTTATAAGACGCTGGCAGCTAAAGTTGACCGCAACAAGCTGTATCCGTTGGCTGATGCGCTGAATTTGGTGAAAGAAACCGCCAAGGCAAAATTTGATGAATCAATTGACGTGGCGGTGAACCTTGGCATCGACGCCAAGAAATCCGACCAGCTGGTGCGCGGTTCCGTGGTGCTGCCTAAAGGTACCGGCAAGACCGTGCGTGTAGCCGTGTTTGCCCAGGGCGCCAAGGCTGAGGAAGCCAAGGCAGCAGGTGCTGACATCGTGGGCTTCGAGGATCTCGCGGAAAGCATCAAGGCAGGCAAGATGGATTTTGATGTGGTTATCGCATCTCCTGATGCCATGCGCATCGTTGGACAGCTCGGCCAGATTCTCGGCCCGCGCGGCTTGATGCCTAATCCCAAGGTGGGTACGGTTTCCGCCGACGTGGCTGGCGCCGTGAAAAATGCCAAGGCCGGCCAAGTGCAGTACCGCACCGACAAAAACGGCATCGTGCAATGCACTATCGGACGCGCCTCGTTCGCACCGGAAGCGCTGCGCGAAAATCTGCTGGCGCTGATTGACGCGTTGAACAAGGCCAGGCCTGCTGCTGCCAAGGGCGTGTACCTGAAAAAGGTATCTGTCTCCAGCACCATGGGTGTCGGTATCCGCGTTGAACAAGCCAGTTTGGCTGCGTAAGTTTTGATTTGAATTTGCGGCATGGTGAGCAGGATGAGCCATGCCGCTTGCAATCTTTGGACTGCTGGCATGATTGGCAGATTGTCAAAGACCGTAGGTGCCGGAAACGCGGTTGGTTAACGGTTTAATCGGTGGGATAACCCGCCTGCCCACGTAGATGGTGTGCCCGCAAGCAGGAGCTATGTTGTTTTTATCCTGACTTAAGGACGCGGTTGTTAACAATGGAACACCGAAGCCTGGCTTTTGTGTTCCGGTTGAAAATGGAGGAAGGCTTTGGGTCTTAATCTGCAAGAAAAACAGGCGGTGGTAGCAGAGGTCGGCGCACAAGTGGCGCAAGCCCAGACTATTGTTCTGGCAGAGTACCGTGGCATCGCAGTCGGTGATATCACCAGGCTGCGTGCCAATGCGCGCAAGTCAGGGGTGTATTTTCACGTGTTGAAAAACACGCTGGCACGCCGTGCGGTGCAAGGCACTCCGTTCGAAGCGCTGGCCGAAAAAATGGTCGGGCCGTTGGTGTACAGCATCAGCGCCGACCCGGTTGCCGCAGCGAAGGTGGTGCATGAATTTGCCAAGACGAATGACAAGCTGGTGATTAAGGCAGGCGCAATGGCCGGTTCCGTGATGTCGGCGGACGAAGTCAAGGTGCTGGCCGCAATTCCGAGCCGCAACGAGTTGATTGCACGCTTGATGGCAACCATGAACGCGACGACCAGCAAGTTCGTGCGCACTCTGGCTGCGATTCGCGACAAGAATGAAGGCGCGACGGCTGCTATTTGAAGCTGATAACTGAACTTTTTGAATTAAACATTTAGGAGAGCAACATGGCTGTTAATAAGGCTGATATTCTGGACGCAATCGCACAAATGACCGTGCTGGAACTGTCTGCACTGATCAAGGAAATGGAAGAAAAATTCGGCGTGTCCGCTGCGGCCGTTGCCGTTGCCGGACCCGCTGCTGGTGCTGGTGCGCCTGCCGCTGCCGAACAAACCGAATTTTCGGTAATTCTGAAGTCCGCCGGCGACAACAAGGTGAACACGATCAAGGTGGTTCGCACCATTACCGGTTTGGGCTTGAAAGAAGCAAAGGATCTGGTGGACGGGGCACCGAAGGCAGTGAAGGAAGGTGTGAACAAGGCTGATGCTGATGCCATCCTGAAGCAATTGACTGAAGCAGGCGCAACTGCCGAAATCAAGTAATTTTTATACGTGCAAAAAGGCTGGCGGGCATCCGTCAGCCTTTTGCCGTTTTTAAGAAGGCAGCAGACAGCAAGCTAAAAAAGCTTTTTGTTTATTAGTTTTTTAGTTCAGGCATAACCTGTGCGTGGATGTTGACACTTTAGTGTCTTTACAACCACGGCCTCCCCTTTGCGGGGGTGCAAATTCCGTCCAGCATTTTGCTGGCAACGGATTTGCCTCCCCTTGCGGGGAAAAGGTTATGCCTGCTCTGAAGTGGTGTACGCAGGCATTTCGCCGAAAGGCGAAGGCTCGCAAACTTTGTTTTCCCTTGGCCGTGGAGATATTATGAATTATTCTTTTACTGAAAAAAAACGCATCCGTAAAAGTTTTGCAAAACGGGTCGGTGCTTTGCCGGTACCTTTTTTGTTGTCCACCCAACTGGAATCTTACAGCGATTTCCTGCAGGCACAGGTGCCGCCCGACCAGCGTATTGACAATGGCTTGCAGACTGCATTCAAATCAATTTTTCCGATCGAGAGTCATAATAAGTATGCGCGTCTCGACTTTGTCAGCTATAACTTGGGGATGCCACCGTTTGACGTGAGGGAATGCCAGCAGCGTGGCCTGACTTACGCCTCGCCGTTGCGCGCGCGCGTGCGCCTGACCATATTGGACAAGGAAGCGTCCAAGCCAACCGTGAAAGAAGTAAAGGAGCAGGAAGTGTATATGGGTGAAATCCCGCTCATGACACACACCGGTTCTTTCGTTATCAACGGCACCGAGCGCGTTATCGTGTCGCAGCTGCACCGCTCGCCCGGCGTATTTTTCGAGCATGACCGCGGCAAGACGCACAGCTCCGGCAAGTTGCTGTTCTCCGCCCGCATCATTCCGTATCGCGGCTCCTGGCTGGATTTCGAGTTCGACCCGAAAGATTATTTGTACTTCCGTATTGACCGTCGCCGCAAGATGCCAATCACCATCTTGCTCAAGTCGTTGGGTTATACACCGGAGGAAATGCTCAAGGAATTTTTCGAGTTTGATACATTTTTGCTGGGCAAGAAGGGGATACAGTTTGAGGTGGTACCGGAGCGGCTGCGTGGCGAAATAGCGCGCTTTGATATTGCCAATAAGGGAGGCAAGGTGATTGTGGCCGCCGGCAAACGCATCACCGTGCGGCATATCCGCGAAATTGAAGAGGCGGGCATCGATAAGCTGGCGGTGGGCGACGACTTCCTGCTGGGTCGTGTGCTGGCGCATAACATGGTGGACAAGGACAGCGGCGAAATCATCGCAAATGCCAACGACGAGATCACCGAAACCCTGCTTGCCCAGCTACAAGCGGCGGGAATCACCAAGATTCACACGCTGTATACCAACGATCTGGATCAGGGGGCTTACATTTCACAGACCCTGCGTGCCGATGAGACCACCGATCAGTGGACGGCACGCGTGGCCATTTATCGCATGATGCGCCCCGGGGAACCGCCCACGGAAGACGCGGTGGAAAACCTGTTTAACGGGCTGTTTTTTTCTGATGAGCGTTATGACCTGTCGGCCGTAGGCCGCATGAAATTCAACCGCCGTGTCGGGCGTGATGAATTAACGGGTCCTGCCATACTGTCCAACGATGACATCGTGGCGGTGATCAGGATTCTGGTCGAATTGCGTAATGGCCGTGGCGAGATCGACGACATCGACCATCTCGGAAATCGCCGCGTACGTGCGGTGGGCGAGCTGGCGGAGAACCAGTTCCGCGCCGGTTTGGCGCGTGTTGAACGTGCAGTGAAGGAACGCCTGGGCCAAGCCGAGGCGGATAACCTGATGCCGCATGATCTGATCAACGCCAAACCAATTTCTGCGGCAGTCAAGGAATTCTTCGGTTCCAGCCAGTTGTCGCAGTTCATGGACCAGACTAACCCGCTGTCCGAAGTGACGCACAAGCGCCGCATTTCCGCGCTGGGTCCGGGCGGGTTGACGCGTGAACGTGCAGGCTTTGAGGTGCGCGACGTGCACCCGACACATTATGGCCGCGTATGCCCGATTGAGACGCCGGAAGGCCCGAATATCGGCCTGATCAACTCATTGGCGTTGTACGCACGCACCAATAATTATGGTTTCATCGAAACCCCCTATCGCAGGGTGGTCAAGGGCAAAGCGACCGATGATGTGGATTATCTGTCTGCGATCGAGGAAGGCAGGTTCACCATCGCGCAGGCCAACGCCGATCTGGACAGCAAGGGCAAGTTCACCAATGACATCGTGTCGTCGCGTCAGCACAATGAATTCGTGTTGGCCACGCCCGACAAGATCGAATATATGGACGTGGCTCCCGCTCAGGTGGTGTCGGTGGCGGCTTCGCTGATCCCGTTCTTGGAGCACGACGACGCAAACCGTGCCTTGATGGGCGCCAACATGCAGCGCCAGGCTGTGCCTTGTCTGCGTGCGGAAAAGGCGCTGGTCGGCACCGGCATCGAACGCACTGTGGCGGTGGATTCCGGCACGACGGTGCAGGCATGGCGCGGCGGACGTGTGGATTACGTGGACGCGAGCCGGATTGTGGTGCGCGTCAACGATGATGAAACAACGCATGGCGAAGTCGGTGTGGACATCTATAACCTGACCAAGTACACCCGCTCCAACCAGAACACCAACATCAACCAGCGCCCGCTGGTCAAGATGGGGGATGTGATTGCACGCGGCGACGTGATCGCCGACGGCGCGTCCACCGACATGGGCGAGTTGGCGCTGGGGCAGAACATTCTGGTGGCGTTCATGCCGTGGAACGGCTACAACTACGAAGACTCGATCCTGATGTCCGAGCGTGTGGTGGCGGAGGATCGTTTTACCTCCATCCATATCGAGGAGCTGACGGTTGTAGCACGCGATACCAAGCTGGGTTCGGAGGAGATTACGCGTGACATTCCAAACCTGTCGGAAGCGCAGATGGGCCGCCTGGATGAGTGCGGCATCGTGCATATCGGTGCAGACGTCGGTGTGGGAGATGTGCTGGTGGGTAAGGTCACGCCAAAGGGCGAGACCCAGCTGACGCCGGAAGAAAAACTGTTGCGCGCTATTTTCGGCGAGAAGGCATCCGACGTGAAGGATACCAGTTTACGCGTGCCAGCCGGCATTTCCGGTACGGTGATCGACGTGCAGGTGTTTACACGCGAAGGCTTGCAACGCGACGCGCGCGCGCAGCAGATCATCGAAGATGAACTGAACCGTTACAAGAAAGACTTGGCTGACCAGATGCGTATCGTGGAGTCGGACGTATTCGCCCGCCTGGAAAAGCTGCTGATGGGCAAGGTAGCCAATGGCGGGCCGAAGAAATTGGCCAAGGGCACCAAAGTGACCAAGGATTACCTCGCCAGCCTGGAGCATCACCAATGGTTTGACATCCGTCTTGGCAACGAGGAGGCCGCTGCGCAGCTGGAGCAGGTCAAGGAAGGGCTGGCGCAGAAGCGTGTGGAATTCGATGCCGCATTCGAGCTGAAGAAGAAAAAACTGACCCAGGGCGACGAACTGCAAGCAGGTGTGCAAAAGATGGTCAAGGTGTATGTGGCGGTGAAGCGCCGCCTGCAGCCCGGGGACAAGATGGCCGGTCGTCACGGCAACAAAGGTGTGGTATCGCGCATCGTGCCGGTGGAAGACATGCCGCACATGGCGGACGGAACACCGGTCGATATCGTGCTGAATCCGCTGGGCGTGCCGTCGCGCATGAACATCGGCCAGATACTCGAAGTGCATTTAGGCTGGGCGGCCAAGGGGTTGGGCCACAAGATAGGCATGATGCTGGAGTCGCAAGCCAAAATTGCCGATGTGCGCAAATTCCTGGGCAAGATATACAACGCGGATGGGCAAAAAACCGTGGATATCGCTGCGTTCAACGATGATGAAGTGCTCGAACTGTGCCGCAATCTGAAGAATGGCGTGCCATTCGCCACACCGGTGTTCGACGGAGCAAACGAAGGTGAAATCAAGGCGATGCTGGAATTGGCTGACCTGCCGCGTTCCGGCCAGATCACTTTGTACGATGGACATACCGGCACTGCGTTTGACCGTCCGGTTACAGTGGGCTACATGCATGTACTGAAGCTGCACCACCTGGTGGATGACAAGATGCATGCGCGTTCCACCGGCCCGTACAGCCTGGTGACGCAGCAACCGTTGGGCGGCAAGGCACAGTTCGGTGGTCAGCGTTTCGGCGAGATGGAAGTGTGGGCGCTGGAAGCGTACGGCGCAGCCTACACGCTGCAGGAAATGCTCACGGTCAAGTCGGACGATGTGGCGGGGCGCACCAAAGTTTATGAGAGCATTGTCAAGGGCGACCACAAGATTGATGCCGGCATGCCGGAATCGTTCAACGTGCTGACCAAGGAAATCCGCTCCTTGGGTATCGATATCGATCTGGAACGTCACTAAACGCTATTCGGGCATAAGGCTTAAAGGAGTTACACATGAAAGCATTGCTGGATTTATTCAGGCAGGTAACGCAAAAGGAAGAGTTCGACGCGATCAAGATCGGGTTGGCCTCGCCGGAGAAAATCCGCTCCTGGTCATACGGCGAAGTGAAGAAGCCGGAAACCATCAATTACCGCACCTTCAAGCCGGAGCGCGACGGCCTGTTCTGCGCCAAGATTTTCGGCCCGACCAAGGATTATGAGTGCCTGTGCGGCAAGTACAAGCGCTTGAAGCATCGCGGTGTGATCTGCGAGAAGTGCGGCGTGGAAGTGACGCTGTCCAAGGTGCGCCGCGAACGCATGGGCCACATCGAACTGGCATCGCCGGTTGCGCATATCTGGTTCCTGAAGTCGCTTCCGTCGCGCCTGGGCATGGTGCTGGACATGACGTTACGCGACATCGAACGCGTGCTGTATTTCGAGGCTTATGTGGTAACTGAACCCGGCATGACACCGCTCAGCCGCGGCCAGTTGCTGTCCGAGGATGACTACCTTGCCAAACTGGAAGAGCATGGCGATGAGTTTTCTGCAGTAATGGGGGCGGAAGGTGTGCGTGCGTTGCTGCGCGCGCTGGATGTGCCCGCCGAGGTGGAAAAACTGCGTGCCGAACTGGAAGCGACCAGCTCCGAAACCAAGATCAAGAAATATGCCAAGCGCCTGAAGATACTCGAGGCGTTTCAAGTCTCCGGAATTAAACCCGAGTGGATGATCATGACGGTGCTGCCGGTGTTGCCGCCGGAACTGCGTCCACTGGTGCCGCTGGACGGTGGCCGTTTTGCGACCTCCGACCTGAATGACCTGTACCGCCGCGTGATCAACCGCAATAACCGCTTGAAGCGCCTGCTGGAGCTGAAGGCGCCGGAAATCATCGTGCGCAACGAAAAGCGCATGTTGCAGGAGTCGGTGGATTCGCTGCTGGACAATGGCCGCCGCGGCAAGGCGATGACCGGCGCCAACAAGCGCCCGCTGAAATCACTGGCCGACATGATCAAGGGTAAGGGTGGACGTTTCCGCCAGAATTTGCTGGGCAAGCGCGTGGACTATTCCGGCCGCTCCGTGATTGTAGTGGGACCGCAACTGAAATTGCACCAGTGCGGCCTGCCCAAGAAAATGGCGCTGGAACTGTTCAAGCCGTTCATTTTTCACAAGCTGGAAATCCTCGGTCTGGCCACCACCATCAAGGCGGGTAAGCGCATGGTGGAAGCGGAAGAGCCGGTGGTGTGGGACATTCTGGAAGACGTGATCCGCGAACACCCGGTACTGTTAAACCGCGCGCCGACGCTGCACCGACTCGGCATTCAGGCATTCGAGCCGATATTGATCGAAGGCAAGGCAATCCAGCTGCACCCGCTGGTGTGTTCGGCATTCAACGCCGACTTCGACGGTGACCAGATGGCGGTGCACGTACCGTTGTCGCTGGAAGCGCAGATGGAGTGCCGCACCCTGATGCTGGCCTCCAATAACGTGCTGTCGCCTGCCAACGGCGAGCCTGTTATCGTGCCGTCGCAGGATATCGTGCTGGGCTTGTATTACATGACACGCGAGAAAATCGGCGCGCTGGGCGAGGGTGCGATGTTTGCCGATGTATCCGAAGCGCAACGCGCTTATGAGTCCGGGCACGTCGACCTGCAGGCCAAAGTAGTAGTGCGCATCAAGGAATCTCATATTGACGAGAATGGTGAGCGCCAGGAAAAACGCACGCGCTATGAAACGACTGTGGGACGTTCCATTCTGTCGGAAATTCTGCCTGCCGGCTTGTCGTTCAGCTTGGTCAATAAGGCGCTCAAAAAGAAAGAGATTTCGCGGCTGATCAACACCAGCTTCCGCCGTTGTGGTTTGCGCGACACCGTGATTATGGCGGACAAGCTGATGTATATGGGTTTCTCTTACGCTACCCGCGCCGGAATTTCGATTTGCCTTGACGATATGCTGGTGCCGCCGCAGAAGAACGATCTGATCAGCGTGGCGGAAAAGGAAGTGCATGAAATTGACGTGCAGTACACCTCCGGTCTGGTAACCCAGGGCGAACGCTACAACAAGGTGGTGGATATATGGGGGCGCACCGGTGACCTGGTGGCCAAGGCCATGATGGATCAGTTGGGCAGCGAGCCTGTGATCGATCGCGCTACTGGCAAGCCGCTTACCGACAAGAAGGGCAAGGCCGTGATGCAGGAATCGTTCAATTCCATCTACATGATGGCAGATTCCGGCGCACGCGGCTCTGCCGCACAGATACGCCAGTTGGCGGGGATGCGTGGCTTGATGGCAAAACCGGATGGCTCGATTATCGAAACACCAATCACCGCGAATTTTCGCGAGGGATTGAACATGCTGCAATACTTCATTTCTACCCACGGCGCGCGCAAAGGCTTGGCCGACACCGCGCTGAAGACCGCGAACTCCGGTTACCTGACCCGTCGTCTGGTGGACGTGACGCAGGACTTGGTAGTAATTGAAGATGATTGTGGCACCAGTACCGGTGCCGGGATAAAAGCCTTGGTGGAAGGTGGCGAAGTGATTGAGGCATTGCGCGAGCGCATTCTTGGTCGCGTGGCCGCTGCTGACATCGTCAATCCGGAAACCAGCGAAACCTTGTATGAGGCGGGCACCTTGCTGAACGAGGATATGGTGGAAACCATCGAAACGCTGGGTATCGACGAAGTGCATGTGCGTACCCCGCTGACCTGTGAAACCCGTTATGGGTTGTGTGCCAAATGCTATGGCCGCGACTTGGGTCGCGGCGGCCTGGTGAACGTGGGTGAGGCGGTCGGCGTGATTGCCGCGCAATCCATCGGCGAGCCGGGTACCCAGTTAACCATGCGTACTTTCCATATCGGTGGCGCGGCGTCGCGCACCGTGGTGGCAAGCCAGGTCGAAGGCAAATCCAACGGCCTGATGAAATACAGCGCGAACATGCGCACCGTCAGCAATATACGCGGTGGCTTGGTGGTGGTGGCGCGTAGCGGCGAGGTGATGGTAACCGATGACCACGGGCGCGAACGTGAACGCCATAAGGTGCCATATGGTGCGATGCTGACCGTGCGTGAGGGCAGTCCGGTGCGCGCCGGCGAAGTGCTGGCTACGTGGGATCCACATACCCGTCCCATCATTACCGAATACGCCGGTCGCGTGCG
>CAITJF010000169.1 GCA_903892645.1 uncultured Nitrosomonadales bacterium | reverse complement strand
GGTCGTAAGCCTTGGCTTCGCCGCCAAACTTCTTCGACAATACGGTGGTGATCGCCGCTGTCAACGTGGTCTTGCCGTGATCCACGTGGCCTATCGTGCCTACGTTTACGTGCGGCTTGGTGCGTTCAAATTTGCTCTTTGCCATGATTACATTCCTTCGATAGTAAAATTATTTCTTGCTGATAATCGCTTCAGCCACATTTTTTGGCGCTTCGGTATAGTGCTTGAATTCCATGGTGTAGGTCGCGCGGCCTTGCGTTGCGGAACGCAGCGCAGTGGAATAGCCAAACATTTCCGCCAGTGGCACCTCAGCCTTGACCACCTTGCCGCCACCCGCCATATCGTCCATCCCTTGCACCATGCCGCGACGTGACGACAGATCACCCATCACCGTGCCGGTATAATCTTCCGGCGTTTCCACCTCCACCGACATCATCGGCTCAAGCAGCACCGGACTGGCTTTGCGCATACCGTCCTTGAAGCCCATCGAAGCCGCCATCTTGAAGGCGTTTTCGTTGGAGTCCACGTCATGGTACGAACCGTCAAACAGCGTGACCTTCACATCCACCACCGGAAAACCAGCCAGCACGCCATTCGGCAGCGTATCTTCCAGCCCTTTTCTGACAGCCGGAATAAATTCACGCGGCACGGAACCACCCTTGATGGCATCCACGAACTCGAAACCCTTGCCTGCTTCATTTGGCTCGACCTTCAGCCACACGTGGCCGTATTGGCCGCGACCACCGGATTGCTTGACAAATTTACCTTCGACTTCAACCGACTTGCGGATGGCTTCGCGGTAAGCCACTTGCGGCGCACCCACATTGGCCTCCACGCCGAACTCACGCTTCATGCGTTCAACCAGAACTTCCAGATGCAACTCCCCCATACCGGAAATAATGGTCTGTCCCGATTCCTCATCGGAGCGCACGCGGAAAGAGGGGTCTTCCTGCGCCAAACGATTCAGCGCCATACCCATTTTTTCCTGATCGACCTTGGTCTTCGGTTCAACCGCCACGTGGATCACTGGCTCGGGGAATATCATGCGCTCCAGCGTAATCACCTTGGCCGGGTCGCACAATGTGTCGCCCGTGGTCGCCTCTTTCAGACCCACTGCAGCAGCGATGTCGCCAGCAAAAACTTCCTTGATTTCCTCACGCTCATTGGCGTGCATCAACAGGATACGGCCCACGCGCTCTTTACGTCCCTTGATCGGGTTGTAAATAGTGTCACCCGAGTTCAATTTGCCGGAATATACGCGGAAAAAAATCAGCTGGCCCACAAACGGGTCGGTCATGATTTTGAATGCCAGCGCCGAGAACGGTTCATCGTCGTTCGCCTTGCGCTCGCCCACTGTCTCGTTTTCCAAGATGCCCTTGACCGGAGGAATATCGGTCGGCGCAGGCAAATAGTCCAGCACCGCGTCCAGCATGGCCTGCACGCCCTTGTTCTTGAATGCAGAACCGCATAGCATCGGCACGATTTCACTGGCGATGGCATGGATACGCAAACCCTGCTTGATCTCTGCCTCGGACAGCTCGCCGCCTTCTAGATATTTATTCATCATCTCTTCGGACGCTTCGGCCGCAGCCTCAACCATTTTCCCACGCCATTCCTTGGCAGCTTCCAGCAGATCAGCGGGAATGTCGCGCAACTCAAACTTCATGCCCTGCGATGCTTCATCCCAATAGATCGCTTTCATCCGCACCAAGTCGATCACACCTTCAAACTTTTCTTCGGCGCCTATCGGCAATTGAATCGGCACAACATTGGCACGCAAACGGGTACGCATTTGCTCGTACACCTTATAGAAATTTGCGCCCTGACGGTCCATCTTGTTAACAAAGGCCAGACGCGGCACGCCGTATTTGTTGGCCTGACGCCATACTGTCTCAGATTGCGGCTGCACACCGCCTACCGCGCAATACACCATGCACGCACCATCCAGCACACGCATGGAACGTTCCACTTCAATGGTGAAGTCCACGTGCCCCGGGGTATCGATGATATTGATGCGATGCTCAGGATAGTTTTTATCCATCCCCTTCCAGTAACAGGTCGTCGCAGCAGAGGTAATCGTAATGCCACGCTCCTGCTCCTGTTCCATCCAGTCCATCACGGCAGCGCCATCATGCACTTCGCCGATTTTGTGGGAAACGCCGGTATAGAACAGGACGCGTTCAGTGGTCGTGGTCTTGCCCGCATCTATGTGCGCACTGATGCCGATATTGCGATAACGCTCGATTGGTGTTTTGCGTGCCACGGTGGATACCTAACTTTAATCTGATTAAAACTAAATTCGATTAGAAACGGAAATGCGAGAAGGCTTTATTTGCTTCAGCCATACGGTGCACTTCTTCACGCTTCTTGACTGCGCCGCCACGACCTTCCGCCGCATCCATCAGCTCACCCGCCAGACGCATACCCATGGACTTTTCACCGCGCTTGCGCGCAAAATCCTTCAGCCAGCGCATCGCCAATGCCACGCGACGGGAAGGACGCACCTCAACCGGAACCTGATAGTTGGCACCACCGACACGGCGGCTCTTCACCTCAACCTGAGGCTTGGCATTGGTCAGCGCCAGATTAAACACCTCAATCGGGTCTTTGCCGCTTTTCTTCACAATTTGCTCCAAAGCACCGTAAAGAATGCGCTCGGCAACAGACTTCTTACCGGCCGTCATCAGAACGTTAACGAATTTGGAAAGATCCTGATTCCCGTACTTGGGATCCGGCAATACTTCGCGCTTGGGTACTTCTCTACGTCTTGGCATGTCTCAAACCTCGAAATTATCTGGCTAATTAAAAAACTTATGCTTGCTGATTCCTTAAGCCTTTTTTGGGCGCTTTGCACCGTACTTGGAGCGGGACTGCTTGCGGTCTTTCACGCCAGCGGTATCCAAACTGCCGCGCACCATGTGGTAACGCACACCAGGCAAATCCTTCACACGGCCGCCGCGTATCAGCACCACCGAGTGCTCCTGCAAGTTGTGGCCTTCACCGCCGATGTAGGAAATCACCTCAAACCCGTTGGTGAGGCGCACCTTGGCGACCTTGCGCAAGGCGGAGTTCGGTTTCTTTGGCGTGGTCGTGTACACGCGCGTACACACACCGCGCTTTTGCGGACTCCCGCCAAGAGCAGGAACTTTGCTTTTTACAGGTTCGGCAGCACGTGGCTTGCGCACTAACTGGTTGATGGTTGGCATTATCTACTATCCCTAAATTATTTCTGAGGCCCCAAAACATGGCCTGCGGCCAAGGAGGAAAAACTACCTACATATCAATGTGTTGCAAAAACAACAGCCGTCACGGCAACCCTGCATTTTTTGCCGTGACGGCTTAAAAGACCGCGCATTCTATTGATGAATGTCCGGCCTGTCAAGCAAGCTACGCGTTGTCCTGCGCCTCTATAGCCGGTTCACCTTCGCCTAATCCTGCACCCTGCACCATATCCAAACCCAACCGCTGCCTGCGGCGAGTAGTGTGGAAGGCCAAGCCGGTGCCGGCCGGAATCAGGCGGCCCACAATAACGTTCTCCTTCAAGCCGCGCAGGTCGTCCCTCTTGCCCATGATCGCGGCTTCGGTCAACACGCGCGTGGTTTCCTGGAAGGAAGCCGCTGAGATAAATGAGTCAGTGGATAACGAAGCTTTCGTGATACCCAGCAACATATATTCATAAGTTGCCGGTTGCTTGCCTTCAGCTTCCACGCGCTCGTTCTCCTGCAGCAATTCGGCACGCTCGACCTGCTCCTTCGGAATGAAAGTGGTATCACCCTCATCCACAATCTGCACACGGCGCAACATCTGGCGCACGATCACTTCAATATGTTTGTCGTTGATCTTCACACCCTGCAGGCGATACACATCCTGCACTTCGTCGGTAATATAGCGCGCCAACGCCGGCACACCGAGCAGGCGCAGGATGTCATGCGGGTCGGCCGGACCGTCCACGATCATCTCACCCTGGTTCACCACCTGGCCATCGTGCACCAGCACGTGCTTTTCCTTGGTAATCAGGAACTCATGCGGCTCACCGTCCACATCGGTAATGACCAGACGCTGTTTACCCTTGGTGTCCTTGCCGAACGATGCCGTGCCGGTAACCTCGGCCAACATGCCCGCATCCTTGGGCGAACGCGCCTCGAACAGCTCCGCCACACGCGGCAAGCCGCCGGTGATGTCGCGTGTCTTGCTGCTTTCCTGCGGGATACGCGCCAGCACGTCGCCCACACCAACATGCTGGCCGTCTTCCACGGTGATGATACAACCGGTCTGAAAAGTCACCGAAATTGACTGTTCGGTACCGGCAAGCTTGATTTCACGCTCTTCGTCATCCAGTAATCGCACCAATGGGCGCAACACGCCCTTGCCTTGCGTGGCTGCACGCTTGGGGTCAATCACCACCAGAGTGGACAGGCCGGTAACTTCATCGATCTGCCTGGCAACGGTAGCGCCCTCTTCCACATTCTCGAAGCGTACGCGACCGGCGTATTCGGTAATGATAGGACGAGTATGCGGATCCCAGGTAGCCAGCACTTCGCCGGCACGCACCGTGCTGCCTTCGCGTACGGCGAGCATCGCGCCGTAGGGCACCTTGTGGCGCTCGCGCTCGCGCCCGTGGTCATCGGTCACCATCACTTCGCCACTACGCGCCACCACCACCAACCCACCGCGTATATTGCTGACGGTGCGCATGTTCGCGCTGTATTTCATCAGGCCGTTGGATTTACCCTCGACCTGGCTGGCCACCACGGTACGCGATGCCGCACCACCGATATGGAAGGTACGCATGGTCAACTGGGTACCCGGCTCACCGATGGATTGCGCGGCGATCACGCCAACCGCTTCGCCCACATTTATAAGGCCACCGCGACCCAAGTCGCGGCCATAACACTTGGCGCACAGGCCATATCGGGTTTCACAGGTCAGCGGAGTGCGCACATGCACTTCATCGATACCTAACAACTCTATGGCTTCCACCATATCCTCGTTCAGCAGGGTGCCCGCCTCATACAGGGTTTCGCTGGTTTCCGGATTGACGATATCCAAGCTGGCAACACGGCCGAGTATGCGCTCGCTCAATGCCTCAATTACCTCACCACCTTCTACCAATGCCTTCAGTGCGGCACCGTGGCTGGTGCCGCAATCGTCCTCAATCACCACCAGATCCTGCGTCACGTCCACCAGGCGGCGCGTCAGGTAACCGGAGTTCGCGGTCTTCAGCGCGGTGTCGGCCAAGCCTTTACGTGCACCGTGGGTGGAGATGAAGTACTG
Source organism: uncultured Nitrosomonadales bacterium (assembly GCA_903892645.1). Taxonomy (GTDB): domain Bacteria; phylum Pseudomonadota; class Gammaproteobacteria; order Burkholderiales; family Gallionellaceae; genus CAITJF01. The sequence goes on along the minus strand of CAITJF010000169.1, from coordinate 1,055 downwards.
CAGCATGTTCAATCCCTCGCGGAAATTCGCGGTGATCGGAGTTTCGATGATCGAGCCATCCGGCTTGGCCATCAAGCCGCGCATCCCCGCCAACTGGCGGATCTGTGCGGCAGAGCCGCGCGCGCCGGAATCCGCCATCATGTAGATGGAATTAAACGACTCCTGCATCACGGCCTTGCCCTTCTTGTCGGTGAGCGGCTTGCCACTGGCGCGATCGATCACCGGCTCGCTGCCCAGCTGATCCATCATGGCCTTGGCTACCAGATCGCCGGTGCGCCCCCAGATGTCCACCACCTTGTTGTAGCGTTCGCCCTGAGTCACCAGACCGGAGGTGTACTGTACGTCAATTTCATGCACCTCTTTTTCCGCTACGCTGATCAGATCATTCTTCTGCGGCGGCACCAGCATATCGTCCAGACAGATCGAAATGCCGGCGCGGGTAGCATAGGAGAAACCCATGTACATCAGCCTGTCCGCCATAATCACGGTGTCGCGCAAACCACAACGGCGGAAGCTGGTGTTGATCAGGCGTGAAATCTCTTTTTTCTTGAGCGCTTTGTTGACCAGGCTGAACGGCAAGCCGGCGGGCAATATCTCCGACAGAATGGAACGCCCAACGGTCGTTTCATAACGCGTGCGCTTTGCCTGGCGCTCACCATTTTCGTCGGTATGAGATTCATTGATGCGCACCACCACCTTGGCCTGCAGGTCAACATGCCCTGACTCATAAGCGCGTTGCGCTTCCAATACATCGGCAAATATCGCGCCCTCGCCCAGCGCGCCGACTTTCTCGCGCGTCATGTAATACAAACCCAGCACGATATCCTGCGACGGCACAATGACAGGCTCGCCGTTGGCGGGCGACAGCACGTTATTGGAGGCCAGCATCAGGGTGCGGCATTCCATTTGCGCTTCCAGCGAAAGCGGCACGTGTACCGCCATCTGGTCGCCGTCGAAGTCGGCGTTGAATGCGGTGCAGACCAACGGATGGATCCTTATGGCGTTACCCTCTATCAGTATCGGTTGAAAACCCTGTATACCGAGCCTGTGCAGCG
>CAITJF010000168.1 GCA_903892645.1 uncultured Nitrosomonadales bacterium | reverse complement strand
GCAATGACGAAATCAGCACCGAGCGAACGTGCCACGCTAACCGGTACAGGTCTGGTCAATCCGCCGTCCACGTAGTAACGACCGCTGATGCGGACTGGCTTGAATACATAAGGTACAGCACTGGAGGCGTGCACGGCCATACCGGTGTTGCCAGTACGGAATACCACCATTTCACCGCTATGCAGGTCGGTTGCGACCACAGCAAATTTACGCCCAAGTTTTTCCATCGGGTAATCATTTACATTACGATTGATAAATTTCTCCAGTGCTTCGCCCTCGATAGGGTTCAGGAACAATGCAGCTTTCAATGCAAACGAGTTATTCAGCAATGCAGTCGAGTTGTTAAGGTTGAGCCAACTCAAGTCGATGACCTGTTTTTCTTCCATCTGCATGAACAGTTCCTGCAATTCAAAGCCGCTGTAGCCCTTGGCATACAATGCACCAACCATTGACCCGACACTGGTGCCGACGATGATGTCCGGTATGATGCCTTGCGCTTCCAGTCCCTTGATTACCCCGATATGTGCAAAACCGCGTGTCCCTCCACCGCCCAAGACCAATGCAATTTTCGGCGGTGGTCTCACCACGGAAGGAGGAGCGGGCGTAATAACTTGAGTGGCAACACCGGGCTGTTTGGGTACCGTGCTGCAAGCAGCAAACAGCAATGCTGATAGCGTAACAAGCAACCATCGGTAGAGGTGTGGAAAACAGCCCTGCAATGAAAATGTAGGCATGGTGACATTAATAGCTTGCATAAGTAGTCTTGAGGCTCCCTCTGTTTTTCGTCTGCCAACAGGTAAGTTTCATGCTAACAGTTCTTCGTATTATGAGTGATGATCCAGTCATTCAGATGGTGGTGCCGAGTATCTTTTGGCTGCAGTTTCACCGCATAGCCCAACATCATTTTAAAAAGGCTGTTGGGTTGTGCCGCAGTTCTTGTCTGACTACTCCGCGCAAGCAACCGAATTACGGCCCTGCATCTTGGCCATGTACAGGGCTTCGTCGGCGGCTTTCAGCAAGGCTTCCAGCGGCTGGTCTTCACGCGGGATTGTTGAGGCGACGCCACAACTGATGGTGACATGCTGCAATGACGATGCGCTGTGCGGTATATTCAGGTCTGAAACATGCTGGCGGATATTGTTGGCTACCCACTTCGCACCGTCCATGGTGGTTTCACCGAGAATCAGCACAAACTCCTCGCCGCCGTAACGCGCCGCCAAGTCGCTGGCGCGCGGCGTGGCGCGCCCCACCTGCGCGGCCACGGCTTTCAGGCACTCATCGCCTGCCTGATGACCATAGGTATCGTTGTATTTCTTGAAGTGATCGACATCAATCATGACGAGTGACATCGGCTGTTTCATGCGCGCGCAACGCCGCCATTCGCGCGGTACCAACTCGTCAAAAAAACGCCGGTTGGCGATGCCGGTCAGGCCGTCGGTCGTGGAAAGGCGCTGCAATTCCTTGTTGGCCACATTCAATTCCTGCGTGACATCGACCAGAGAGCGCTGCATCTCCACCAGTCTGCGCATGGCGCGCATCTTGGCGTGCAGCACCACTTCGCTGATCGGCTTCATCAGGTAATCGTCCCCGCCCACCTCAATGCCGCGCGCCAGGTCTTCGTCCTTTGCCATGCTGGTCAGGAAGATGATGGCAGTCCATTCGTCACCCTTCTCCATATCGCGCAACTGTTTGGCGATATCGAACCCGTCGATGTCGGGCAGGATAGCGTCAAGCAGAATGATGTCGGGACGATTCCTGCGAAAGATTTCAATCGCATCCTGGCCGGTCACCGCAGTCAGCGGGTTAATACCCATGCGTCCAAGATAATTGCACAGCGCCTTCATGGTCACTTTACTGTCTTCAACCACCATCACTTTCAAGTCATCGCCATTTTTCGACATGCCATACCCTTTTCTAAATATTTTTTCCTGCTAATGGGCGCTTCGTTGAATCAACTTAACCCTTTCATCGTTTCCACTGCCAGACACAAATCCTGCCATGCCTTAGCTTTCTCCATCGGGCTGCGCAGTAGATAGGCCGGATGATAGGTAACCAACAGCGGAACGCTATGGTAATCGTGCAGCGTGCCGCGCAGCGAACCAAGCGTGGCATCGCGCCCCATAACCAGCGACTTGGCGAGCGTAGTTGGCTCGCCTAGTCGAATGGCTAGTGGTTTCATCAGCAATGAGGTGGCAGCGGTCTTGCCCAACGCCACGATAAGCTTGGGCTGGATGAGCTTGATTTGTCTTTGCAGATACGGCAGGCACATCGCAATCTCGTCCACTTCCGGCGCGCGGTTGCCGGGCGGGCGGCATTTCACGATGTTGGCGATGTACACGTTGTTGCCGCGTTTCAGCTTGATCGCGTTCAGCATGTTGTCGAGCAGCTTGCCCGCCTGCCCCACGAACGGCTCGCCTTGCGCATCTTCGTCCGCACCCGGCCCTTCGCCCACGAACAGCCAGTCCGCCTTTTCATCGCCCACGCCAAACACGGTCTGCGTGCAACCCGCGCGCAGCTTGCACGCAGTGCAGTCGCGCACCATCGTTTTCAGTTCCGGCCAGTTGAGTTCGTTGATAATCTGTTCGCGGTTTTTATCGCTTTTCTCAGTTAAACCCTCACCCTCTCCCGCGCTATCGCGCACCCCTCTCCCGCAAGCTGAAGAGGGGCTGGGGGAGAGGGCAGGCGCAACCTGCTCGCGCCGCTGCCACAGCGGGTAAAGGTTAAGCTCCTTCAATATTGCTTCTTGCCGGTTCACAATACACACTCCATTACAATTGCATCCTCGCGCTCGCTGCCTGCGGGATAGTAACCGCGCCGCAAACTGATCTCGCGGAATCCTGCGTCGCGATACAGCCCCAGCGCCGCCACATTGGACGGGCGCACTTCCAGCAACATGCGCCGCATGTTCATGCCGCGCGCAATTTTCATGGTCTCATCCAGCAGCTTGCGCCCCAGCCCCTTGCGCTGCTGCCCGGCGGCGATGCTGATGTTAAGCAATTGCACTTCGTCCACCGCAGGCATGAATACCACATAGCCCAGCATCGCCCCCTCGGCCTCATACACTTTGCACACACAATCGCTTTTGAGCGCATCGGTAAAATTGCCGCGCGTCCACGGATGCGCATGCACACGCTGCTCGATGCGCATGATCGCATCCATGTCCGCCAGATTCATCTCGCGCAAGCGCATCATTACCCACTGGCTGGCTTTTGACGTTCGCTGGTTTTCAGCGCCACCTTGTCACGCAAGTACAGCGGCATGGCTTGCGCTGCATCCATTCCCTGCCCGGCGGCAAACAGCGAGGTGGCCAGCACCACAATGGCACTGGCCTGCGGTACGGCTTGTGCATCGCTGGCAGCAAACTGCCCGGCATAGCGCTCACCCAAGGCAGCGCCATGTACGGCAAAACCACTGCCTGTGCCAAACCAGTCACTTCCTGCAACTTGAGGTGCAGCCTGCGGCAAACACAAGCCCGGCTCGCACACCGTCACCCATTCTCCATCACGTTTTTCATACGCGGCGTGATACACCTCGGCCATGCGCGCATCCAGCGCCACGATCACCTTATCGTGGCCTGAGGCTTGCGCCAGCGCATGCAGCGTACACACCCCCACCACCGACAAATCTGCCCCCAGCGCCAATCCTTGCGCCACACCACAAGCAATGCGCACACCAGTGAATGAGCCTGGCCCCATACCGAAGGCGATGCCATCCATCTCGGCAAGTTTCACACCCTCCCCGCGCAGCAACTCGTCCAGCATCTCAATCAATACTTCGGAATGTTTCTGCCCGACCAGTTCGCAACGGCTGGCAATGTTGCCGTCCTGCCACAACGCAACGGAGCAATATTCGGTGGAAGCCTCCAGCGCGAGTATCCGCATCACCCCACCAGCAGCAATACCACCGCCTGCGCCGCAATGCCTTCACTACGCCCGCTGAACCCCAGTTTCTCGGTAGTAGTCGCCTTCACATTCACTACATTCATCGCCACGCCGAGATCGGCCGCGATGTTCTCCACCATCTGCGGAATGTGCAGCGCCATCTTCGGCGCCTGCGCGATGATGGTGGCATCTACGTTGCCGATATGGAAACCTTTATTCGTCACCATGCGCGCCACTTCGCGTAGCAGAATGCGGCTGTCTATGTTTTTGTATTGCGCATCGGTATCGGCGAAGTGGCGGCCGATATCGCCCAGCGCCGCCGCACCCAGCAGCGCATCGCAGATGGCATGCAGCAGCACATCGGCATCGGAATGCCCGAGCAACCCCATGTCATGAGGAATCTCCACACCGCCGATAATCAGCTTGCGGCCTTCAACCAATTGGTGGACGTCAAAGCCTTGTCCGATACGCATAAACACCCCTCTCCCCTGCCGTCATTCCCGCGCAGGCGGGAATCCAGCCATTCAATATTGTCGCATCGCGGACAAAACCTTTTTGCCTGCCCCGCTTCGCGGAAATTTATAAATCAACTGGATTCCCGCCTACGCGGGAATGACAGTCAAGTTAATTCCCTCAACAACAACTCTGCCAATAGCAAATCCTGCACATAGGTCACCTTAAAATTACTCGGCTCGCTTAACACCAGTTTTGGATGCAGCCCCATCGCTTCGACCGCCGCCGCCTCATCAGTAACTTGCGGCGCAGTTTGCAATCCGCGCAACAGCAACCCCGCGCGGAACATCTGCGGCGTCTGTGCTTGCCACAACCCTTCGCGATTCTCGGTGCGTGCGATGCACCGTGCGCCATCCGCACGCTTCAGCGTATCTGCCACCGGCACGGCAAGAATGCCGCCCACTTCGTCGTTGCGCAGTTCGCCAATCAAGCGCGCAAGCTGCTCCTGGCTCAAGCACGGGCGCGCCGCATCATGCACCAGCACCCAATCATCCGGCTCCAGTTCGGAAGCCAGCAGTCCGTTCATCACACTCGCCGCGCGCGTTGCCCCGCCACAATAGAGCGGCTGCAACTTGTCGCCGAAACGCGACCAGTCATAGCTATGGAACAGCGTGTCATCGGAAGCCAGCACCACGAATACCGTGCCGATGTCCGCGTTGGCACATAGCGTGTTGAGTGCATGGAAAATCATCGGCTGTCCGGCCAGCGGTAAATATTGCTTGGGGAGTTCACCTCCCATGCGGGAACCGGAACCGGCTGCAGGAACCAAAGCGTAGAATTCAGACATGGGCGAATTGTAATGGAAAATGACCCGCTTGCCTTATAATGCGCGCCTTTGCACCGACTGATTTTCATGCTGTTCCACTCTTCCCATTCCCGCCCGCGCTACACGCAATTGCACGGCTCATCCGATGCGCTGGCATTGGCGCAATATACCGGCCAGGCTTCGCCGCTGGTGGTAATTGCCGCCAGCGCGCTGGAAGCGCAACGGCTAATGGAGGAAATCCCGTTCTTTGCGCCTGATCTGCGCGTGCACCTGCTGCCGGACTGGGAGACGCTGCCGTACGACCATTTTTCGCCGCACCAGGATCTGGTGTCGGAACGGCTTGCCACACTGCATCACATCCGTAATAAATCGTTCGATGTGGCAGTAGTGCCGATCACCACCGCGCTGTACCCGCTGCCGCCGGTGGAATATCTTGCCGCCTTCACCTTCTTCCTCAAGCGCGGTGAAAAGCTGGATATCAACAGACTGCGCGAGCAGATGACCTTTGCCGGATACAACCATGTGCAGCAGGTGTTGACCCCCGGGGAATACTGCGTGCGCGGCGGGTTGATAGACCTGTTCCCGATGGGCAGCCCGGTGCCTTACCGCATAGACCTGCTCGGCGACGAGATCGAGACCATCGCCACCTTCGACGTGGACACACAGCGCACGCTGTACCCGGTGCCGGAGATCCGCCTGCTGCCCGCGCGCGAATTTCCGCTGGACGAAAAAGGGCAGGCACATTTCCGTCAGAGTTTCCGCGAACGCTTCGAGGGCGACCCTTCCAAATCCAGCATCTACAAGGACGTGAGCAAGGGCATCGCACCCACCGGGATCGAATATTACCTGCCGCTGTTTTTCGAGCGCACTGCCACGCTGTTCGATTACCTGCCGGCTCAGGCCACGCTGTGTTTGCATCACGAGGTGAATGAGGCGATTGCCACTTTTACGAAAGATGCGGCATCGCGCTACAACCTGCTGCGCGGTGACCCGCAGCGCCCGCTGCTGGAACCGCATGCGTTATTCCTGAATGCGGAGCAGTTTTTCATACGCGTGAAGGATTTTGCGCGGGTGGATATTATTCCCTCTCCCTCCGCTACACTCCACCCTCTCCCGCCTGCGTGTGTTGTTGGGGCTTCAGCCCCTTACAACCACGGCGCACCCCTTGCGGGTGCAGCGAGAGAGAGGACAATAGCTCCTCTCTCCCTCGAAGGAAGAGAGGTTGGGAGAGAGGGTGAGGGAGAG
>CAITJF010000167.1 GCA_903892645.1 uncultured Nitrosomonadales bacterium | reverse complement strand
GGAAAGCCGACAGCAGCGCCTTGGATTCCATCTCGTTCAGCACCTTGCGCTTGTCCTGCAACGCGCCTTCGATCACCATGCGCGCGCCCTCCACATCCGGCTCCAGATGATGGGACAGCGATCCCGGCACCTGCATCAGCAGCTTCTGGTTGCGGTAGTAATCGGAAAGATGGGAGAACACTTCCACCGCCGGTTCCGGCGTGCGAAAGGTGGGTTGCTTGGCGCGGGCAAAGGCAGCGCGCGCTTCCGCAACCTGCGATTCACCCATCCAGCAAGTGAGCAGCGGCTTTTTATATTGGCTGGTAAGTTCAATCACCACCTGGGCGGCCTCCAGCGGCTTGGTCATGGCCTGCGGTGTGAGGATGGTCAGCACGCCATCCACATTGGGGTCTTCCAGGCACGCCTTGACGGCATGGTGGTAACGGTCGGCCTGAGCATCGCCGATGATGTCCACCGGATTCCCATGCGGCCAATTCGGGGGCAGCACCCCGTTGAGTTGCTCGATGGTGGTGTCGGACAAGGTGGCAATCACCAGCCCCAGATCGGAGGCGCGGTCGGTGGCCATCACGCCGGGCCCGCCGCCGTTGGTGACGATGGCGAGCCGATTACCCGAGGGATGAAAGCCGCAGGACAGCGCTTTGGCGGCGGAAAATAACTGGGTGATGGTCTGCACCCGCACCACTCCGGCGCGGCGCACGGCGGCATCGAATGCATCGTCCGAACCCACCAGCGACGCGGTGTGCGACATGGCCGCCTTGGAGCCGGCGGCGTGACGCCCGACCTTGACCAGGATCACCGGTTTGACGCGGGCTGCAGCGCGGATCGCGCTCATGAAGCTGCGCGCGTTGCGGATGCCTTCGATGTACATCAGGATGCTCTGGGTCTGCTGGTCGAATACCAGGTAATCGAGTATCTCGCCAAAATCCACATCGGCGGATGAACCCATCGACACCACGCTGGAAAAACCCACATCGTTGGTATGCGCCCAATCCAGAATCGCGGTGCACAAAGCACCGGATTGCGACACGAAAGCGAGATGCCCGGTATTGGCGCCGCCCTTGTTGAACGTGGCGTTGAGGCCGATGCCGGGACGCATTACGCCGAGGCAATTCGGTCCGATCAAACGGATGCCGTAACGATGCGCGTTCTCCAGCACCGCACGCTCCAATGCTTTTCCTTCATCGCCGGTTTCGCCAAAGCCTGCAGTGATGATGACCGCCGCCTTGACGCCATGCTTGCCGCAATCTTCAATGATGTCCGGCACGGTTTGCGGCGGCGTGGCGATGACCACCAGCTCCACCGGCTCTCCAATTTTGGAGATGGAGGAATAAGCCTTGCGGCCCTGCACCTCGGCATTCTTCGCGTTGATAGGATACAGGGCGCCCTGATAGCCGCTTCCCAGCATATTCTGGAACACGATCTGGCCGACAGAATCTACCCGGTCACTGGCGCCAAACACGGCGACAGACTTGGGCGCGAAGAGTGGATTGAGATAATGCTGGCCCATAATTTTTTCTATACCAATGTGATTATTGTTTGCCTAATGAGCGTTACCCGATTCACGATAGCCCTCTTCATCGCCCCCGCAAGGAGGAGGCCGGAGGGTTCCCCGCCGCTTCGCTGCGACCCTTCCGCACAAGGGAGAGGTATCTATGCATCTTGTAACCCACTGTTTTACTCCCCTCTCCCGCTAGCGGGAGAGGGGAGTATTTTGCTTTTGTCCGCCCTATCGCGGCATAAAGTGTAAGTTGTGTAGATACCTATGCCCCGAAGAAGAGGGTTAACACGCTTGAATTATTGAGTCGTGCAGGCTTCATGTTTTTCCGCATCCCCAGCCGCTTGTTGTTGCACCTGCATTTCCCACGCCGTAGCTTCCGTTTCCTGCAACAACTGCTGCATGAAATTCATTGCACTATTCAGCCAGCTATCCGCTGCCGGTGAAAGCGAAGAGCCCAGTTCAAACTGTTCGCCACGTATGCACAGGATAAATGCCGGGGGCGGCGCTTCCCGATAAACCTGCGGGTACACGGCCAGCACGGCCTCGGGCGTCAGGGCGTGGCTGTATGGAGTGCTGGCATCCCTCGACTGTGCACGATAAAAGGCATAAGGCGCTGGTGTATCCATGCCGGCATCAATAAACAGAACCAGCCGGCGTCCGGCAATATCCATGGCGTGCTCGACTTGCAACTGGAAATCTTCAATCAGTTCAAAGTCTGCGCTTCGCCCTTCCTTCTGCAGCCATGCATCCAGTCTGCGCAGGAGCAGCGGCGCCAACGCATCGTCGCCACGCGACTCATTACCGACAGCGAAGATGAGGACAGGCGCGACCATCAACTGAATGCGCCATCGGCGGAACGGGTGAGCGTTGAGAGGACATCGCCCTCAACGTCCAGCAACTCGACTTGCAACGGCATCTTGCCGAGCGCGTGGGTGGCGCACGAGAGGCAGGGATCGAAGGCGCGGATCGCCACCTCGATGTGGTTGAGCAAGCCTTCGGTGAGCTTGCGCCCGTCGATATATTGCCGCGCCACCTGGCGAATGGCCTCGTTCATCGCCTGATTGTTATGGGTGGTGGAAACGATCAGGTTGCAGCGCACGATCTGGTCGTGCTCGTCCACTTTGTAATGGTGGATCAGCGTGCCGCGCGGCGCCTCGATCACGCCCACACCGCGCTCCTGCCGCTGCCCCTTGCTGACCAGCTCGCTGCCTTGCAGGTCGGGATCGTGCAGCAGCTCTTGTATCAGTTCGGCGGCATGCAGCATCTCGATCATGCGTGCCCAGTGAAAACCCAGCGTCGCGCCCGTTGCCGAGCCGCCGTTAAACGCCATGAAGGCCTTGCGCGCCTGGTTGGCCAGCGGTGTGGGAATAAAATCGCATTGTGTTACCCGTGACAGCGGCCCCACGCGGTACCAGCCTTGCTCCGGCCCGAGGCTACGCAGGAACGGAAATTTCATGTATGACCATGTTTTCACGTCCTCGAAGATCACATCCCAGTAGTGGGAGTAATCGTAGTGGTCGAACAGCGTGTTGCCATCCATGTCGCGTGCGCGCAGCCCGCCATGATAAAGGTCCAGCGCGCCATCCTCGCGCACCAGATTGAGCGTATGCGTCTTGAAGCGTCCGAAGGCGTTATAGCTGTCCAGATTCTGCTCGAACAGTTGCCGTATCAGTGCCAGTGCATCGCGGCTCCATGCAATCATTTGTTCGATGTCCTTCAGCAGGTAATCGCGCTCCTCGATACTCACGTTCTTGTTCACCCCGCCCGGTATTGAACCGGTGCCGTGTATGCGCTTGCCTGCAGTAATGCGGATTACCTCCTGCCCGTACTTACGCAGCAGCACGCCCTGTTTGGCGACCTCAGGGTAGGCGGCGGCGATGCCAACAATGTTGCGTTTGGCAACATCCGAATCGAAACCGAATAATAAATCCGGCGAAGAGAGATGAAAAAAGTGCAGTGCGTGGGACTGCAATATCTGCCCATAATGCATCAGCCGCCGCACCTTCTCCGCTGTCGGCGTGAGCGTAGCGCCGACGATCATGTCCATCGCCTTGGATGCCGCGATGTGGTGGCTCACCGGGCAGATGCCGCACAGCCGCTGCACCATCACCGGCGCTTCCCAGTAGGGGCGTCCCTGCACGAATTTTTCGAAACCACGAAACTCGACGATGTGCAGCCGCACCTGATGCACGCGATCGTTCTCGTCCAGCAACAGCGTTACCTTGCCGTGGCCTTCGACGCGCGACACCGGGTCAATCGCGACGCGGCGCAGGTTCTCGGGATGCACAGCAGTTTCCAGTTTGTCGTTAAGGTCAGTCATATTTGATCAGTCCATGCCCCAGCACCGGCGTCTTGCCCGCGATCAGGTCGGTGAGAAATTTCCAGATGGCATCGCCCGAGGGCGGGCAACCCGGAATGAAGTAATCGATCTTCACCACTTCGTGCAGCGGATGCACCTTGTCCAGCGGCAGCGGCAATTCCGGGTCGTTCGGGATGTGGCCGTGCGCCAGCCCCGGCTCGGTGAGGTACACCTCGGTCAGACAGGCGCCGAGATCGAGGTGGTTGCGCTGCGCGGGCAGGCCGCCGGTAACGGCGCAGGAACCGATGGCGATCAGGATTTTGCAATTCTTGCGGAACTCGTGCAGCACATGCACGTTCTCCGCATTGCAGATGCCGCCCTCAATCAACCCGATGTCACAGGGTGAACAATGCTTGATATCGGTGATCGGCGAACGGTCAAATTCCACCAGTTCGAGCAGTGCAAGCAGCCGTTCGTCGATATCGAGCAAAGACATGTGGCAGCCGAAGCAACCGGCGAGCGAGGTGGTGGCGACGCGCAGTTTTTTGCTCATGGCGTTCCCTCGCAGGCGGTGCAACTGCCGCTGGCATCGGCTTGGCGCGGTGCGTCATCCAGCGCCTGTGCGCTGATCGGGCGCTGGTCGTAACGCCGCTCGCCGATGGGCACGCTGAAGCCTATGCGCTTTTGCAAAATCACGCCGACCGGGCAGACCTGCATCGCCTTGTCGGTCAGCGCGATATTGGTGTCTTTCAGCAAACCGGATTTCGCATTGACGATGAGGTGCTTGGCGATGCCGCGCCCGGCCAGCGAAAACACGTTCTTGCCATCCACCTCGCTCGATGCGCGCACGCACAGTTCGCACAGGATGCAGCGGTTGAAGTCGAGCAGGATGTCCGGGTGCGAGGCATCCAGCGGGCGATCCGGGTACATGTGGCGAAAGCCTGCGGTATGCACCTCAAGGTCATAACCCAGCGCCTGCAACGTGCAGTTGCCGCTCTTCTCGCACGAAGGGCAGAAATGGTTGCCCTCGGCGAACAGCATCTGCACCAGCGTGCGGCGCAAGCCGTTCATTTCCTCGATGTTGCTCTCCACACTCAGCCCGGCCTCGGCGGGCATGGTGCAGGAAGCGGCGGTGCGGCCGTTGACCTTGACCGTGCATACCTTGCAACTGCCGTGCGGCTTGAATTCGGGGTGGTAGCACAGGTGCGGGATGTAATGCCCGCCAGCCAGCGCGGCCTGCATCACGGTCTGTCCTGCCTTGAACGGAATGCTTGCGCCATCAAGCTGAAAAGTATCGCTCATGCTCCCTCCGTTTTCAGATGCGCACCGGCGTCGTCGCGCCCGGTCATCTGGCGCGCCCGCGCCAGCGCGCCGTCGAGATCGAAGGCCGGTTCGAAGTCCAGCGACTTCAGGCGGTTTTCATAAGCGGGGCGGAAATGCTTGAGCGTGTGCAGCACCGGGTTGCAGGCGGTACGCCCCAGCCCGCAGTGAGAGCTGGTCTGCAACACCTTGTCGAGATGCTCGACCTCGTTCAGGTCATAACGCGTGCCATGCCCGGCGGCGATCTTGTCCATGGTCTGCTTCAGCATGGAGGTACCGACGCGGCACGGTGTGCAGAAACCGCAGCTTTCATGCGCGAAGAAATGCACGAAGTTGCGTGCCACCTCGAACAAGTCGCGGCTGTCATCGAACACCATGAATGCTCCGGCGGTGGGCAGGTCTTCAAATCCCAATTTACGGTCGAATTCGCTTTCCGCGACGCACACGCCGGAAGGGCCGCTGATCTGCACCGCGCGCGTATTCACCGCACCGCAGTCGTGCAGCACCTCGTGCACCGATACGCCGAAGGGGTATTCGTAAATGCCGGGACGCGGGCAATCGCCGGAGACTGACAGCAGCTTGCTGCCGGTAGATTTCGCCGTGCCAATGACGCGATATTTTTCCGCACCCATTTGTATCGCCAGCGCGGCACTGCAAAAAGTTTCGACATTGTCCACGGCGGTCGGCTGCTGCATGTAGCCGTGGGTCACCGGGAACGGAGGGCGGTTGCGCGGCACACCGCGTTTGCCTTCCAGCGATTCGATCAGTGCCGACTCCTCGCCGCAGATGTAAGCGCCCGCGCCGAGGTGGATGGCGATGTCGAAATCAAAACCGGCTTGGCCGAGGATGTTCCTGCCCAGCAGATTTTTTTCGCGGCGACGTTGCAGCACGGCCTGCAGCGGCTCGAGCAGATAGCGGTATTCGCCGCGCAGGTAGAGATAGCCCTGCGTTGCGCCGACAGCCAGCGCGCACAGCGTCATGCCCTCAAACACCAGGTCGGCGTAAGAGGTGAGCAGCACACGGTCCTTGAACGTGCCGGGCTCGCCCTCGTCGGCGTTGCACACCACATACCGGGCAGCACCTTGTGCGTTGCGGCAGGACTCCCATTTCAGCCCGGTGGGAAAACCCGCGCCGCCGCGCCCGCGCAAGCCGGAGGTCTTGACCGCCTCGACGATATTTTGCGCACCCAACGTAACGGCGGCACGCAGCACCGCGCCGGGGGCAAGCGTACTATCAAGCAGCAGACCCTTGCGGCGGAGGTTGTCGTCCACAGCAAAGAAATCGGCGGGCCAGTCGTCAAGCGGCGTGCGGTTGCCGATCAGCAGGCCAATTTCCTGCACCCGCTGGCGTGTCAGGCGGGTAATGGCGCGGCCATTGACCAGCATGGCCGGTCCCTGGTCGCACATGCCGGTGCAGGAAGTGGTGTTGATGCTCAACAAGCCATCTTCGGAAACCTTGCCCGGCTCGACCCACATCTGCTGGCACATCTGCTGCATGAGTGCGGTACTGCCCAGCATGCGGTCGGTGATGTTATCGGAAAACAATACGCGGTATTCCCCATGCGGCTGCAGGTGCAGAAAGGAATAGAAAGTTGCCACGCCTTCTATTCTCGAGCGGGGTATGTGAAGTTTTGCGCCGAGATAATCTACGGCATCGGGGTGGATGTAGCCGTAGTGTTCCTGCGCCTCGCGCAGGATTTGCAAAAGGCTGGCCGCAGCATGCCCGTGGCGCTCGAGAATTGAATCCAGGTAGGTGGCATGCAAACCAGCATCTGTTACCATGAAAGCCACTCCTTTTTTTAACGCCTTTTCCTGCCGGGTGGCGTTTTATGTGTTTTTATAGAGTTTCCTGATTCTGGTGGTTACGCAATCGTAATCCGTTTCGCGAGTTCAAGTTTGAAGTGCAACGCCTGACTTGAAGAATACCTGACTGGGTGTTTTGTATTCAAGTCTTTTTCTGGGTCGGTTGTTCAATCTGTTCATTGCCGTATCAATCTCCTGTTGTGTAATGGTCGTGAAGTC
>CAITJF010000166.1 GCA_903892645.1 uncultured Nitrosomonadales bacterium | reverse complement strand
TTGGCCAACACAAAATGATACGCCGCAATGATTCCGTGGTTCAGTTAGAGTCTGCAAGGGTTCCTGTCAACCCTTTGGCTGAGCAGGAGATCACTCCGGAGGTTTTACAGGAAAAGTATTGCAAGGAAGGCGAAACAACCGCGCATGATGTGCGCAAGCGCGTGGCACGTGGGTTGGCCGCGGTTGAGAAAGATCCCGCCGCGTGGGAACCGCAATTCCTGTGGGCGCTTGAGAGCGGGTTTATCCCCGGTGGGCGTATCAATTCCGCCGCAGGTACAACGCTGCAGGCAACTCTTATCAACTGTTTTGTGCAACCCGTAGGTGATGCGATCAGCGGTTACAGCGATGGCAAGCCGGGCATCTACGATGCGCTGCAACAAGCCGCCGAAACCATGCGCCGCGGCGGGGGCGTCGGCTACAATTTCTCCGCTATTCGTCCGAAAGACGCGCTGGTAAAGGGCACCAACAGCCGTGCCAGCGGCCCAGTATCCTACATGCGGGTGTTTGACCGCAGCTGCGAAACAGTGGAGTCCGCCGGTGCGCGCCGGGGGGCGCAGATGGGAGTGTTGCGTTGCGACCATCCGGATATCGAATCTTTTATCCATGCCAAGGATAGTGGCGACCTGCGCAACTTTAATCTCTCCATCGGGATCAGCGATGCTTTCATGCAGGCGGTTGAGGCTGATGCGGAGTGGGAGCTGGCGCACAAGGCCATGCCGTCCCAAGCCGCGCTGAATGCGGGGGCGTATCTGCGCGCCGATGGGGTATGGGTATATCGCAAGGTCAAGGCAACGGACCTGTGGAAGCAGATCATGCAGGCAACCTATGACCACGCGGAGCCGGGCGTGTTGTTCATCAACAAGATCAATAGCGACAACAACCTCTCCTATATTGAGGAGATCGAGGCTACCAACCCGTGCGGTGAGCAGCCGCTGCCCAGCTACGGTTGCTGCGATCTGGGTAGTATCAATCTGGCCAAGTTTGTACTCAGCCCATTCACCAAGAATGCGGAGTTCGACTTCGCCACTTTCGAGCGCGTGGTGGTGTTGGCAGCGCGGATGCTGGACAACGTGCTGGATGCGACGGTCTGGCCGCTGGAGGAACAACGGGCCGAGGCACAGGCCAAGCGCCGCATCGGAATTGGTTTCACCGGCCTGGGCGATGCGCTGATCATGCTCTGCCTGAAGTACAACAGCGATGAGGGACGCGCGATGGCATCCCGCATTGCGGAAGCCATGCGCGATTCGGCCTACGAGGCATCCATCGACCTGGCCATAGAAAAAGGCGCTTTCCCGTTGCTTGAGGTGGACAAATATCTGGCCGCACCGCGCTTTGCCTCGCGCCTGCCGGAGGGCATCAAGGAACGCATCAAGGAGCATGGTCTGCGCAACAGCCACCTGCTGTCGATTGCCCCGACCGGCACGATCAGCCTGGCCTTTGCAGATAACGCGAGCAATGGCATCGAGCCGCCGTTTTCCTGGTTCTACAACCGCAACAAACGCATGCAGGACGGCACCAAGAAAGCCATTCAGGTGGAGGATTACGCCTGGCGCCTGTATCGCCACCTCGGCGGCGACGTGGATAACCTGCCCGAGTACTTCGTGACCGCACTGGAAATGTCCGCCACCGATCACATGGCGATGTCCGCCGCAGTGCAGCCCTTCATAGACACGGCCATCAGCAAGACGGTCAACGTGCCGGCGGATTACCCGTTCGAGTCGTTCGAGGACTTGTATATGGAAGCGTGGAAACACGGCCTGAAAGGCATCACGACCTACCGCCCCAACAGCGTGCTGGGTGCGGTGCTTGAGGTCAAGCCGGTTGCGCCGACGACCAAGGAAACGGCGCAAGACAGCGACCAGGGCGATGTGGACAAGCGCGTGATGCTCGACATAATGCCCACTCCGGCGCTGGCCAGCCTGCGCTGGCCCGGACGCCCACAGCAGCCTTTGGGCAGCGAAGGCTGGGTGTACATGATCGAGCACCAGCATGGCAGCTTTGCGGTCTTCATCAGCCACATCCAGAACGGGCACGCCCGCCCGTTTGAAGTCTGGGTGAACGGCGCGGAGCAGCCGCGCGGCCTGGGGGCGCTCGCCAAGACGCTGTCCATGGACATGCGTGCCGAAGACCGTGGCTGGCTGAACCTGAAGTTGTCCATACTCGAAAAAGCCGCAGGCGAAGATGCCTTCGACATGCCTTTCCCGCCGAATGGCGACAAGGTGCGCATGCCCAGCCTGGTGGCCGGTTTCGCCAAGATAGTGCGTTACCGCTGCGAGCAGCTGGATGCGCTGACCATGCGGGAAGGTGAAGCCACACCTGTGCTGGATGCGATGTTCTCGCGCAAGGAACCCAAAGTCAGCCCGGACGGCACGATGAGCTGGACGGTGGATGTGTTGAACCACGCCGGCGGCGATGATTTCGTGTTGGGCCTGAAGGAATTGGTGCTGCCCGACGGACAACGCCGCCCCTACTCGGTGTGGCTGTCCGGCGAATACCCGCGCGCCCTCGACGGGCTGTACAAGCTGCTCAGCCTGGATATGCGCGTAATTGATCCCGCCTGGATCGGCATGAAGCTGCGCAAGCTGCTGAATTATTCGGAGCCGCTGGGCGACTTCATGGCCAAAGTACCCGGCAGCGAAAAATCACAAACCTGGCCATCCACGGTAGCCTACGTGGCAAGGTTGATGATCCACCGCTACTCCATGCTGGGATTGCTCAATGAGGAAGGTTATCCGGTAACCGAGACCGGCATTATGTCTTCCCCGCAATCAAGCAAGCGGACATTTGTCGAGAAGCGGGGGCAGGTTGAATCCAGCCTTATGGCAGGCAAAAAATGCGCCGAGTGCGGCAACCGCACCGTTATCAAGAAAGACGGCTGTGAGTTTTGCACTGCTTGTGGGGCGATTGGTGCCTGCGGTTAAGGTATTATTTATAAAGCTTGTGGAGCAGGCCATGCTCGCGATTTTTTTAATAGCGGGCATGGCCCAATCAAAATCTGCCATCTGCACGATGACGCCATGCTGGCATTCGTAAGTATTTTGGACTCAGTCACATGCAGGAACGGCCCAAGCTCGGTTCTGCCTGCGCCTGTTGGATATCTCTGAGGCGGAAGTCGAGTCCTCATGCGGAAGATTAGGCTTTAAAAATCCGAACGCAATCCCAGCGAGAAATATTTTCGAGTTGTTTTTGAAGATGGCCCAGTTGCGGGGGTGTTATTAGTTAGCTCTATACCACCACTCACCTCGAAGCTAAGCTTGTCTTTCGCCTGGTAAGTCGCTCTAAGTGTGGGCGTTATTATGGTTTCCTTCCCCCCTAGGTTATCACTTTGCCAATATAGCCGCAGCGATGCATCCGTCCCCCATTTTTCGGCTAGGCTTAAATGGTTAGTCAGAAAAAATGACTCACCTGTTATGGTGTTGCCTTTCGAATAGCTCAAACTGCATACCGACACGTCATGGGCGGAAAAAACGTTGTTGCCTATCAACTGGCCCGTCAGTCCCCATTCATTACCAGTTCCAGTGGTGGCTGCCGTAAATCCTTCCAGCCCTGTAGTTCCGTCTGGGTTTTGCGTTCCGCTCTGCGGCAATCCGGACGTATTAGAAACTCTTACGTCCACCCCCGCCTGCCATTTTTCCTTGATCTGCTGGGATACCCCAAACTGAACCAGATTGGCAGTGGCTGTACGCAGCCTCGCAAGCAATTCCAGATCAGCCCGCGTCCATCCGTTCTGCAGCAAAGTGTTAATAGTCGACGAACTGCCAATCAATGCATTTCTTATGCTTATAGAGGGTGTCTTTCTATGATCTACAAGAAAATTATAGGTTGTTCCCGGAGCTCCATTTATCGTTCCCTGTAGCAGCGCAATATTTACAGCCTTAAAGCTGGTATCGTAGTCCAGTATGGCAAAGCCATTTCTGTTTGTGTCAAAGTACCGTAGTTCTGTACCCACCGCCTTGCGGTCAGAAGTGCCATCAATACTTTGGTTGACAGCATAGATGGAGCCGCTCAATCGTTCGTTAGCTCCGATACCTAGGCCAAATCCTTGAAATACAGGCTTCGAACCCAGAGTGAAATCGGAAAGACTTCCAGCGGATGCCGTTGCATGCCATTTCTGCGTAAAACCATAGCCGGCAGAAATGCCATCAAACCGCCCCATTATGCCACCACCGCTTGGTGATTGACGCCCGATGCGGCTGGAGAAATTGGTCACCTTGTTCTTAAAATCAAAGTAGGCAGCGCTTAATCTGTTGGGGCTTGTTTGACTTGTCGTAGTCAATAAGTTCTTGTTGTACGTGTCCTGAAAAACAATGCGGTTATCGTACTGGTCATTGCGCGAACGCATGGATGCGCTGACATTGGTTAACAACATCGATTGATCGGTGACCGGGGTAGCTGGACTGGCAACGCCCGCTACAGTGGTAAGGCTTTCCCCATGGTAGTAATACATGGACAAGCTGCCAAACGATATGGTTTCAAAGCCTTTCTTTTCCTTGGGGGTGGCTGTTTTTTCTGCAGCCTGACGAACAGGTTGCACGGAGGATAACTTTGCCAAGCGTTCTTTAACGCGGTCAACTCCAACACCACTGGTATACATTTTCAAATACGACTCGTACTCCAGTTTTGCCTTGAATTTCTGCCCGGCACTCTCTCTGGCGATACCGACCCATTCCTGCGCATCCTGCGAGAACTTGTTTGGCGGCAACAGCAATACCTTATTGAAAGCCTCAATTGCCAAGCCATATTCATTGATTTTCAGCGCATCGCGCCCTTTCTCCATCAATACCTCTGCCTGACTATCCGTTTCCTTAAGCTGGTCAGCCGACAAGGCTTCTGCGGCAACCGGTGCCGCAGTTGTGGCTGCGACTGACGGCGATATATTTTCCGGAGCTGTTTGCACGGTCACCGGCAAAGCGGAGCTGCCTTCTTTTACGTCAACCTTTATTTCCGGCTTTATCTCTGGCTGTGGCGATGGCGCTTCGTTGCTGGCACTTTGTTGCTCCTTGGCGGTTTCTATTTTTTCACTGGGGGCTTGCGATTTGTCTGGTGCCGTTTGCACGGTCACCGGCAAAGTGGGGCTATCTTCTTTTACGCCGACCTTCATTTCCGGCTGTGGCGAGGGCACTTCACTTATGGCCTTCTGTTGCTCCTTGGCAGGCTCTGTCTTTCCGCTGGCAGCTTGCGTTTTATCTGGTTGAATGGCAATTACAAATGAGCGCTTATCTTCGCCGAGATGCATACTATATTTTGTTGGGCGGCTGAATTTGACAACCATTCTGGGCTGAATGTTCAGGTCACGGACTTCCACGGTAAAGCCTGGGAGCAGATCTGATGGCGGTGAGGTGCGCATTTCGTAACCTTGCCACAGATTACCTGAAGCGCCATCCAGCAATTGTTTGAAAAAAATATCGAGGTGTTGCCCATTGTTGTCGGGGATGTGCCGCAAATATTGCACCGGGCCGCTCAATGTGATTGTGGCAATGATCTTGCCATCAGGGGCCTTGTCAAAAATGATGTCATCAACTACCTGAGTGGGTACATTGCCTGTTTTTGGCTTTATCTCCGGTTGCCGCGCGCGTGCTTCGTTTTTGGTATTTTGCTGTTTCTTGACAGGCTCTGCTTTTCCGCTGGGAGCTTGTGTTTTGTCCGGTTGAATAGTAATTACAAATGAGCGTTTATTTTCGCCGACACGCACACTGTATTCTGTTGGGCGGCTAAACTCGACAACCATTTTTGGCTGGATATTCAAGTCACGAATTTCCACGGTAAATCTCGGGATTAAATCCGATGGTGGGGAGGTGCGCATTTCGTAGCCTTGCCACAGGTCGCTTGAATCGCCGTCCAGCAATTGTTTGAAAAAAATCTCGAGGTGCTGCCCCCGTTTATCGGGAAAGTGCCGCAAATATTGCACCGGGCCTCCCAGGGTGATTGTGGCAACAACCTTTCCATCCGGCGCTTTGTTAAGAATGATGTCATCAAGTATTTGGGCCGACACATCGCCAATAAGGCATGCCCACACCAATAGAGCAGAAAACGCACCCTTCATGCTTCGCGCGTTTTTTTTAATGCTCATCGGACGGCTCCATGACTGCCTATTGCAAATCTGCTTGTGCTCCTGCATGCAATGCAAATAAAGCCACCGTAAAAATTTGTCCGGAAAAATATTCTCATTAAAATGTATTCGCGAGTTCAAGTTTGAAGTGCAACGCCTGACTTGAAGAATACCTGACTGGGTGTTTTGTATTCAAGTCTTTTTCTGGGTCGGTTGTTCAATCTGTTCATTGCCGTATCAATCTCCTGTTGTGTAATGGTCGTGAAGTC
>CAITJF010000165.1 GCA_903892645.1 uncultured Nitrosomonadales bacterium | reverse complement strand
GAACTGTTTTCCCGCATGCCTGACGGACTGGCTTTGTCGGACGATGCACACCTGACGCCAATTCCCCTTGATGAGGCGGTGTCGAGCCTGTCGGCCATTTTGCTGGATGACGACTATTACGCCTTCATCCTGGCGGGTGCTACTGCGAAGGATGCGATTTCATGGGTGGGGCCGGATCGGCTGATTCCATTGAAGGCCAATGCATGGCTCGACCTGAGTGCAAGGCAGCAGCAGGGCGAAGCTATCGACCACAAGAATGTGCGCAAGCACCTGAACGATGTCGTGCGCCTCTCCCAATTGCTTTCGCCCGCAATGCGGATCGATCTACCCGTGCGTGTCGCGGAGGATTTCCATCAGGTACGCTGCTTGCCTTATTAACTGCGGACGATGAAAACTTGCATCCGACGGCTTCTGAGATTAACCTAGTCACTTGTCTATAAGTAACGAGGTTGGTCTCATGCTAAAACCTGACACCATTTACCAATATATCGCCAAGCGGGAGGTGGCCACCGTGGCCGATCTAGCGGAACTCAGTCTGTCGCGTCCGGCTCTGTATCGCGTGCTTGCGACACTGCTTGATGAGGGACACATCGTGCGTGTGCGCCGTGGCGTCTATCAGATCGCGAAAACTATGGATGCGAGTGACACTTGGGTGCGGGTCATGCAGCGTTATCCACATGGGGTGCTGTGTTTGCTCTCGGCATTGGCGTTTCATGAGCTCACCACGCAATCGCCGCCGGTAGTGTGGCTGGCGCTGCCAAAAAGCGCCTGGCGCAAGCCGGAGGTTTACCCGCCGTTGCGTATCATGCATTTTTCCGGGGAGGCTTTTACTGCGGGGGTCGAGACACATCATCGGACGGGTGGGGATGTGCGAGTTTATTCGGTGGCAAAAACCGTGGTCGATGGCTTCAAATTCCGTAACCGCATCGGGCTGGACGTGGCGATTGAGGCGCTGCGTGAAGGCTGGCAGCAGCGTCGCTTTACGCTGGAAGAGTTGGATGCCATGGCGCGCATCTGTCGCGTGCAGGCCGTGATACGACCTTATGTGGAGGCGCTGGTGGCATGAATAAAAAGACGAATATTGCGACCTCAATCCGGCAGCGTTTGCTTAACCTCGCCCGCGAACGCGGCGAGGATTTTCAGCAACTGCTGGTGAGCTATGCACTGGAGCGCCTGCTTTACCGGCTGGCTCAATCGCGCCATTGTGATCGGTTTGTGCTCAAGGGTGCGTTGCTGTTCCGCCTGTGGTTTGATCTCACACAGCGTCCGACGCGAGACGCCGATTTCTTGGGATACGGCAACGCCGAACCGGAGGAACTCGCTGCGGTGTTTCGTGAGATGGCGGGCATGGAGATGGCTGACGACGGACTTGTACTCGACGCAGGTTCCGTGCGCGTGGTGGACATCCGTAAGATGGCAGGCTATCCCGGTGTGCGGGTGAGCATGACCGCCACACTTGACGGGGCACGGATTCCAATTCAGTGCGACATCGGTTTCGGCGATGCCGTGACGCCAGCGCCGTTGCAGCAAACCTATCCCACCTTGCTGGACATGCCAGCGCCGGTACTGGCGGTGTATCCATTGGAAACGGTGGTGGCAGAAAAGCTGGAAGCCATCGTGAAACTGGCTGGGTTTAATTCCCGCGTCAAGGATTACTTCGACCTGTGGGTTTTGATGCGCTACGAAAATCTTGACCGTGCCCTGCTGCCAGCAGCGATCTGGGCGACCTTCGCACGCCGAAAAACGTCCGTGCCAGTAACCTTGCCAGCAGGGCTTGCACCAAATTTTGCGGCTGAGAAGCAGGTGATGTGGCAGGCATTTCTCACCCGCAGCGGACTTTCTGCCCCGCCATTGGCAGAGGTGCTCGACGAGTTGCGCGCGCAGTGCTGGCCTGTGCTGCAGGCAGCGGCTGAAGCTGCTGAGAACTGATGTAGCCTTTAACCCAGATTGTTCATCCTGGAAAATGCAGTTAGAGGGGGTGTAAGTGCGAATGCATTCGCATGGTCAATGCGTCTGAGAATGCGTCCGCGCCTGCGAAAACAATACATCGGTATGAAGCAATACTATTTTTTCAGTGCAAGGCCTTTCATACGGGTTCACACCACCCCATAAATTGCAACACAGATTCTGCGCATAATTGCTCAGAACTCGCCTGATTTTATTGTGCTTCCCGCGCAACAATTGTTGCATGGAAGATATTCGATCCCTCAAGGCGTTATTCTGGTTTTCAGGCAAGATGGATGTGCTGTACGAGCATCTCTGCCGCCAGTACAAAGCAT
>CAITJF010000164.1 GCA_903892645.1 uncultured Nitrosomonadales bacterium | reverse complement strand
TCACGACCTATGCCGTGCATGGGGCGAGTTATGTTGATCCGGCAGCGCAAGTCAGCACGAACACCATTGTTCATGAAGCGTGGTTTCCAGTTCCCTCACCAGTAGTACGCTTGTGGTTTGCCTGCGATGGCCGAGAAGGCTGGTGGTGGCTCGTCGGCCTTGTTGAGAACGGTGAAAGCATTACCGGTTACGACATTCGCTTCGCCTATGCCGGCACAACCAGTCGCCGTTATCCCTCGGACAATTTTAAGGGTCTGTGCGCTCGGTATGGTTTATGGGATATGTGGGGGAATTGGTATCCGCCATATGCTGTAGATGAAGCCGGCGCAGTCGTGGGCGCACCTTGGACAGGCACGTGGTCGCCTTTCGTGGAGGGATGGTCTAACAATGGTCAGCGTCACCCCACCTCTGTTTTGCCTAGAATGGCCGTGCCGCAATTTCCGAATCGGGATGGTGGCATTACCGCTTGTGTGTTGGGTGAGTTCAACGAGATTCTGATTCTGACCGATGGGTTTGCGGTAGAAGAAGCGCCGATTCCGGGCTGGATTGCGTTTCGTGGCAATGCCGGCAATCAGGCGTTTGCCGTTCCCGCACCCGATAGTTTTATTACCGGACCACTATGAACACCGCCTTCCCGCTGGGGTTAACACTCCAGCTCGGTCTGTATGCCGATTCGGGACCGGTCAAACTGCGCCGTCGCTTTGCTACCAACTGGGGCAAGACTGAAGTCTTCGTTGCTAATCGCACGGCTTGGGATCTGACGCAGGTCAAACGCTGGCAACACGCTTCAGTGTGGTCGTTGTCACTCGCGCAGTCGATGGAGTTTGATTACGACGTGCGCATGGAGGCGGGACACCAGATTCTCTATGGTGACCTGCGCCGAAATCGCACCCGCATCGTTTTGCCGTTTGGTGACTGCTATCAATTTCGTGTGCGGTTAGTTATGCCTTTCGGTGACTGCCAGCCAAAGCGTGCCAGATTCGTCACACCCTTTAGTGATAAGCCGTTGTGCCGCCGGTCGATGCGCCTTGGTTGGTGGCTGACCGAAGCTGTGAATAAGCGCCATGCGCTGCACTATGCAGTGAGTGACACCGATCCAGCCAGAAGCAAATTGCTCTCGTCCTGGTCGTTGCTGGCCGATCATTCCTTGCAGGCCGTCGCCAATTTGCCGGAACTGGTTTGGCAAGGCCAACGTCTGCGACTGAGTCAGGCAACGCTGTCGTGCGATGAAGCCCCCTCAAGAACGGCAGATACAACCGGATGTTTCTCGTCAATCCTATAGCGTATTCCTGAACGGGAGTGCTCGGCTCGCCACGCTTGCTCAACAGGAACGCCACCCTGTCCAAAGACAGGTGACCCTCTATAGGCAAAAACTCTGCGAGCTTTTTCCCGAGTGTCTTCTGCCAACTTTGCCAACCGAGGACGAATTGATACAGGCGGCCTTGCTGTAGATTTTCGGATATCAATCTTCCAATCTGCATCAGCCGTATTGGGGATATCCAAACGTATTCGAGCCAGTCGGTGCGATTCTTCACGATTCCAAGTTTTGCCCTGCCCGAGACCAAGCCAACCACCTGCGAGCAGCAGGCGCTCATTTCGATAAACATAAAACCCCTGCTGGGTCGTCCAGCCATCTGGACCTCCGGCTAACTCATGCTCAGCTGGGTTCAACCTGTCGCGGTGAGGCAATACGTGACATTCAACTTCAACGACTCCAGATCCAGTCGTTATTTTTTCAACTGGAGAATTCCATGGTTTAGCTGCATGCCCAGACATAAATGGATCCCACGGCGCTACTGATCGTCCATTCAACAGCAGATGTAACCGAGGTAAATCACCCTCCAACAGACGGTGAAAAATCATAGCTAAACGTTTTTCAACGTTATCAATCATGTCGGAGAAGTCATCGACTGTGTACCCATCAGTAACAATTCGATCAAGCGTTTCCCACAACACCAATGTCCCTGTTTTATTTTCAGATAGTGGGGTTAGAAAACCTTCAGAACCTTCAGCCGCCCCCTCAAATAGCAACCATCCTTCATCTGGCCTTAAAGCTAAAGCATCTAAATCCCATCTCAAGCAACATGTAGATATTCCTTCACTAACGGAAGCCACAGTCAATCTTCGGCATTGAGAAAATGAGGCTGTTTTCAGCCCCATACCAAAACGACCAAGATCCGAAGGATCGCGAACATCTAGCGGGCTTCTATCACCAAGTCTCATAGCACTTTCGAGTTCTGCATCATTCATGCCGCGACCATCGTCGAGCACTGTAATCCGGCTTTTATTAGCATCCCACGCGAAATCAATTCGAACTTCCCTTGCCCCTGCCGACACGCTGTTGTCGACAATGTCGGCTAGCGCGGCAGCGGTGGAATAACCCAATCCACGTAATGCTTGCTTCGTCTTCTAATTGGCGAAGTCGGTGCCGAAACGGATGAGCGGGACGAGGACGGCGAAACCTTTCTGAGTAGTGATGCAACGGATATTGAAGATTTAGCATTGTCAGATGCGCTGGAATTTCTTGACGATATTAGTTCGGGGCGCAATGACCCATTCAGACATTACGTTCGGGAGATGCGTACAGGAAAGCTGTTGACTGCCGAGCAAGAAATATCGCTTGCTCGTGACATGGAGGAAGGTGCTGCATCAGCTCTTGATGCCCTAGCTTCTTGGCCACAAGGTATTGAGGCCGTACTACTCGCCGCAGACCGCGTGAAAGCTGGCCTGATAGATGTTGAGTCGATTTCAAAAGGCGCAATTGCGGACCCATCTGAAAATGGAATCGACTCATCGTCTGAATTGATAGCGCAGATAACTAAATGTGAGCTCAACTGCACCCATCCCATATCCGCGAATCGCGCAAAATGACCCTTCAACCGAATTCGTCAACTCTTGCGTACATGTGACTATTCGAAATTCACCCTCAATGTTGACCATTGCGCATTTAAAAATTTTTAGTTATCTATTACTGAACAGTCGAAATATTATCGACTGACACCAAGCTCGTATTATTGACGCAATTGAGCAACTTTGCTGCCTCATCACCGATTCACTTTCATTATGCAACAGAAAGTAGCTCATCAGATGAGCCAGATTGGTGTCCCACTGAACATTTTTTAAACCTCACAAAAATTCCGGAGTACTGGTGTCACAGACAATTAAAACAGAATGCCTTAATCATTAAACTTGATTAAACTTGATTTGCTGGCTTGATGAGATTACCATTACAAACCTATGGAAAAAACAATCAACACCCCTACGTTGAAAGCGACCCTCGCTGGTCTTGGGTGGACGCAAAAGCGACTAGCGGAAGAAATCGGCGTTACCTCTCAAGCCGTGACCAACTGGCTGCAGGGCAATGATTTCCCGCGCCCCGACAAACTTCTTAAACTGGCAACCACGCTAAAGTTAAATTTTGATCAGCTTGTATCCTCTTCGGTAAAACCCCCGATTGTGGCTTTTCGCAAAAAAGGGGGGGCCAAAACAACCGAGCAGCATGTGCTTAAAGCTCTCGCGATGGGAGTGATGCTCAAGCCTCTAGTCCAATACTTACCTGCTAAACGTGCATTACGCACACAGATACCCGCTCCCTCCACTGAATATGAAGCACTGCAAAGTGTTGTCGCTGATGTACGGGAAAAGCTGGGGATAGGTATGCAGGCTGTACTGCAATACCAGCATTTATTCGGTGAATTCGAAATCAATGATGCCGTAATTGTTCCCGTGTTGTGGGGTCACAAGCAGCGACATGAAAATGCTCTACACATACTTCTACCAGAAGAAAATGTTACGTTTATTTACCTAAACCTGGACACACACTTAGAAGACTTTAAGTTTTGGATGGCTCACGAGTTGGCTCACGTGTACACACCAAGCCTCGCGGGGACAGATGACGGTGAAGATTTTGCCGATGCTTTCGCAGGTGCGCTGCTTTTTCCAAAAGAGCTCGCCGAGTCCGCTTATGCAGAGACCACTCACAAAACCAACAAGAACGGACAGATCGAGGTGCTAAGCAAGTATGCACGCGATCACAAGATATCCTTGTTCAGCGTTTATCGCGAAGTAATCAACTTTGCACAGGCGAATAATTTTGGCGAACTTAAAGCAACAGACCAAGATATTCATGCTGTTCGAAATAATATGCGCGATGCATTAGTAAGCGAGGCCCTGTTTAAACCGCTTCCTCCGGATCCGGCTGCGTACGTTGCAGCAACACACAACGTTTTTAAATCCTCGTTTTTCATTGCACTTCAGCGAATGCTGCGTGAGCGCAGTACCGCTATCGGCTACATTCAGCAAGTTTTGGATATTTCACTCCGGGACGCCACCGCGCTGCATGTTGAACTTCTGAAGTGACGCTCGTACTACTTGATACCAACATTTATCTTCGCCTAGCAAAACGGATTCGTCCTATGCTGGGTGTTAAGTTTGGCCAAAAGGAATACGTTGTTACGATTCTCAAGGATGTTGAAGAAGAAGTTCACCGCAGTGGCAACCTCCGATTTAGGTATCCTTGGTTTGACGGCTCAGAGCTATCAGCCGAGCGAATAGCCCAATCAGTTAGACTGAGTTCGGATGAAAAATCGAAGCTAGAAGCAGCGCAAAGTGTTCTGCGTGGATGGGTGTTATCAAATGTCGAACCCTACACGATTGAAGGAAGATCCCCTCCATCATCAACTGATTGCCGAGTTCTGGCATTCGGGCAAATACGTCCCGCTATCGTAGTAACCGATGACATTGGAATGCATTTACTTGCAAAAGATTTTGAAATTCCCATTTGGCATGGACCTGAACTTCTTGTAAAAATGCGTGCCGCAAAACTAGTCGATAATGATCTGATCCGTGAAATTTACGAAGCCATGGAAAACAACGGCGACACAACAAAGACATGGGTTCAAGCGAAGTACACGACATTTTCTAAAATATTCGGCAAGGCTTCCACAGAATAATTCCTGGCTAATTCGGACACGGGTTCAATTCCCAAAGTCGCAATTGAACTGAAGTTCGCATGCTCACTACCGACGAAGAAACGTCAGTGGGGATTTCTGATAGGATGCTAGCCTTACAGGGTTTTAGGCAGCCACTACCATTAGAAATCAATGACGATCTACCGCTATTGTGCGCGAGATAGAATTTGTAGGGTTGTAGCCGCCGTTCCACCACCAACAAACAAGGGGTTACGCTTTGCGTAGCCCTTTTTGTTTTTCTAAGTGTCAACCAAGTGTCAACGGATTTATTGTTGCCTGTTTGGTGAACATCTGGCATCGCAAGGCTTGAGCGGAAGAATGAAGGCGGAATACCTGTCTGAAGTACAACATTACCCTTGGATTATTGGCTTCTCTGGTGGAAAAGATAGCACGCTAGTTGCCCAAGCCGTTCTGGAAGCCATTCTGGAAGTCCCCATTCCGCCACAGATGGCGGGGAATTAAACTTGAAAGATTAAGGTCTACAGCAAAGCTGGATTTGACCCGATTGGCCAGGACGGGCAAGATACGTATCCAAGATGCGAGTGCCTGTGCAACATAAATTGTGCTCTCATGCACTACACTTGCATGTTCATAATGTCATTATAGGCGGCGATTACCTTGTTACGCACCTGCACGGTTGTTTGAAAGGAAATGTTTGCTTTCTGCATGTCTATCATTACGTTACTTAGGCTAATCTTGTCATCTCCCATCACAAAGGCCTTTTGCATGGATTCAGCATGGTTCTGCGCCTGCGCCACACCATCCAGAGAAGATTTCAGCACACTGGCAAAGTCTGTTGCGCCGGTTGCATCTACAGTAATTTTTGGTATTGCGCCGCCTTGCGCGACGGCCATCGCTGCACGCATTTCAGCCAGCAAATTGTCTACACCGGAAACTTTCATGACTCACCTCCGTTTTTGGAGACTGCACCTTATCAGCCGCTTCCACGACACCAATACCGGAAAAGCAGTGGAATTCCCCCGCTTTTCGCGGCAATACACCTGGCATGTCCGGTGATAATGCGCAACATGAGTTAATGGATCAGCAAACAGGGAACCGTGGCGGGCAATATGGCAGAAGATAATTCACTAGCGCAAACGCTGGCAGGGCTTGGTGGCAAGCAAAGCATGGGGCTGATGGTCGCCATCGCCGGCATCATTGCGCTGCTTGCCGGCATGTGGATGTGGGGACAAGCCCCTGAATACCGCGTGTTATACAGCAACCTTTCCGACCGCGATGGCGGAGCCATCATTGAATCGCTGCAACAACTGAATGTGCCTTACAAGTTCTCGGAAGGTGGCGGAGCCTTGCTGGTTCCCGCCAACCAAGTGCATGAAATGCGCCTGCGTCTTGCCTCCCAAGGCCTGCCAAAGGGTAGCTTGGCCGGGTTTGAATTGATGGAAAACCAGAAGTTTGGTACCAGCCAGTTCCTCGAGCAGGTGAATTACCAGCGTGCTCTGGAAGGCGAGCTGGCCCGCTCAATGCAAACACTGGCCCAGGTGCAAAGCGCCCGTGTCCACCTAGCCCTGCCAAAACCCTCTGTTTTCGTGAAAGAGCAGCTAAAACCCAGCGCATCCGTGGTGCTGATGCTGCACCCAGGCCGCACATTGGATTCTGGGCAAATAAACGGCATCATTCATCTGATTTCGAGCAGCGTGCCGGATATGCCCGCCAAGAATGTAACCGTGGTGGATCAAAGCGGTTCGCTGCTGAGTTCCGCCAAGGAAGGTGGCACCGAACTGCTGGATGCCAGCCAGCTAAAATATGTGCGGCAGATTGAACAAGACTACATAAAGCGTATCGAAGACATAGTTACGCCACTGGTTGGCGCCAACAATGTGCATGCACAAATTACCGCTGACATAGATTTTGCACAAACCGAGCAGACTGCAGAAATCTATAAGCCTAACCAGAACCCGAAGGAATCCACTTTGCGCAGCCAGCAAAGCATGGAATCAGTCAATGGCAGTGGTCAGAATGCGGCTGGAGTGCCTGGAGCTCTGTCTAATCAGCCCCCGGTTCCGGCCACCGCGCCCATTGTCGCACCGGCCAGCGCAGTGGGAATTGCATCGGGTATGGTCAATTCCAACCTGCACAAGGAATCCACCGTCAACTATGAAGTGGATCGCACCATCAGCCATACCAAATTGCCTGTAGGCAGAATTAAACGTCTTTCGGTAGCAGTGGTGGTAAATAACCGCACATTTACAGACAAGGATGGCAAGACTGGCTCCAAGCCGCTTAGCGAAAGCGAAAAAGATCAGATCACTGCGCTGGTAAAGGAAGCAATGGGGTTCAACGCTAACCGCAACGACTCCCTGAACGTGCTGAACAGCGCCTTTAACGAAGAGAAGGTGGCACCAACCCCGGAAATACCTGTCTGGAAACAGCCGGAAGTGATCACATTGGCGAAAGATGTGTTGAAATACCTGTTGATCGCAGGCATCGGGTTATTCCTGCTGTTTGGCGTAATCCGCCCAGCATTCAGGAACTTCATGGCCGCGTCTGAGAAAGAGAAAAAAGAGGAAAGCGAGGCGCAGCACCCCGTTGTTCATGAGCTTAGCGAGGCCGAGAGGACTGCCCTCTCCTTTGAAACAAGCCTTCAGGCCGTAAAACAAATGGCAAAAGATGAACCCAAGATCGTGGCAACTGTAGTCAAGGAATGGGTGAGTAAATAATGAGTGATGCTGGTGTCAACAAAAGCGCGATCCTGCTCCTGACGATGGGTGAGAGCGAGGCTGCGGAAGTGATGAAATATCTCGACCCCAGGGAGGTGCAAAAGATTAGCACCGCCATGGCGGGGCTGAAGGATCTCTCGCGAGAGCAGATTAAAGAGGTATTCGCGGAATTTCACCAGATTGCCGCAGAAAAAACCATTTTCGGTATGGATGCCAATGATTACATCAGAAAAATGCTAATCAAGGCGCTGGGTGAAGACAAGGCAGCCGGCCTGCTTGACCGCATCATGCAAGGCGATGATACCAGTGGTATTGAGGCGCTGAAGTGGATGGATACGGCCGCGATTGCCGAAATGATCGGGGGTGAACATCCACAGATCATCGCTACCATCCTGGTGCATCTTGAACCGGAACAGGCTTCCAGCATCCTGAACTTGATGACCGAACGCACACGCAATGATGTGCTTCTGCGCATTGCCACGCTGGACAGCGTGCAACCCACCGCACTTCGTGAGCTGAACAATGTACTAACCAATTTGCTAAGCGGCGACGGGGTAGCAAAGAAGCACATCAAGGGTGGTGTGCGCACAGCAGCAGAAATCCTCAACTTCATAGGCAGCGTACAAGAGAG
Source organism: uncultured Nitrosomonadales bacterium (assembly GCA_903892645.1). GTDB lineage: Bacteria > Pseudomonadota > Gammaproteobacteria > Burkholderiales > Gallionellaceae > CAITJF01. The sequence goes on along the minus strand of CAITJF010000164.1, from coordinate 7,607 downwards.
CTCCGTCATTGAAACAGTGCGTGGCTATGACCCGGATTTGGCGCAAAAAATTATCGACGAAATGTTCGTGTTTGAAGACGTCATCGGCATAGATGACCGAGGCATCCAGCTTATCCTGCGCGAAATCCAGTCTGAGTCCCTGATCGTCGCGCTCAAAGGATCATCCGAAGAGCTACGCGAGAAAGTATTCAAGAACATGTCACAACGTGCTGCCGAAATGCTACGCGAAGACCTGGAGGCAAAAGGCCCGGTCAGGGTCAGCGAAGTTGAGACGGAGCAGAAAGAAATCCTCAAGGTGGTGCGTCGCCTTTCGGATGAAGGGCAAATTGCACTAGGCGGCAAGGGGGAGGAAGCATATGTCTGACGTGATCATTCAAAAAGAGCAACTCACCGCCTATCAGCGGTGGGAACTGCCCGCCTTCGATATAGTAAAGATAGCCGATGCCGTTCCCACTGTCGCCCAACTTGAACATATCCAGTTGCAGGCGCACGAGGAGGGTTACAACACTGGTTATGCCAAAGGCTATGCCGATGGCGCGCAAAAGGTTCACAACGAGGCACAGCGCTTGACGGAGATGATAGGCGCCCTGGAAAAAGAATTGCAGCAGGTGGATCAGCAGATCGCGCAAGACCTGCTGAATTTGGCACTTGAAATTGCCAAACAGATGCTGCAACAAACGCTCAAAGTCAAACCCGATCTGCTGCTTGGCGTAGTGCGTAAAGCCATCAGCGAATTGCCACATTTTAATCAACATGCACATCTGGTCTTGCATCCCGCCGATGCAGAACTGGTGCGCACGGGTATGGGCGAACAGCTCACCCATACGGACTGGAAAATTTTTGAGGATGCGCAAATGGAACGCGGTGGCTGTCGTGTGGAAACTGTACATAGCCAAATTGATGCTACGCTGACCACGCGCTGGAAACGTGTGGTTTCTTCTATCGGACAGGACAGCACATGGCTGGAACCCTGAACTCCACAAGCATCCATGCCCAGCGCTGGCAAACATGCCTGCAAGACAGCATGGGATCGGTTGCGCAGAGCCAACCCCTGCTAGTCAGTGGCCGCTTGACTAGGGTCACCGGTTTGGTGATGGAAGCGGTAGGGCTGAAAATGGCAGTTGGCAGCACCTGCGTCGTGGAACTGCCCAACAATCGGGTAGAGGCCGAGGTGGTCGGTTTCTCTGGGGAAAAAATATTTCTCATGCCGGAACACGATGTGCAGGGTTTGATGCCCGGTGCGCGTGTAACGCCGCTGGAGCCAGCGTATGCGCCAGCGCTTGGCAGCAAGAGCCGCGTATTGAAGCGACGCACAGCAGATCGCACACGCCATCTGCCAGTGGGTAATATGCTGCTGGGCCGTGTACTGGATGGTGCCGGACGCCCTCTGGATCAGATCGGGCCGCTGCTGGAAGTAGAAACTGCGCCCTTGCAAAGCCGACCGATCAATCCATTGGATCGCGCACCAATCAAGGATCCGCTGGATGTCGGCGTGCGTGCCATCAACAGCCTGCTCGCCGTCGGACGCGGCCAGCGCATGGGGTTGTTCTCCGGAAGCGGTGTGGGCAAAAGCGTGCTGCTCGGCATGATGGCGCGTTACACCAGCGCCGATGTCATAGTAGTCGGGTTGATCGGCGAACGTGGGCGTGAAGTGAAGGAGTTCATCACCGATATCCTGGGCCAGGAGGGCATGGCGCGCTCAGTGGTAGTTGCTGCGCCCGCCGATACCAGTCCACTGATGCGTCTGCAGGGCGCCGCCTACGCTACCACCATCGCCGAATATTTCCGCGACCAAGGCAAGAATGTGCTGCTAATCATGGATTCGCTTACCCGTTACGCCATGGCACAACGCGAAATTGCGCTGGCGATTGGCGAACCTCCTGCCACCAAGGGCTATCCGCCCTCGGTGTTCGCCAAGCTGCCGCAACTGGTTGAACGCGCCGGCAATGGCACGGAAGGCGGGGGTTCAATTACCGCGTTCTATACTGTATTGACAGAAGGCGATGACCAACAGGATCCCATCGCTGACAGCGCACGTGCCATCCTGGATGGCCACATTGTGCTGTCACGCCGCTTGGCTGAGCAAGGCCACTATCCGGCCATAGATATCGAGGCATCCATCAGCCGTGCCATGAACCACCTGGTTTCTGAACAACAATTCAGTTCGGTTCAACGTTTCAAGCACCTGTATGCCCATTACCAGCGCAATCATGATTTAATCAGTGTGGGCGCGTATGTCAGCGGTAGCGACCCGCTACTGGACGAAGGCATCGCAATGTATCCGCAAATGGAACACTTCCTCAAACAAGGTATGTTCGAGCGCGAAGACTATGCCAGCGGCAGGGCGGCATTTGACAATTTATTCAGCAAACCACATTAGCCACAATAACAGATCATGATTAAACCCTTTTCCCTGCAACCCCTGGTGCATCTGGCGCAGCAGAAAAATGACGCAGCCACCAAAAATTTCGGGCAGCTTAACCAGAGGCAGCAGGCCGCGCAAACAAAATTAGACACCCTGCTGCAATATCGCAAGGATTACCAGGCACGTTTTCAGGAGGCAGTGCAGAACGGCATGAGCCAATCTGACCTGCGCAACTTTCAGAATTTCATCCAGCGCCTGGATGAAGCCATTGCCCAGCAGCGCAACGCCAACGAGCAAGCACTCAACTCGGTGCAAACGGGGCGCAATGACCTGCAAGATACACAGCGCAAAATGAAGTCGTTTGACACGCTGGAGCAGCGTCATCTGGAAAACGAAAAAAAACTGGCGGCAAAATCCGAGCAGCGCCAACAAGACGAGCACACCGGACGCTCCGCGGCCCTCAAGGCTATGACTGCACAAAACGAGAACTAACTACGGGAGCACATCATGCAAAACCTGCCCATCACCACCTCTCCCCAGCCCGTCACACCGGCTCAAACGTCCACCCCGGCGGACAACAACACTGCGGAAACGTTCGGCAACGTACTGGCGCGCCAGCGCTCTGGCGCGGGCGAGTCCAGCACAGACATCCGGAACAAAGGCCAATCCACCTCATCCGCAACAGACAGCGCGCCCATCGCTACCGGCAACGAACTGGAAGCATCTGTACCAGACGTGGCCAACATGCTGCCCAGCGACATACTGGCGACATTACTGCCTGCTACCGCCAACACTAACAGCGTTGCGGCCAACAAAAAACCTGCTTCGCAGTTACCCGCATCGGGTGGAACCAGCACACTGCCAAACGACATGCTGGCAGCACTGCTGTCCACGTCCACGACGATACAACAAGGTGCTAGTATTGCCACACAACAACGCACTATGACCAACATACAGGGAGGCACACCGCAATTCGCCAGCGCAGGCCAATCCATTGGCGAGCAAACGGCAAAATCGCTGTTCCGCGCACAGAGTAACGCCACGCCGACAATCACGGCCACCGATACTACCCAAGGCAAGACCTTTCCCACCATGCTGGAAACATTAGGGAAAGAGAAGGATGCCGCAACCTCATTGCTATCCGTTGGCACAACGCAAACTCCCGCGCAGGCTGCATTGCCCGATGCGATTACCTTGTCTAGCCTGACCCAAAGCACCACATCGCCCATTCCAACCAGCCAAAATGGTCCCGTACAAGTGGCCGTAAACACTCCTGTGACGCACGATACATGGGGCGACGAATTTAACCAGAAAGTCACTTGGCTAGCCACGCAACACGAACAAACTGCAGAGTTGCATCTCAACCCCCCACATCTGGGGCCGCTGGATATAGTCCTCAACATAAGCGGTGATCAGGCCACCGCGTTGTTTACTTCACCGCATGCCGCCGTCCGCGATGCGGTAGAGCAGGCGCTGCCAAAACTTCGCGAAATGTTGGCTGACAACGGCATTATGCTGGGCAATGCCACGGTAAATGACCAGTCCCCGAAGGAACAGCAGGCAGGGCTGGCAGACAAACAAGATGGCGGGAATGCAAGCTTGCCTGTAAAAATTGGTGATGCTGTTCCCGCCGGCGGCACGGTTTTTTCTGCACGCCGCCACCAAGGCATGGTAGATACATTTGTCTGATGGGCAGATTCATGAATCCTAAACTGAGGGGAATTCCCCACCTTATTCCGGTTATCATATTAGTTGGATTTGTTTGATAATCCACCTCGACTGATAAGGAACAGTAATGGCAAAACCCGCAAAATCAATTCCCGCCGCCAGTGAAGGCGCCGCAAAACCCAAAAGCAAAAAGCTGATGGTCATCATCATCGCAGCGATGGGGTTACTCATCGCGAGTGGCGCCGCGGGCTGGTATTTCACCAAGGGCAGCAGTCACACTGAGGCCGTTAAGCCACATCCGGCACTGGCACCAAAATTTATTAAATTGGAAACCTTTACCGTTAACCTGCACCATGGCGAAGGTGAGGAAGAACGTGTCCTGCAAACCGTGATTAACCTGGAAGTACATGATGCTGAACTGGAAGAAAAGATTAAGCTATTCATGCCAAAAATCTACAATAACACATTGATATTGCTTTCTAAAAAACGAGCTTCTGAGCTTTCTACAGCTGAAGGTAAACAACAGTTAGCCAAAGAAATCAAAGCAGAAGCAGAAATCGCACTCGGCCTGCGTACCACGACTGTACGCCTCCTTAATCCGGCTACGCATGAAAACAATATTGTGTCCAGTGCAGGGGCGCCTGCTCCAGCGGAACCCGCGCCCATAGCAGCGCATGGCGAGGAAAACAATGCTGGTATCGTAGACGTATTATTCACCTCTTTTATCATCCAGTAATGATGCCATGAGTAAAGATTTTCTCTCCCAGGACGAAGTCGACTCGCTACTGAAAGGGGTCACGGGCGAAGCCGATGAGCCGGATCAACATGCCGAGCCGGAGAGCGGCATCAGACCGTATCACCTCGGTACACAAGAACGGATTGTGCGTGGGCGCATGCCCACGATGGAGATAATCAACGCACGTTTTGCCCGCCTATTCAGGATCGCCTTTTTCAATTTGATTCGGCGCACTGCAGATATCTCGGTAGGGCAAATACGCATACAGCAGTACAGTGAATTCATCCGCAACCTGCCGGTACCGGCCAACTTCAACGTGGTTCAGCCAAAGCCTCTACGCGGCCATGCGCTATTTATATTTGACCCCAACCTGATTTTCCTGGTGGTGGACAACATGTTCGGCGGTGACGGGCGATTTCATACCCGCGTCGAAGGACGCGAATTTACCCAGACCGAGCAGCGCATTATCCGGAAACTGCTTGATGCGGTGTTTGAGTCATATAGCAAAGCATGGGAACCCGTGTATCCGTTGGAACTTGAATATGTGCGCTCGGAAATGAACTCGCAATTCGCCAGCGTAACTACTGCCAACGAAGTCGTGTTGGTCACTACTTTCGACATCGAATTCGGCGGCATCGGGGGGGCGCTTCATGTGTTAATGCCCTATGCCATGATAGAGCCAATCCGTGAACTGCTCTATAGCACCGTGCAGGGTGAACACATGGTGTCGGATCAGCGCTGGTTGCGCACACTATCCAAGCAGGTGCAGTCTGCTGATGTTGAATTGACGGCAATACTCGGTCACGCCCGTATAACGCTTGATCAAGTGTTAAAAATGCGTGACGGCGACACGATCCAGCTGGACACACAAGAGAATATCGTAGCGCAAGTGGATGGTGTGCCGGTAATGGAGTGCAAGTATGGGGTATCCAACGGCCAATATGCCTTAAAGGTGGAAAAAATACTGGTCACCAAAATAAATGAAGCAACCGATGGAGGCAAACATGCCTGACGAAAATACAGAAATCAGTGCAGACGACTGGGGTGCCGCGATGGCCGAGCAAACTGCGGCCACACCGCCTGCAGACGACTGGGGTGCCGCGATGGCCGAGCAGACTGCTACCGCACCACCGGCCTCGACCCCCGTCCAACCTCACGTATTTCAGCAGCTCGGTATCGGGGCGGGCCAAGGTACGGCGCACAACGACCTCGACATGATCATGGACATTCCGGTGCAGCTCTCGGTCGAACTCGGGCGCACCAAGATGCCAATCAAAAACCTGCTGCAGCTGGCACAGGGATCGGTGGTGGAGCTATCCGGGCTGGCTGGCGAACCGCTGGATGTGTTAATCAACGGTTTCCTGATCGCGCAAGGCGAGGTGGTGGTGGTAAACGAAAAACTTGGCATCCGCGTCACCGACATTATCACTCCCTCGGAACGCCTGCGCCGTCTCAACCGCTGAAATGCAAATCCTCAATAACCTGAAGCGAGCTTGTTTCTGCCTCTTAGCAATTTTGTGCACGCCGCTGCTTGCGGCGACAGAAACCGCACGCCCTGCCTATACACCGCCGCCATCAGCGGTGTCGTCGGGAAGCGTACTGCAAGTCATTTTTAGTTTGCTGCTGGTATTGGCGGCCGTGGTACTGGTTGCCTGGATACTGAAGCGTATCAACTTGCCGCAATATGGCGGGGGCAACCTGCTCAAGGTAATCAGCAGCGTAGCGGTGGGCCAGCGCGAACGCATCGTGTTGGTGGAAGTCAACGACACATGGCTGGTGGTAGGCGTCGCACCTGGACAAGTGCGTACTTTGCACAGTATGCCTAAAGCCGAATTGCCCATCCAGCAAGCGGGCGCCCCCCCTGATACAGATGGAAAGTTTCAGGGTTGGCTGAAGCAGATGATGGAGAAGCGCAATGCGAGTTAGCAAGCTCGTGGTAGCGACTTTGCTGCTCGGCTTGGTTCCGGCGGCATTCGCAGCAAACACCGGGTTGCCCGCCTTTACCAGCACCCCATCTGCTGGTGGCGGACAGACTTACTCACTCAGCCTGCAGACCCTGCTGCTGCTTACCTCGTTGAGCTTTTTGCCCGCTGTGCTGCTGCTGATGACCGGTTTTACCCGCATCATCATCGTGCTGTCACTATTGCGTTCGGCCATTGGCACACCATCTGCCCCGCCCAATCAAGTACTGATTGGGTTAGCTCTGTTCCTGACGTTTTTTGTGATGTCACCGGTACTCGATAAAATCTATAGCGATGCCTACCTGCCCTTCAGTGAAAACAAGCTCACGCTGGAGCAAGCGATCGATAAGGGCAGTACCCCGCTCAAGGCATTCATGCTGCGGCAGACGCGCGAAACCGACCTTGCCCTGTTCGTAAAAATTGCCAATAGCGAACCGTTACAAAGCGCGGATCAGGTGCCGCTAAAGATCCTGGTACCTGCCTACGTTACCAGCGAGTTAAAAACAGCATTCCAAATCGGTTTTGTGGTATTCATCCCTTTCCTCATCATCGACATGGTGGTGGCCAGCATCCTGATGTCCATGGGTATGATGATGGTATCGCCCGCAGTGATCTCGCTACCATTCAAGATCATGCTGTTCGTGCTGGCCGATGGCTGGAACCTGCTCATCGGCTCCCTAGTGCAGAGCTTTTACACCTAGGGTTAAACGGCGATGACCCCAGAGAGCGTGATGACGCTTGGCCGCCAAGCACTGGAGCTAACCATTATGGTATCTGCCCCGCCGCTGCTGGCAGCGCTAATCATCGGGCTGATAGTCAGTATCTTTCAGGCCGCCACCCAGATCAACGAAATGACCCTGTCATTTATTCCAAAACT
>CAITJF010000163.1 GCA_903892645.1 uncultured Nitrosomonadales bacterium | reverse complement strand
GTAGAAAAGACGCTTCTGGTGATCCGTCTGCAACCCAATCATATCAAGGCTCCTAGCTTAATTCTATGGGTGAAATTATACCATTCTAAGCATCAAAAATAGAGTGGGTTTTTCAACACAATAGACACCAAGCCGAATTTCGATCGTCGTAATAGCCATCTGGAAAGCAGTCATTCAAAAAATACCGCTTCCGGCACTCAGGCAAAAAATTAAGAATTCTTTGGAATGTGACAAATTTGGCGATTGTCAGCGGGTAATGGCAAGTGAGGGCGAGACAATAACGTTATAAAACAATAGGTTAAACTAATTGAAAATCCTTGTGTCGGTGGTTCGATTCCGCCCCGGGCCACCAATATTCTAAAAACCAACCGTTATCGGTTGGTTTTTTTTCGCCTATACCCCCCAGTACTGGCGCGGATTCCGGGCATGGCCTCGCGAGCGCCATCCCTCCGAACCCAGCATTTTCACCCCGGCGCACGCCTCTCTGTTCTCCGTTCTCTCTGGTGGTCTCGCGAGCGTGCGCGAGGCCACTTCCTGTATTGGCGGGGGTTTGGAGGCAGTAGGTTGTGGTTGGCAACTCCTGGGCGGAAGCGACCGAGAACAACACAGACACAAAAAAACCGCCCGGAGGCGGTTGCTGGCGCTGGGCTCGGCGCGGTTAGGTGGGCGGCGCGAGCACCCGCATCTGGCCACTCCAGCCGTTGGGCCAGGGGCGGCGCATCACCTGCTCCAGCACAATGTTGGGCGCACCCACCAACCGTTCGATGACCTCGGGTGCCAACAGGGTCAGCCGCATGACCCGGCGCACCTGCGTCACGTCCATGCTCTCGGCCTTGGCGATGTCGGCCACCGACGCCGCCCGTTCTTCGTCCAGGAGCATCTGCCAATGGTGTGCCAGCCCGAGCGCCCGCATCAATGCACTGTCCTGTGCAGCAGCCCGAGCCGCCCGCTCCCGGGTGGCCTCGGACAGAAATTCCTGTGGCGCATCCAGCGGCGTGATCACCTGCTTCTTGAAACCACGCTTGACCAGCGTCCAGGGCACAAAGGTTTCGAGCCGTACCCCACCGGCCGGTGCTGGAAGTTCGTGAGTGATGGCACGGCCGGTCTGCTTGCCGTAGGTCTTCTTGGGCATGTTTCGTCCTCTACTTGAACTGCTTCAGCATCTGGCGCTGCTCTGGCCAGAGTGCCGGGATGTCGTTTCGCATCAGCCATAGGAGTGTCAGCCGTCGAGGCTGACTTCCGGCCATCAACTGTTCAACGATGTCGGGGGCAAGGCGCGCCAGACGCATCAGCCTGCCCACAGTGGTCGGCATCAATCCCTCGGTCTGCGCGATGTCGGTGACTCTCTTGTAGGCGCCGCTGTCAAGCAGCACATTCCAATGCATGGCCCGTGCAACGGCCTCGATGATCGTGACATCGTGCGCGAGATTTCCTTCCCCGAGCAGCAACCGTCCCTTCTTGCGCTTGAATAGCAGGGGCACGAATGTTTCGAGTGGGTTGTCCATCAGGACTCTACCTCCAACAGTTCCGCGCCAATCCCCCTCGGGATGGCTGCGGGACGCGGGTTTCGATCTGCGCACCCACAAGGCAGACGGCGAGCAGTTCGGCTTCTCGGTGGCAGACGGACGTCTGCAGGGACACATCGACGGCGTGTTCGTCGGTGGCCCCGAGGGCTTCGCCTACCCGGCTCTTTGGGAAAACAAGTGCCTAGGCTCGAAGTCCTGGCGCGATCTGGAGAAAAACCGGCTCGCCATATCCAAGCCTGTCTACGCGGCGCAAGTCGCGCTGTATCAGGCCTATCTCGAACTACACGAGCACCCGGCGATTTTCACGGCGGTGAACGCCGACACGATGGAGATCTACGTCGAGCTCGTCCCCTTTGACGCAGCCCTTGCGCAACGCATGTCGGATCGGGCGGTGAAGGTGATCACGGCGACCGAGGCAGCAGAACTCCTGCCGCGCGCCTTCGCTGACCAGACCCACTTCGAATGCCGGATGTGCGCGTGGCAAGACCGCTGCTGGAGAACGCAATCATGAACGACCACAACACAGGTATTACCGACGACGATCCAATGATTGACGCCAAGCAGGCGGCGGCCTCACTCAGCCTGCCGTACTACTGGTTTGCCGATCAAACGATGCGCAGCAAGTACCGCATCCCGCATTACCTGCTTGGCGGTTTGGTGCGCTACCGGATGTCCGAACTTTCCGCATGGGCGGCCAGCAGCGGAGCGCCGCAGGGCGATGGGGGCAAACAACGCGCCAGCAAAGAGTCAGACGAGGGAGCCGAATGATCGACTTCAACGACATCTCCCCCCCCACCGAAAACCGCGATGCCGAACGCGACGAGATTCGCACGGAACTGATCGCACGACTGGAGTCGGTGTTGACCACGATGGTCCCGGCGGGCAAGAAGCGCCAGGGCAAGTTTCTCATCGGCGATGTGCTGGGCAGTCCTGGCGACAGCCTCGAGGTGGTGCTGACCGGCGAAAAGGCCGGACTCTGGACGGATCGCGCGACCGGCGACGGCGGCGACATCTTCGATTTGATCGCAGCCTACCTCGGAGCCAGCATCCACGCCGATTTCCCTCGGGTGCTGCAGGAAGCCAGTGATCTGCTAGGACGTGCGCGGTCAACTCTCTACACGTGTGCGCGCACGTACGCAGGCAAAGAGAAGTATCCGGCAAACCCGTCGCATCCGTCACTCGCCCCAAAAATTCAGGAGCAATGACGATGAACACGACAACCAACAGCACCATTCTTGCCCTTGATCTGGGCACGCACACTGGCTGGGCACTGCACCAACTGGACAGCACGATCACCAGTGGCACCGAGCATTTCAAGCCGCAGCGATTTGAAGGCGGCGGAATGCGCTTCCTGCGATTCAAGCGCTGGCTTGCAGAACTGCTGACCACCAGTGGTCACATCAACGCGGTGTATTTCGAGGAGGTTCGACGGCACGCGGGCGTGGATGCCGCCCACGCCTATGGCGGCTTCATGGGTCAACTGACCGCGTGGTGTGAACACCACAACATCCCATACCAAGGCGTGCCAGTGGGCACGATCAAGAAGCACGCAACTGGGAAAGGTACGCCCCAGTTCCTTCGCGCGGTAAAGCGCGCGATCTGCTTCGCCGATAAGTGTTTCAAGTTTTTCTTCGAGTTGAGTTCGCGCAATACCAATCGAGATGGTGACTTGGAAAGAAAGGGCATCGTGATGTATTACGGTATCCGCAACTCTGGTACGTAGCCGCTCGGCGACTATCATTGCCTCTTCCAGGTCAGTATCAGGCAGCAGTACCGCAAATTCTTCTCCGCCATAGCGAACCAACAAGTCATGCGGCCTAAAGTTTTTCGTCATGCATCTGGCGACAGTTTTCAAAGCAATGTCGCCAACAAGATGCCCGTAAGTATCATTCACCCGCTTAAAGTGATCAATATCCACCATCATGATAGCGAAGGGGAGTTTGTTGAGCACACAGCGGTGCAAGGCACGTGGAAATGCGTCTTCCATCCAGTGACGATTATGTACCCCGGTCAGCGCGTCAACGCAGGCCTGATGCTCAAATTGCGCCTTTTTATCTTGCGAAGTAATGAGTTCTCGTTGGTCGTGGCGCATACGACCGGCAAGGATACCCAATAAATTGAGTGCAACCTCGTGGGAACGTTCAACCAGTAACCATACCGTTTCGTGAGGAACAGACAGTACACGGGTTGGTTCGGCAGCAACAACTAATGCCGAGGGGGGCTTGCCGTCCACGAGGGATATCTCTCCAACGCATTCGCCGGCAACCAGTGATGTATGTTCCAGCGTTTCCTGTGTGTTCAGATGAATACTCAACTTGCCTTCAAGTATCAAGTAAACATAATGATTCTGGATATCCGGTTGAAGCAGTTTTTCGCCTGCAGCCAAATCTCGTATGGCGCTGTGTTCCAACATATATTCGACACTCGCGAAGTCCATGCCAGTAAATAACAGATTTTTCTCGGTTAATGCGCGGCCTTTTGGATTCATACTTACTAGTTCTCCAGATACTCGAAATTTAGCGAAACACTATCGTTTTATTTCCGCAAACCAAAACGCGGTCTTCCACATGGTAGCGCAAGCCGCGCGCCAATACCGTCTTCTCGATGTCACGACCATAACGCACCATATCGTCCACGCTGTCGCCGTGGTCTATGCGCACGGTGTCCTGTTCGATGATGGGCCCGGCATCCAGATCTTCGGTGACATAATGGCAGGTCGCGCCGATCAGCTTCACGCCGCGTTGATAGGCTTGGTGGTAGGGCTTCGCTCCAACGAATGAGGGCAGGAAGCTATGGTGAATGTTGATGATGCGCCCCAGATAACGCTGGCATAGATACGGCGGCATGATCTGCATGAAACGCGCCAGCACCAGCGTGTCGCCCTGATGCTGTTCAAACAGGCGCGCGATTTTCTCGAACGCAGCGGCCTTGGCTTGTTCATTATTATTTGGCATGGCAATGTAGTGGAACGGAATGCCGTGCCACTCGACGAATCCGCGTAAATCTTCATGGTTGGAAATCACGCAAGGAATATCCACCTGCAACTCGCCGCTACGCCAGCGGTGCAGCAAGTCGTTGAGGCAATGATCCTGCTTGCTCACCAGAATCACGATGTGCTTCTTCCGCGCCGAATCACTGATGCGCCAATCCATGTCGAACTCATCCGCCAGCCCAGAAAACTGCGCGTGGAACCCGGTCAGATCGAAAGGTAGCGAGTCGGCGAGGATTTCCTGGCGCATGAAGAAGCGCTGCGTCTCCAGATCGGTATGGTAACTCGCCTCCACGATCCAGCCCTTGCGCTGTGCGATGAAGCCGCTCACGGCAGCGATAATGCCGGAGCGATCCGGGCAGGAGGTGGTGAGAGTGTAGCGGCGGGTCGTGGTCATGCTGAGATCCCCAAAATGTGTTGTGCGGATTTTAACGGATAACCTTGGTGTGCTTGTAAAAAGTGTGGGATATGGCCTGACTTGGCATGTAGCGGTCCTTTATCAATGACTCTAGATCGGCTAAAAGCGGGCATCGGCGACCGGTAGCTTTGTGCCAGAAGACGATCGAATATTTCCCTTGGGTCTTACTAAGACATTTATATTATGTGGCGTTGCACTCGTTCACTGTGAACTGTATAATACGTCCACATTTAACATCAGGAAAGTGCAATGAACACAATTTCTTTAGCGAATTTGAATATTGTTCTGGAGAAACTTGAAGAAGGTGTGCTGTTTTTGGATGAACAGCGCAATGTCGTTGCGATTAATCAAGCTGCAATGCATATGATAGGGCGCAAGCAGGGCGATGTTGTGGGCAAGAGCTGTCCCAGCCTGTTTCCCAGCACCCCTTGTGCTCACACCTGCGAGGAAAGTGGAAAATGTTCGTTGATGGTGGGTGTCGCAAAAGAAAATAAACTGGTGCAAGATATTGTGGTGGCACGTCCGGATGGTTTGCTTGTTCCCTTGCATATGTGGGCGACGGCGCTGCCTGCAGACAAATCACAGACGCATTGTGCGGTCGTATTACGCAACCGCACCCGTGAAGTGCAGTTGGAGGAAATAGCCGGGCAGCGTTTACGCATGGGTAATTTGGTGGGGCACAGCCATGCCATGCAGATATTGTTTCGCGAAATTTTGCTGGCGGCATCAAGCGATGCCAATGTGCTGGTTACCGGCGAAACAGGAGCCGGCAAGGAACTGGTGGCGCAAGCGATACACGACAACTCGGGGCGCGCCAAAAAACCTTACCTGCAGGTACATTGCGCCGCCTTACCGGAGAATCTGCTAGAGGCCGAGCTATTCGGCCACAGCAAGGGCGCATTTACCGGCGCGACGGCTGACCGACCTGGACGCTTCGAGGCCGCAAATGGCGGCACGCTGCTATTGGATGAAATCGGTGAAGTGCCGCTGGGTACCCAGGTGAAATTGCTGCGCGTGTTGCAAGAAAAAGAAGTGGTGCGCTTGGGCGAAAACCATTCACGCAAGGTGAATGTGCGAATTATCGCCGCTACCCATCGCGATTTGTCATCTATGGTGAAGAGCGGTGAATTCCGTTCCGATTTGTATTACCGTCTGCGCGTGCTGCCATTGCGTGTGCCTTCCTTGCGTGAGCGCCGCGAGGATATTCCATTGCTTGCCAGCACCATTCTTTCCGGCCTGACAAGACATTACAAGCGTGAGGACGTCACGCTATCCACGCAAGCGACGGATGCGCTGCTCAGCTATGACTGGCCGGGCAACGTGCGCGAATTGGTTAACGCCCTAGAATACGCGCTGGTGCATGCCGACGGCGCGGCCATTTTGCCGCGCCATTTTCCGGCTGAGTTGCGTGATGCAATACCCGCCCTCATTGTTTCCGAAGTCAAGGGCGAGGCTTCTCTTACACGCTATTATCGCGGCTCGGCAGCGGAGCGCGAAAAAGAGCTTATTCTCGCGGCACTTGCCGAAGCGGGCGGCAACAAAAGCACTGCGGCAGAAAAGCTCGGCATGTCGCGCACTACCTTGTGGAAACGCTTGAAGCAATATGGTATTGCCGACGATGTATAGAAGTGGTGAATGACAAGGCAAGATGATCTGTAGCAGGCGATCCAGAATGACCACCTCTGGCCTTTCATTGCCCAGCAGCTTGCCTGCAATCGCCCGTTTTCATCCGGCAGTTTGTCGAAGGTAATATAGATACAGGCCTTGGATTTGTGCGCGATGCGTTCCAGTGTGTCGGTGATTTCTCGGTGATCCTGGCGCGCTGTTTGCAGCTGAGTTTTCCGGCAATGCGGATGTTGATATAGAGCATGGTTGTTCCCCTCGGTAAACAAATAGATTAGTTGAAGTCACCCCATAATATTTGCAGTGCCGCTATCCCGGCCATTGCCGCTGTCTCGGTGCGCAGCACGCGCTTACCCAGACGGATCGGGGTGAATCCGGTGAGATGGGCCATCTTGGTCTCGTCCTCGCTGAAACCGCCTTCTGGGCCGATCAGCAGGGTGACGCTGCCTTGCGGCTGAGGCTGTTTATGCAGTGCGGTGGAGCCTTCAGGTTGCAGGATGAATTTGGCGTGCGCATTGCCGCGCATCTGCGCCAGCCAAGAGCTTAATTCCAGCGGCGTATAGATTTGCGGCAGGACATTGCGGCCGCATTGTTCGCAGGCGGCGATGGCAATGCTACGCCAGTGTGCGGTACGTTTTTCTGCACGCTCATTGGATAGCTTTGCCACGCTGCGTTGGGTCTGCACCGGCTGGATTTCCGCAGCACCGAGTTCGGTGGCCTTTTGCACCACCCAGTCCATTTTTTCGCTGCTGCACATCGCTTGCGCGAGCGTGATGCGTAGCGGGTGTTCGACGCCGGCCATGCAAGTCTGTAATTCGTGCAGCAGCACACACCTGTCATTGATTTCGCTGATCTTGGCGTCGAGCACGTTGCCCTCGCCATCGAATACCTGCACCGGGTCGTTCACGCGCAGGCGTAACACGCGGTGGGCGTGATGGGCGGCTTTAGGCGGTAGTTCAAAGGTGGTGCCGAAGTGTAGCGGCGGGGTGCAATAAAAGCGTGGTGCGGACATGGTCTGATTTAGAGTAAAAGGGTCGGCATGATAATATAACGATCTAATAAAAAGATGTGGTTTAGGAGCATAGAGTTATGGTTAGTTTGCAACCCCCGGTTTGCGATTTTGGCTGGAAAGCGCGTGAGTTTAACTTACCAGGCGTGGATGGAAAGCGTTACACACTGGAAAATACGCGTGGCAGAAACGGCTTGTTGGTGATGTTCATCTGCAATCATTGCCCTTATGTGAAATCCATCCGCGACCGCATTGTGCGCGATACGCATGAGTTACTGCAATACGGCATTAACAGCATCGCCATCATGTCGAACGACCCAGCTGAGTATGTGGAAGATTCCTTCGATAATATGAAGAAGGTGGCGCAGGAGTTTAATTTTTCCTTCCCTTATGTATGGGACGAAACGCAGCAGGTCGCCAAGGATTACAGTGCTGTGTGCACACCCGATTTCTTCGGCTTCAACGCCAATCTGGAACTGCAATATCGCGGTCGCCTAGATGCCTCGCGCAAAGAGGCGGCCACTGATGTGCCGCGCGATTTGTTCAATGCCATGGTGCAGGTGGCGCAGACGGGACAATGGCCGCGTGAGCAGGTTGCCAGTATGGGCTGTTCCATTAAGTGGAAGTTTTCAGCGTGAAGCGAGCTAAAACCATGAGCGCCACGCTGAAGGCGATGATCGCAGCAGTCAAGTTGGTGGCGGCGGAGGAGATCATGCCGCGCTACATGAAGGTGGCGCACCAGCGCAAGAGCGATGGCAGCCTGTGCACCGAGGCCGATACTGCCGCACAGGGAGCGCTTACACGCAAGCTGCAAGCCATTCTTAACGTGCCGGTAATCGGCGAGGAAATGGGCGAGGAGGAGCAGGTGGCATCGTGGGTCGAGGGCAAGGAGGGCGTGTGGTGTGTCGACCCGATCGACGGCACTTCCAATTTTGTGCGTGGCCTTGCGTATTTTGCGGTTTCCGTCGCGTTGATACGTGAGGGGCGCAGCACACTCGGCGTGGTGTATGACCCGGTGGCAGATGAAGCGTTTGCCGCCGAGCTGGGGCGCGGCGCTTTTCTGAATGGTGAGAAACTGGTGAGCCGCACCGCCGCAACCTCGTTGTCCAGCGCGTTGGCCAACGTGGACATGAAACGGCTGGATGGCAAACTGGCGGCACAGCTTGCTGCCGATCCGCCGTATTGTTCGCAACGCAATTTCGGCGCCAGCACTCTGGATTGGTGCTATACCGCAGCGGGACGCTATGACGTGTATTTGCATGGTGGACAGAAGCTATGGGATTATGCCGCTGGCTCGTTGGTGCTACAGGAGGCGGGTGGGCAGGCATGTTGCCTGGATTGCGATGATTTCAGCCAAGGCGATGTGTGGCAACGCTCGGTAATTGCGGCGCTCAACCCGGCGGTGTTTGAAGAATGTAAAAGCTGGATACGCGCGCGGCAGTAATCGACGCTTAGTCAGTATGAAAGGCGGTTGGCGTGAAGATATTGATCCTCGGGGCAGGGCAGGTTGGCTCAACGGTAGCGGAGAGCTTGGTTAGCGAAGCAAACGACATCACAGTAGTTGATTCCGACGCGGAAAAACTGCGCCTCTTGCAAGACCGACTTGACCTGCGCACCCTGGTGGGCAATGCATCACACCCTTCCACACTGGAAGGAGCCGGCATCGCCGATGCTGATATGCTGCTGGCGGTGACGCAAAGCGACGAAGTCAATATGGTGGCTTGCAAGTTGGCCGCCAGCCTGTACAACACACCAACCCGGATTGCGCGCATCCGCGCCGCCGATTATCTGGAACACCCCGAGATTTTCAGCCCCGCGAATTTTTGTGTGGACTTCTCCATCTGCCCCGAGCAGATACTCACTAACTATATCTCCAAATTAATCGAATTTCCCGAAGCCTTGCAGGTACTGGAATTCGCCGATGGGCGCGTTTCGTTGGTGGCGGTGAAGGCATTCGAAGGTGGTCCTCTGGTGGGCAAGCCGCTGAGTTTTTTGCGCACTCACATGCCACAGGTCGATGCACGTGTTGCTGCCATTTTTCGGCAAGATCATTCGATCATTCCAGAAGGCAATACGGTAATAGAGGTAGGCGACGAGGTTTTTTTCATCGCAGCAACCGGGAATATCCGCACCGTACTGCAAGAGTTGCGCCGCATGGACAAGCCAGCCAAGCGTGTGATGATTGTGGGTGGCGGCAATATCGGGCTTCGCCTGGCGCTCTCCCTGGAGCGGCACTATCAGGTCAAGCTGATTGAGTACGACAAGAAAGCCTGCAAAAAGCTGGCAGGCGAACTGACACATACACTGGTATTGAATGGCGACGGCACCGATGAAAACCTGCTGGCTTCCGAGCACGTGGCCGATGTGGATGTGTTTTGCGCGCTGACCAATGACGACGAGAATAACATCATGTCCGCGCTGCTCGCCAAACAGGGCGGTGCGCGCAAGGTGATTGCGCTGATCAACCGCAGTGCGTATGTCGGGCTGGTGCAGGGCGGCAAGATAGATATCGCGCTTTCTCCGGCGCAAGTCACCATCGGTTCGCTGCTTGCCTATGTGCGGCAAGGCGATGTGGCGGTGGTGCATTCTTTGCGGCGCGGCGCGGCGGAAGCTCTCGAACTGGTGGTGCATGGCGACCGCCAGTCTTCGCGCGTGGTGGGGCGGCGCATCGATGAAATTGATCTGCCCAAAGGCGCGACCATTGGCGCGATCGTGCGCGGTGGCGAAGTCATCATGGGACATCGCGATGTGAGCATCGAAGCCGAGGATCATGTCATCGTGTTTGTCATCAACAAAACCATGGTGCGCAAGGTGGAGAAACTGTTTCAGGTTAACCTCGGATTCTTTTAATGCAACGCGCCTTAACAGTTATTCATGCACTGGGGCTGATGCTGATGGTGTTCAGCATGACCTACCTGATGCCCATCATTGTCTCACTGGTTTATAACGACGGCACGCTGATTGATTTTGCCTTGGCGATGGTGTGGACTTCTGCTATCGGTGTCTTGATGTGGCTGCTGACGCGCCGTTATAAAGGCGAACTTTCCATCCGGCACGGCTACTTGCTGGTGGTGGCGATGTGGACGGCGATGCCCGCTGTGGCGACCCTTCCTTTGCTTCTCGTGATTAACGGACTGTCATTCACCGGTGCCTATTTTGAAACCATGTCTGGCTTGACGACAACCGGTGCGACCGTATTGACCGGGCTGGACAACCTGCCGCCCGCCATCAACCTGTGGCGGCACGAACTGAATTGGCTGGGTGGCATGGGTATTATCGTGTTGGCAGTGGCAATATTGCCGTTGCTCGGTGTCGGTGGGCGGCAATTGTTCAAGGCCGAAACACCCGGACCAATGAAAGATTCCGCGCTCACCCCGCGCATTACTGAAACGGCGCGCAACCTCTGGCTGGTGTATCTCGGCATCACTCTGGCTTGTATTGCATCATTGAAGCTGGCCGGCATGAACTGGCTGGACGCGGTGTGCCATGCATTCGCCGCGATGGGATTGGGCGGGTTTTCTACGCATGATGCCAGTGTCGGCTATTTCAACTCCCCCGCCATCGAATTCGTGCTGATAGTATTTATGCTGCTGGCGGCGATGAACTTCGCTACTCACTTTCTGGTGTGGCGCGAAAAGAACCTTAATATTTATCTGCGTGACACCGAGGCTATTGCCACCATTGCGCTGATATTGACAAGCTGTCTGGGCATAGCCGTATTTCTGTGGTGGCAGGGCACTTACCCGACCTTCTGGACTGCCTTGCGTCACGCTAGCTTCAATCTGGTGTCCATAGCGACGGACTGCGGTTTTGCCAGTGTGGATTTTAACCAATGGCCGATGTTTGCGCCGCTATGGATGCTGTTTCTAAGCTGCATTACGGCAAGCTCAGGTTCCACCGGTGGCGGGATCAAGATGATCCGCACCCTGATCCTGTTCAAGCAAGCCGGGCGCGAATTCCTCAAGCTGTTACATCCGTCCGCAGTGAACCCCATGAAAATAGGCGGGCAGGTGATACCCAACAATATCGTGTTCTCGGTGCTGGGGTTCATTTTCCTGTATTTCATGAGTGTGGTTACGCTGACCTTTGCGCTGGTGATCAGCGGGTTGGACTTCATCTCTTCGTTCTCTGCCGTAATTGCCTGCATCAACAACGCAGGCCCGGGGTTGGGCGTGGTCGGCCCGGCAAGTAATTATGGCGTATTGACCGGCTTTCAGACCTGGGTCTGCACCTTGGCCATGCTGCTCGGACGGCTGGAAATTTTCACCTTGTTGATTATCTTTACGCCGCGTTTCTGGCAAAGGTAACAAGAAGTTATACAATTACCATCTGATGGTTTGGATAAAGAGGCGAATGTGAGCGATAACATGCCACTGTCTGGCATCAAAGCGGTTCTCATCGATGACAGCAACACCATACGCCGTAGCGGGGAAATATTTCTGACACAGGCCGGGTGCCAGGTGGTGCTTGCGGAAGATGGTTTTGATGGGTTGTCTAGAATTATTGATCATCGCCCGGATGTGATCTTCATCGACATCATGATGCCCCGACTGGATGGTTATCAGACTTGCACGCTCATCAGGAACAACAGAGAATTCAAAACTACCCCCATTATCATGCTGACCAGTAAAGACAGCCTGTTTGACCGGGCGCAGGGCAAGCTAGTCGGGTCGGATCTGTTCCTGATCAAGCCGTTCAGCAAGAAGAGCATGGTTGATGCGGTTATCAAGCACACACGGGGCAAGCAGGAGGAGGACAGCAATGGTCAATAAAAAGATATATCTTTGCCTTGTGGGCAAAATTGTTGTGCTGAACTGACATGTCCAACCGGCTCAATCTTCGCCAGTTTCAGCAGCAATTAAATGACCGCATGCAGGCCAAGGGGCAGGCGGGTGAGCAGATTTCCACCTTGGGTATTCAAATAGGAAGAGATTTGTGGCTGGTGGAAATGAGCGACATCAGCGAGGTGTTGCCAATACCGCCCATAACCAACGTGCCTTTTACCAGGCACTGGTACTGTGGTATGGCGAATGTGCGCGGCAACTTATACAGCGTTGTGGATTTGGCGGCATTCATGGGGCAGGCCGATGTGTTGCGCGATGGGCGGAGCCGGATTTTGCTCGTCGCGCAGAAGTTTTCCTTCAATGCGGGATTGTTGGTCAACCGGGTACTTGGCTTGCGCAATATCAGCACGTGGCGTCGCAGTGAAGTGGGTGGCAGGGTTCAATACGAGGATCAGCAAGGGCAGACCTGGCAGCAATTGAATATCTCCAAGCTGCTCCAGCAACCTGATTTTTTGCATGTGGAAATCTAGTATTTCCCTTTAAAAACTTCTGTACAAAGTATCAATCAGCGCATAACCAATGACTTGGTTGGCGTAGTTTGCCAACTTAGTCAGATGGCTAGTCGTTTCATCAGTAGTTGTGAAGAAGTCTCTTTTAGAAGGAGTGGTGAATGGCATTTAATCTACCAATACCCAATGGTTCCCGGAAATCCGCCGAAGCTTCCGGGGAAACCGTACAGACACCCGGTTCTGCCAATGGTGAGGGAAGCTCTTTTTCCATCCCGTTGCTTGGGCATCTTCCAGTCTCCAGGCAACTACAGATGCTTGGGAGTATTTCACTGGGGCTGATATTGATTACGGTAGTAGCAGCTTTTGTGGATAACCGCACGGCGGCACAAAATGCGCGCTATGTAACGCAATCCAGCAAGTTATTGATGCTGTCGCAACGACTGGCTAAGGATGCCGAACAAAGTATGCTGGGCAACCAAACGGCATTTGAGAATTTGGCCCGAAGTCGTGAATCCTTCGATTCGATCCTGATGTTGCTGAACAAAGGGGACGCCAGTTTGCCTGCGACATCGGGTGAAGCGCGTGCAGCACTGGATGCGCTGATAGCAAGCTCCGGCAAGATGATGGCGGATGTACGTATGCTGGAGGCAGTGCGCTCCAGCTTGATGGCCTTGGCTCGTGGCATTGCGGCAGTCAATGTGAGCGGGCAGGAGTTGCGCAACTTGATGCAGCAATTGACAGCCAATGCGCAGGGGGCGCAAAAGGAGCGCACCTTGCGCTTAAGCTTGATGCTGGAGCGAATTGCCCGGGATGCCGCGATGCTGTCCAGCGTAACTGCCGAGACAAAAATAGAGCAGATGTCATCCATCAAACAGGATTTGCTGGAAGCGGAAGAATTGCTAAAAACGTTTTTAGCAAGTGATCCGCTGACCGTTAAAATAAACAATCTGTTCAATGAGTACCGGATTTCTGCCGAGACCATTACGGCCAATGCGCAAAACTTGCCCGGCGCGAAACGTGCGGGTAAGGCGATTTCCGAGAACAGCGAAGTGTTGATGAGCTACACGCAAAAATTAGTGGATGCGTATCAGCCTGCGGCGCGGTTGTCCGGTATCGTTATGATAACTGCGGGGGTGCTGTTGCTGTTGATGCTGATGCTGGTGAGCAAAGTGTATCTGGACGATTCGCGCCGCCGTGCCCGGGAAGCGGAGCGTTTAAACCGCAGCGACCAAGAAGCCATTTTGCGTCTGGTGAATGAACTGAGCAATCTGGCCGAAGGCGACCTGACTGTCAAAGCAACCATGTCGGATGGTATTACCGGGGCGATTGCCGATTCTGTGAACTATACCATAGCCGAACTGCGCAAACTGGTCATCGGTATCACTACCGCATCCGACCAGGTAATGCGCGCAACGCATGATACCGAGACGATTTCCGCCGGGTTGCTGGCTGCCGCACAGATGCAGGCAGGGGAAATAACCGGAGTGAGCGAGTCGGTGCAGCTGATGACCCAATCCATTCAGGAGGTGGATGCCAGCGCCGCTCAATCCGCGCAAGTGGCGCACCGCACCCTGGAGGTGACCGAGCAGGGTGCACAGGCGGTGCAGAACACCATTGCCGGCATGGAGGGTATCCGCGAGCAGATTCAGGAAACCTCGAAGCGCATCAAGCGGCTGGGAGAAAGCTCGCAGGAGATTGGTGAAATCGTGGAGATGATTTCCGACATTACCGAGCAAACCAACGTGCTGGCGTTGAACGCCGCGATTCAGGCGGCATCCGCCGGCGAAGCGGGGCGCGGGTTTTCGGTGGTGGCTGAAGAGGTGCAACGTCTTGCGGAGCGCTCTGCGGAGGCGACCAAGCAAATCGGCGCACTGGTGAAAACCATCCAGGGCGATACGCAGGATGCCGTGGCAGCAATGGAGAAAAGCACGCAGGGTGTGGTGGAGGGAGCAAAACTGTCGGTTGCCGCAGGACAATCGTTGCGCGAAATCGGGCAAGTATCCAACGAACTGGCGCAACTGATCGGCAGCATTTCAGCATCCACCCAGGTGCAGACCGACAGGGCGCGTGAAGTGGCGCATTCCATGGCGGAAATATTGCATATTACCGAGCAGACCACGTCCAACACCCGGCTTGCCAATGCTTCGGTAGCCGAGTTGGCGGGCCTGGCGACCGGCCTGAAAGATTCCGTCTCCGGCTTCAAGCTGTGACTGGATATGACACGGCACAATGACCCACACCGCGCAATCTGATTGCTTGCCGCTGGTAGCGGTGAAGCCCGGGCTGGATAGCTTGCTGGGTCAGGTGCGCCGTGATCTGGAGGTTTATTTCGCCGCCCCTGAAACTAACCAGGAGGTATTGCACAGCGCGCTTGCCGGGTTTCACCGCGCATGCGGCATGCTGCAAACGCTGTCGCTGGATGGAGTCACGGTGTTTTGCGGGGAAATTGAAGTGCTGTTGCAAGAGCTTTCTACCGGGGTGCTGTCACCCTCGCCCGCATATCAGGCCACTCTTCAACGCGCCCTGCCTGCTTTGACGGATTATCTCGGTGCGCTGGCGGATGGCGCCAGTAAACCGGCATTGTGCCTGTTCCCCCAGTATCAGGAATTGCAGCAGGCGCGCGGCATGGAAATGTCTTTTGAAGCGGATTTATTTTTTCCGGATTTGCAGGCGGAACTGCCGCCATCCGTGCTGGCGCAGCCGCCAGTGGGCGCGCCACAGGCGTACATCAAGGCGGAGCGCGGCAAGTACCAGACGGCCTTGCTCAAATGGTTGCGCCAGGACAGCCCCGTTGAAGCGTTGCAGTCCATGCGCGACACGGTGCAGGCCGTCATGGAGTGCGTGCCGCAGAATCAGCAGCGGGCATTCTGGTGGGTCGCGTCCGCCCTGCTGGATTGCATGATTTCCCAAAGCATGCCGCCGGGACAGGGCGCCAGAAAGCTGCTCAGCCGGATAGACCTGCAGATGAAATCACTGGCTGAAGGACAGCTTGTCGAATCACATGACAGCCTGCGTGAAATACTTTATCTGGTTGCGTGCAGCGACGAGGTGAGCGATACCGTGGCTGAGGTCAAGCGGGTTTACGCGCTGGAGAGCTATCTGCCGCAAGCGGGAGTCTTGCCAGCCAGCGAAACAGATCCGGTGCTGGAGTCGATGCGCACGCAACTCGAAAAAGCAATAGAGAGCTGGGAGGAGTGCGCTCGTATAGGGTTGACCACACCGGAGTTCTCCGGGCATCTGGAACAACTGCTTTATCTTGCTGAACAACTGGACAGCAACACCTTGCAGCCGCTGTGCCAGCAAATCCAGGACATCGTGTCGCAGGAGCGCAGCGCCGAGCAAATACAACATATCGCGCTGGATATGGCGATGGCCTTATTGCTGCTGGGCAGTGGTATCGAGCATTACCACCAACTGGACGGTGGATTTCACGAGCAGGTGCGCATTCTCAGCGAGCGGCTACAGGCTGCCATTGTGTATGCGCCACAGGATGAGAAAAAACTCACCGACCTGGTTGCGCTGCATTGCGGCATGGAAGAGCCCAGCGTCACGGCGGCCCTGATCGGCGAAATCCAGATCAACTTGCAACATGTCGAGCAGGGTTTGCATGGCTTCTTTGGCGATACAGGCAAATTTCAGGCACTCGCGCAACTGGGGCTCCTGCTGCATCAGGCGCAAGGTGGTTTGCATATCCTGTCGCAAGAGCGGCTTGGGCAGTTGCTGGGCTTGTTGCAACAGGCCGTGGAATATTTTGCGGCTGGCGGCAGCCCCGCAGCCGATGAGATACACACGGTTGTTGCGGCGTTGAACACGCTGCAAGCGTATGTGCAGGACTTGGCGCATCAGAAGCAGCCGGATAGCACAGCGCTGGAGGCTGCGCTACAGGACATGCAGGCATTGCAACAGTCGCTCAGCGCGAAAATTCCCGTGACGCCAAACAGGCAAACCCCGGGCACAGCCGCGCAAGCTGTTGCCGCGAACGCGCTGTGGGAAGGCGATGAGCTGCTGGAAGTGTTTCTGGAAGAGGCGCAGGAGGTGCTCGACAGCATGCGCGCCAATCTGGAAATTATCCAGCTCCATCCGGAAAGCCACCAGCCGCTGGTTACGATCCGGCGCGGCTTTCATACCCTGAAGGGGAGCGGGCGCATGGTTGGGCTGACCGATCTGGCCGAGGCGGCATGGGCGGTTGAGCGGGCGATGAACAAGTGGCTGCAGAGAAACAAACACGCCACACCGGGCTTGCTGAAATTCATACTAGATGCGGAAGCGGCATTCAAGGGCTGGGTTGATGCACTGCGCGCGTATGGCAGCGCGCAGGTTGAGGCAGGCGAGCTGGTGAGGGTCGCACAGCAGATTGAAACTGGCGCGGAAGCAATGCCGACAGTGCAATCGGTCGAACCCGTTGCCGTGCCACCACAGGTTCCTGCCGCCACTGTAGCGCCAAAACTAGAACCGGAGCCAGAATTAAAGCTGGAACCGGAGCCCCCAGCGGTTGGTGCGGTGGCGCTTTCCCCATCCCGCTTTGGCCTTGCTGCGGAAGAGGCGGCACAGCATGTTGCCGCCCTGTTGTGGCACCTGGCTGAATTGCGCGAGAGCAGATATCCCGCCGTCAGCGACGATTTTTTGCATGAGGCATACAGCCTGGCAGCGGTCAATCGCAGCATGGGCCTTACTCCGATTGCTGAACTGGCCTACGCGCTGGAACAGTGGTTGGAAGCGCATATGGGCCATCCGATTGCACTGAGTGGCGCGCAATTGTCGCTGCTGGAGCGCACGGTTGCCGTGCTGGATGATATGAGCCTGGCAGTGCGCAATCGCCAGGAATTAAAGGCGCAGCCGGAGCTGATCGCACGGTTACAGGCCGACCGGGAGTTGGCCGCCGAAGCTGTAACTGCATCGCAGTCTGAATCAGAAATTCATTTACCCGAAGCACCCGTAGCGGAATCACCGGCGAGGCAAGAGCGCGCGGTGCAGGATGATACGGACGAACACCTGTTGCCGATTTTCCTGGAAGAAGCAAACGACATTTTTCCGCAGGTTGGCAGTGAGTTGCGCGCCTGGGGCGAGCGGCCGGAGGACAAGGCGCTCGGCCGCAGCCTGCAGCGCAGCCTGCATACCTTGAAGGGCAGCGCGCGCATGGCGGGTGCCATGCACGTAGGTGAACTGACGCACCACATGGAAGAGCGCGTGGTTCAAGCCATGGCGCAAGCGCAGTATGACGCGACCTTCGGGGACGAACTGGAAAGCTGCCTTGACGGCATTGCCAATGCGCTGGAACAGTTGCGTGATGAAACATCCTTTGTGGATCAAGCCGCCGTTGCAGCGGCACATCAGGACACAGCACAACGCGCCATATCCGCCGCCATGCTGCGAGTACATTCCGACACGGTGGATCGGCTGGTAAATGAGGCGGGTGAAATAAGCGTGGCGCGGTCACGCATCGAAGCCGAGCTGCGCAGTTTCAAGAGCGGACTGCTGGAACTGATTGACAGCGTGAGCCGCTTGCGCGGGCAGTTGCGCGAGGTGGAGATACAGGCCGAAAGCCAGATACAGGCACGTGTTTCACTGTCTGAAGACACGGCGGAAAAATTTGATCCGCTGGAATTTGACCGCTTTACCCGTTTCCAGGAATTGACGCGCTTCATGAATGAAAGCGTGCATGACGTGCTGACGGTGCAGCAAGCCCTGCTGAAGAATCTGGATGAGGCATCTGCTGCGCTTACGGCACAAACTTATCTCAACCGCGAATTGCAGCGAAACCTGATGCTGATCCGCATGGTGCCGTTCGCCAATATCAGTGAGCGGCTGTATCGTGTCGTGCGCCAGACCTGCAAGGAGCTGAACAAGAAAGCCAAGCTGGAATTGCGCGGCGACGAAGTGGAACTCGACCGCAGCGTGCTGGACAAGATGACGGCACCGCTTGAACACATGTTGCGCAACGCCATTGCCCATGGCCTGGAAAATCCGCAACAGCGCGAACGCATGGGCAAGCCGCCAACCGGTGTTATTTGCCTGTCGTTGCGCCAGGAAGGCAATGAGGTGATATTTGAATGCAGCGACGATGGCGCCGGTATAAACCTTGCGCGCTTGCGCCAGCAAGCTGTGGAGCTTGGCATGCCTCAGTTGGACGAAAATGCGAGCGACGAGCAGATCATGCAGCTGATTTATACGCCTGGCTTAACTACCGCAACAGAGGTGACGGAAATATCCGGGCGCGGTGTGGGTATGGATGTGGTGCGTAGCGAAATCACCGCCCTTGGCGGGCGGATCGAAGTGTCTTCGAAGCGGGGGAAAGGGACGCGTTTCATCAGTCACTTGCCGCTCACCCTGATGACAACCCAAGCCTTGCTGGTACGTGCCGGGCAAGCAGTTTATGCCATTCCGTCGGGCATGGTCGAGCAGGTGCAGCAGGTTAAACCTGCGGCGCTGAAAGGCATCTACCGTCAAGGGCGGGTCGAGTGGAAGAGTAAGCCGTATCCCTTGCATTATCTGCCGCGCTTGCTTGGCAATGAAGAATGTGTGCCGGAGAGCCACCCGTACAACCGGGTGTTGCTGTTGCACAGCGGCGAACAAAGGTTGGCGGTGCATGTGGATGATCTCATCGGCAATCAAGAGATAGTGGTCAGGAACATGGGTCCGCAATTGGCGCATCTGCCCGGTATTGCCGGGGCGACAGTGCTGGGTAATGGCAGCGTGGTGCTGGTGCTCAACCCGGCGCAGTTGGTGCAGCGTATCCTGGGTGTGCGCAAAACTACCAAGGCCGTGGCGGTGGAGCCAACGCCGGCCCCGCCGCTGGTAATGGTGGTGGATGACTCTCTCACCGTGCGCAAGATCACCAGCCGCCTGCTTGCGCGTGCGGGGTATCATGTGGTGACCGCCAAGGATGGCGTGGATGCGCTGGAGCAGCTGGGCGAAATCTCCCCCGCCGTTATGCTGCTGGATATTGAAATGCCGCGCATGGACGGCTTCGAATTGACCAGGCACTTGCGCCGCGACCCCAGGACACAGCACATGCCTATCATCATGATCACCTCGCGCACCGCCGAAAAACACCGCGACCACGCGCATGAGTTGGGCGTCAATGTGTATCTCGGCAAGCCTTATCAGGAAGAAGAGTTGCTGCAACACATTGCCGCTATTGCTACAGCACCTCAAAGAACAGCTAATTAAGCCAGGCGAAATTGTGAAGGCCGCTCTATGGGTTTACAATAACATCCATGTCGCAACTTGATCTCAGCCACCATTTCCTCATTGCCATGCCATCCATGGCGGATTCTGTTTTTGCCAAGTCGCTTACCTACATTTGCGAGCACAATGAGCAGGGCGCGCTGGGCATTATCGTGAACCGTCCGATCAACCTCACCTTGGGTGATCTGTTTGCGCAGATCAAGGTTCCGCTGGATCAGGCCGAGTTTAAAAATTTGCCGGTGCATTTTGGCGGCCCGGTGCAGACCGAGCGTGGCTTCGTGTTGCACGACACAGAGGGGAATTGGCAATCCACGCTGCGCATCAATGACAGGCTGGCCCTGACCACCTCCAAGGATATTCTCGAAGCGGTCGGTGAGGGACTGGGGCCACACAATCTGCTGGTGACTTTGGGCTATGCCGGATGGACGCAGGGGCAATTGGAACATGAGTTGGCACAAAACGCCTGGCTCAGCGTGTCGGCCTCCGAGCACATCCTGTTCGATCTACCTGCGGAAGAGCGTTTGCCTGCCGCGATGGCGCTGCTGGGGGTGGATTACGCCTCACTGTCGGAGGATGCAGGGCATGCCTGACGGTGGCGCTATAGCTACAATACACGGCACATTTCTGGCATTCGATTTTGGCACTAAACGCATCGGTGTGGCGGTCGGCAACTCCATTTCCGCAACGGCGCAACCGCTGACCACTTTGCGCAGCGAACAAAACGAACAGCGCTTCGCGGCCATTGAGGCGCTTATCCGCGAATGGCAGCCAGCGGCATTGGTAGTGGGACTGCCCAGCAATGACGATGGTACACCGCACGAGCTGACCCGGTTATGCCGCCGTTTCGCCCAGCGCCTCAAAGGGCGCTTTGATTTGCCCACTATTCTGGTGGATGAGCGTTATACTTCCGCCGCCGCGAGTTCGCAATTGGCCGAAGCGGGCATACGCGGCATCAAGCAGAAGCCGCTGCTCGATCAGGTTGCAGCACAGCAGATTTTGCAGGCTTATTTTGAAGAACCCGCGATGGGACTTATGGCATGAACAACCCGCAACTCAACAAACACGGCGAACTCCAGCACCTGCTTTCCACCGAGGGCCTGCCCGCGCCCATCCTGCGCGACATTCTGGATCGCACTGCCTCCTTCGTGAACGTGGCCGAAGGCAGCGAGATCAAGAAGGTGCCTTTGCTGCACGGCAAGTCGGTATTCAACCTGTTTTTTGAGAACAGCACGCGCACGCGCACCACTTTTGAGATTGCTGCCAAGCGCCTGTCGGCGGATGTGGTTAATCTCAACATCGGCTCTTCCTCCTCCAGTAAGGGCGAAACCCTGCTCGATACCGTGGACAACCTGTGCGCCATGCACGCCGACATGTTCGTGGTGCGCCACGCGCAAAGTGGCGCTGCACATTTGATCGCGCGGCATGTCGCGCCCGAGGTTCACGTCATCAACGCGGGCGACGGGCGCCATGCGCATCCGACGCAGGCGCTGCTGGACATGTTCACCATCCGCCATTACAAAAAAGAATTCCATAATCTGCGCGTGGCGATAGTCGGCGATATCCTGCATTCGCGTGTGGCACGCTCGCAGATCCATGCGCTGACCACACTGGGCGTGCCGGAAGTGCGCGTGATTGCGCCCAAGACGCTGCTGCCGGCCTGCGTCGAACGTCTCGGTGTGCATGTCTATCACGATATGCTGCAGGGGCTGCGCGATGTGGATGTGGTGATGATGTTGCGCTTGCAGCATGAACGCATGCAGGGTGCTGCCCTGCCCAGCGCGCAAGAGTATTTCAAGTATTACGGTCTGACCCAGGACAAGCTGGCGCTGGCCAAGGCGGATGCCATCGTGATGCACCCGGGGCCGATGAACCGCGGCGTGGAGATCGATTCCAGCGTGGCGGACGGCACGCACTCGGTGATCCTGCCGCAAGTCACTTTCGGCATCGCGGTGAGGATGGCGGTTATGAGCATGTTGGCGGAAAAATAAATAATGAACATCCAGATTAAAAATGGCCGTTTGATCGACCCGAAAAACCGGATTGACGCCCTGCAGGATTTATTCATCAGCGCAGGCAAGGTCGCCGCTGTCGGCAATGCACCGGCCGGATTTGTGGCGGACAAGATAATCGATGCAACGGGGCTGGTGGTGGCGCCCGGCCTGATCGACCTCGCCGCGCGCCTGCGCGAGCCGGGCTACGAATACAAGGCCACGCTGGAATCCGAGATGGATGCCGCAGTGGCGGGCGGCATCACCACCTTGGCCTGCCCGCCGGACACCGATCCGCCGCTGGATGAACCCGGTCTGGTGGAGATGCTCAAGCACCGCGCACGGGTGCTGAATCAGGCGCGCGTCTATCCGGTGGGCGCGCTGTCTTATGGATTGAAAGGTGCGGAGCTCACCGAAATGGCCGAACTGGCGGATGCAGGCTGTGTGGCGTTCAGCCAGGCCGATGCGCCGCTGACCGATACCCGCGTGCTGATGCGCGCGATGCAGTATGCCTCTACCTTCGGCTTCAGCGTATGGCTGCGCCCACAGGACAGTTTCCTGTCCAAGAGTGGCGTAGCACACGATGGCGAGGTGGCAACCCGCCTGGGTTTGCCCGCCATTCCGGCATGCGCAGAAGCCATCGCGCTGACCACCATGCTGCAGCTGGCGCGCGAGACCGGCGTGCGGCTGCACATCTGCCGCATCTCCAGTGAAGCTGGTGTCGCGCTGGTACGCGTCGCGAAACAGCAAGGATTGCAGCTTACCTGCGATGTGTCGGCCAACCATGTGCACCTGTCCGAAATGGACATTGGTTTCTTCGATTCCAATTGCCATCTGGTGCCGCCGCTACGCAGCCTGCGCGACCGCGCTGCGCTGCGCGCCGGTCTGCTCGACGGCACGATAGATGCGATCTGTTCCGACCACACGCCGGTGGACGAGGATGCCAAGCAACTGCCGTTTGCCGAAGCGGAAGCAGGCGCAACCGGATTGGAATTGCTATTGCCGCTGGTGCTCAAGTGGGCGGGGCAGGATAAATATGCGCTGGCCGATGCGCTCGCCAAGGTAACGCTACAGCCCGCGCAGATTATGGACTTGGACGCAGGGCATTTATCTGTCGGTGCTGCTGCCGATGTGTGCGTGTTCGATCCGGAGGTGTACTGGAAGGTTGAACATGCCGCACTGAAGAGCCAAGGCAAAAACACGCCGTTCATTGGCATGGAGTTGCAAGGAAAGGCAAGTTTTACCTTGGTTGACGGCCAGCTTGTTTATGGGGTTTTCTAAACTGTGCACTCAAAACCTTGCTTCCTGATAATTCAGTGAGATAAACCCCCGGCTCTAATGGAATGGACGCCCACTTCCCGATACGGCATCAGAGTGCCAAAGTAGTGGTTGTAGTAATGACCACTAAACAGAGAGAAGCGTCCAAAATAAAAAGATTACGACAATTGGGCATCGACTTGGCAAAGGAGGTTTTCCAGATTCACGGCGTGGATGAGTATGGCAAAGCTGTGCTGTGGAAGCAGTTGAAACGGAAAAACATGACGAATTCTTTGCGAATCTGGAACCTTGTTTGATCAGTATGGAAGCCTGTGGCAGCGCGCATCACTGGGTGAGAAAGTTTGGCGAATACGGGCACACGGCCAAGCTGATGGCGCCACAGTTCGTGAAGCCATATGTGAAGACGAACAAGAATGACGTGGCGGATGCCGAAGCGATCTGCGAAGCAGTGGGGCGGCCTAATATGCGTTTTGTGCGGATAAAGAACATTGAGCAACAAGCCATCCTTTCGGTCACATCGGGCGAGGCAGGGATTCGTGAAAGCCCGAACGGCGCAAGGCAACCAGATCAGGGGATTACTCGCGGAGTTCGGTATTGTGATCCAGAATGGAATTGATGCCATTGCCAAGCGCGTACCGGAGATACTGGAAGATGCCGATAACGGATTACCCGGCACGATGCGGCGAAATTTAACTTTTTCGCAACAAGTCGCGGAGAAGTTACGTATACATCACAAAGTGGCGGTAAACAGGTGAAAATAAGGTTTCTTATGGGTGACTATTTAGTCGGACGCAGGTAAGTCACGCCACCATAACTGCCGATCCATTTGCTGCCATCCGGTATCGTCGCCATGGCAAATACATTGTCAGCCATCAATCCATCTGCGGTGGTCATCACCTTAAATTTGCCGTCCTGCCACAGAGCCAAGCCCTTATTTGTACCGATCCAGAGCTGCCCAGTAACAACATCCTTGTGAAGCATAAAAACGTGATTACCAGGTAATCCTTCGACAGTAGTATATGTCGTCCACTGATTTCCGTCGAAGCGCGACACGCCGCCGCCCCAAGTGCCAGCCCACGGCTGTCCGTCACGGTCAACCGCGAGGGCAACAATGTAATTTGGGTTATATGCCACGTCCACACCCTCCAAGCCCATTTCCCTCTTCTGCCGTGCGTGGTGTTCTGAAGCCTTGCCTGGGTCGGTCTTGAAGGTGATGGCGTTCTTGACTTTTTCGTATGGTGCGCCCATGCCCTTGGTATGGTTCCAGTTGTCCCATTTGCCATTGGCAAACCGTGCCATACCGCCCTCGGTAGCCAACCAAATCACCCCATCCTTGCCCTCTGCTAAACTATACACCCAGTCGTTTGGCAAGCCACCATGGGTATTTTCGACCGTAAACAGATCCCACTTGCTGGGATCGTCTAGCGCACCACCGCGTACCCGATTGACACCCGACCAAGTGGCAATCCAGATATCGCCATTCTTCGCCTCAATGACGTGATAAATAAATGAGTCTCCAACGCCATCCGGAATGTTGTAGTTCTTCCATGTCTTGCCATCATCATTGAGCATCGACATGCCACCACCATAGGTGCCGATGGTGATTCGCCCCTTTATCTTGCCAACATAAAAGGCTCCATTAGAAAGCAATCCGTTGGTCGCATCGAGAATCTTGTATGAATCATCACTGGTGTCATAGCGTAGAATACCTCCTGAAGTGCCAACCCATACTATCTTCCCGTCTGCGTAGATTGCCTTGACGTTTTTATCGCCAACGCTAAACTGAGTAAATTTCTGAGTTGCATCTATTTTTAACTTACCTTCCTTGGGTTCCGTAACCGGAGCATGTGGAGGAAGTCCAGTCGACGGTTGCGCAGATGGTAGTGGCGGATGCCCTGCCGGTAATTGTCCTGCCGGCGCCGCCTGCTTCGTTGATGCGCTGCTGGCGGGGTCATTTTTACTGCAACCTACAGCCATCAACCCAATTATCATTGCAATGGACATTGCTAACGATTTTTTGTCAATTTTCATGTCATTCCTATCATTAATTCTTTAAATATAAAATAATATGTAGCGGATTTTAATCAATATTGCAGCAGACAATCTACTTGCCCACGCCAATTCTTGTTACACCACGCTTGGTACCTACCCAGATATCGTCATTGGGTGCCACAGCAATCGTATAAACCGTATTGTCGAGCAGGCCGTCTGCGCGCCCAAATCTGCGCCAGTTCTTGCCGTCGTAGCGCGTTACACCTTTGTCTGTGCCGAACCAAAACACCCCTTTAGTGTCACGGGCGATTGCAAAAACCATGTTTCCAGAGAGCCCATCCTTGGTGGTGAAGTTGCTCCATGTTTTGCCATCAAACCGTGCTACGCCACCGCCCCATGTGCCTGCCCAGATTGTTCCGTCCGGGTCGGCAAGAATGGAAAATACATAATTTGGGTTGTAACTCATCGCCCCGCTAACAAGCGCACTCAAGTCATGGCGGCGGCGCGTGCCCAGCCCGGTATTCGGGCTGGCTGGCGAGCCGTCAACATTGGGTGCACCCAAGCCATCACTGTGCGTCCATGACTTCCATGTCTGGCCGTCAAACATGGATACCCCCCCTTCCGTGCCAAACCATACGCGGCCTTGGCTATCCACATCCAAGCCATAGACCCATTCGTTTACCAGTTCCTTGACGTAGGTCGTGAACTTCCCGGTATTGACGTCGAAATGGTTGGCGCCCGCCCAAGTGCCAATCCACAGATCACCTTTTTTGTCGTTGGCAAAAGAGTAAATCCAGTAATCGGCAAGGCCGTGCATCGGGAAATAAGTCTTCCATTTGCCATCCTTGTAGCGTGAGGCACCGCCGGCGTTGGTGCCAAACCACTTGTAACCCTTGGTATCAATGCCGACAGCAAAGACGTACTCGTTGGCCAATCCATCTTTCCGGGTGAAAGTGTTGCGCGGCTTGGATGTTTTAAGGTCGACTTCGTGCACCCCCACAGAAGTGCCAACCCACATGGTATTGCTCGACTTTTCAACTTTCAGCGCGCGCACATACACATCAGCGCCAACCTCAAATGTTTCCAAAACGTGTTCATTAGCTGAGGCAGATGGTGGAGAGGCGGCAGATGACGGTCCGGATGGCATGGGTGGATGCCCGGGCGGTAATTGTCCAGATGGTGAGGCTGGTTTTGCCGGCGTACTGCTGGTGACCTCATTCCTACCGCAGCCAATACTTATCAGTCCGGCGATTATAACCGTGGCTATTGCTACCGATTTTCTGTCAATTTTCATGTCGCTCCTATCATCAATATTTTTTAAATAACGCGAGTTCAAGTTTGAAGTGCAACGCCTGACTTGAAGAATACCTGACTGGGTGTTT
>CAITJF010000162.1 GCA_903892645.1 uncultured Nitrosomonadales bacterium | reverse complement strand
TCATGGGCATGGGCGAACCGGCCCACAATCTCGACAACGTGCTCGAAGCGATCCAGCTGCTTGGCACACAAGGCAATATCGGCCACAAAAATCTGGTCTTCTCCACGGTCGGCGACCTGCGCGTCTTCGAGCGTCTGATGGAGAGGCTGGCTCACAAGCCATCTCCCGGAGAACCAACCCTCTCCCCAACCCTCTCCCGCTCGCGGGAGATGGAGCAGACGAGAGAAGCAATTTTTAATTCCTGCGGGAGAGGGGGCAAACGAGAAGGGCAACCTTCAATTCCTGCGGTCAAACCGGCGCTCGCCATTTCACTGCACACCACCGATGCGGCACTGCGCGCCAAGTTGCTGCCTCATGCGCCGCAGATCGCTATCGAAGAGCTGGTGGAACGCGCCGATGTGTATGCGCGCGCCACCGGCTATCCGGTTCAATATCAATGGACGTTGATGGAGGGCGTTAACGACAGCGACGCCGAGGTGGAGAGAATAGCCCAGCTCCTCTCGGGGAAATACGCCATCATGAACTTCATCCCCTACAACGAAGTGGACGGACTCGACTATCGCCGCCCCTCATCCGAACGAATTGCGTCTATGGTGCAAACCCTTAAGCGGCATGGCACCCTTGCCCGGATACGCGATTCGGCAGGACAGGAGATCGAAGGGGCGTGCGGGCAGTTGCGCGCACGGGCGGTTAATCTTACTGTGTCATAAACAATAACTATTCAATAGAACTACGCGCATTCCTTCCCCCTTGCAGGGGGAAGGTTAGGATGGGGGTAGAACAGTGGTGAGCAAGCCAAGCTTCTACCCCCTCCTTAGCCCTCCCCCTGCAAGGGGGAGGGGGTGCATCCTGTATTTGTGACACAGCGAATTTTTTGAGACAGACCACGGTTTCAAAAAGTGCTACGCTGAAGCCCCCTCAATTCAAACATCCTGCTCTCTCATCACATGAAAAAAATCGCCCCGACTAAGGCTGAGATCGCGCTGCTTGAGCCATTCGTCGGCCTCACGCTGGAGCACATCCATGTACTTGTAACCACCGAAGAATTTGTGTCCGCCACTGCCGAGATCAAGGCAGCGAGCATCGTGGGTTTCGATACTGAATCCAAGCCGACGTTTGTCACCGGCGATGTCAGTGAGGGGCCGCACGTGGTGCAGTTTGCCCTGCACAACAAGGCCTACCTGTTTCAACTGCATCGGGCGGAAGGGCGCACCTATCTGATCGAGTTGCTGCAATCGGAACAGGTCATCAAGGTGGGCTTCGATCTTAAATCGGATAACGGGCATATCTACGCGAAACTGGGCGTCGAGTTGGGCGGTGTGGTCGATCTCAATACGGTGTTCCGCATGGACGGCTACCACAAACACATGGGCGTCCGGGCGGCGGTGGGGCTGGTGTTCAAGCAGCGCTTTGCCAAGCCGAGGCATGTGACCACCTCCAACTGGTCGCAGCCTCAACTCACCCCGCAGCAATTGCTCTACGCGGCCAACGATGCCTATGCGGCGCTGAAAGTTCTGGAGGCTTTGCATCTGCGCCGCGAGGATTTGCCGATCATGGACTTCAGCATGCGTTCAAGTGATGCTACGGTATAACAATTTGGGGTGGTGTGCCCCTGCTGGGGCTATTAGCTTTGCCGACGCAGCAGTATCGCCGCAACTTCTTTTTTGGGCTTGTTGGCAGGGCGCTCTGGCTGTTTGTTTTCAGTGGTGGCACTGACACTGGGTTCGTAGGGTTTGTCGAACCACGGATCATGGCTTGGCTTTTTCGGCGCGGCAGGGCGCGGTGTGTAACTGCGTTCCTGACGCTCATGATGTTCACCGCGCGGCGTTCTCTCCGCCCTCGCAGCTTGCTGGGGCACAACCGCATTTTCCTTTTGAATCTCGTGCTTGATCAACTTCTCGATTTCCTTCAGGTATTTTTCTTCCTCCGGCGATACCAGCGAAATGGCTGCACCGGAAGCACCGGCGCGGCCTGTACGGCCAATGCGGTGGACGTAATCCTCCGGGGCGCTGGGTATTTCGTAGTTGATGACCATGGGCAACTGGTCAATATCCAGGCCACGGGCGGCTACATCGGTTCCGATCAGGACGGTAACTTTGCCCTGCTTGAAGGCATCCAGTGCCTGCATACGCTCCAGCTGGCTTTTATCGCCATGGATGGCGTCAGCGGAAACGCCATCGCGCTGCAATTGCTTGGCGAGGCGGCTGGCGGTAATCTTGGTTTTGGTAAACACCAGGACTTGCGTTGCGTCGCTCCCGCGCAACAGTTGTGCGAGCAGCGCATGTTTGTCCGCCTGGGCGACCAGATAAACTTTTTGCGTGACGTTTTCAGCGGTAGCGTTGCTGCGCGCGACTTCAATGAGCGCCGGGTTGATCAAAAACTCTGCCGATAATTTCTTGATCTCATTCGAGAACGTGGCCGAGAACATCAGGCTTTGCCGCTGCTTGGGCAGCAAAGCCAGGATGCGCTTTAGGTCAGGCATGAAGCCCATATCCAGCATGCGGTCCGCTTCATCCAGCACCAGCATCTGCACCTGGTTCAACTGCACCGTTTTTTGCTCGACGTGATCCAGCAGGCGGCCCGGGGTGGCAACCAGAATTTCCACACCCGTTTTCAGGTGTGGCGTCTGCGTTTTAATATCCACCCCGCCAAATACCACCAGTGAACGCAGGCGGCTATGTTTTGCGTAGGCCTTCACGCTTTCTTCCACTTGAATCGCCAGCTCCCGTGTGGGCACCAATATCAGCGCCCGCACCGGATGGCGTGCAGGCGAAGTGCTGGTGCTGGCAAGCGGCAGCAATTTTTGCAGCATAGGCAGCGCAAAAGCCGCCGTTTTACCGGTGCCCGTTTGCGCGCCTGCCATTAAATCGCGGCCTTCAAGCACTATCGGGATGGCTTGCGCCTGAACAGGTGTGGGGGTGATATAACCAGACTCGGTTAACGCCTTGAGGATTTCAGGCGCCAGATTTAAATCTGCAAAACTAATGGTATTCAATATCTTATTCTCTTCACAATAATCGGGGATAACCCTCCCCCAGCTCGAACTGCAACATTATACCCCACCGCTTAAAACACGCGCCTATACCCTCACATCCCCTTTGATTCTCGTCATTTCGGTGTTGAACTTAAATCTAGTCGCGCGATAAAACTTTCCAGCTCCTTCGGCAACGGCGCACTCAGCCGCAGCGGTTCGCCCGTGAGCGGGTGTGCGAAGGCGATGCTGTGCGCATGCAGGAACATGCGCTTCAACCCCCGCTTCATCAATTCCTTATTGCGTGCGAAGTCGCCGTATTTGTCGTCGCCCGCGATGGGAAAACCGAGGTGGGCGAGATGCACGCGAATCTGGTGGGTGCGCCCGGTCTTGAGTTGCGCTTCAAGCAGGCTGAATTCCGGCCAGTTTTTTTGCAGGGTGAAGATGGTGTGTGAGGCTTGCCCCTCGTCGTGCACCATCACGCGCTTCTCGCCTTCCGGTGTATTGAATTTGTGCAGCGGCAGTTTGACGTGCTGTTTGGCATTTTTCCACTGCCCCAATACCAGGGTCAGGTAGCGCTTGTCGCTGTTGCCCTCGCGCATGATCTCGTGCATCGCGGTCAGTGCGGAGCGCTTCTTTGCCAGCAGCAGCACGCCGGAAGTTTCGCGGTCGAGGCGGTGCACCAATTCGAGAAGCTTGGCCTGCGGGCGCGCTTGGCGCAATTGTTCGATGACGCCGAAGCTCACCCCGCTGCCGCCATGCACCGCCACGCCTGACGGCTTGTTGATCGCCAGCAGCGCGTCGTCCTCGTACAGGATTGGGAATTCCAGCGCCGGGACATAATCGCGCTCCGGCTGTTCGGCTACGCGCACTGGGGGGATGCGCACCTGATCGCCCAGTTGCAGGCGATAGGTCTGGTCCACGCGCTTCTTGTTTACGCGCACTTCGCCGCTGCGCAGGATGCGGTAGATATGGCTCTTGGGCACGCCCTTGAGGTGCTTGCACAGGAAATTGTCGATGCGCTGGTCGCAGCTACCTTCGTCTATTTCAGTCCAGGTTACAGATTCTTTGCGTAAATCGTTCATTTTGCTTATACTTCGTAGCACGCGTGTTGGTTAATACGGGAAACGGGATGCGAATTCCCCGTTAAGCATAGAGCAGGCAATTGTGCCGCCCCGTCCCAACCGCAATCCGGTTAAAGTCACTCACCGGGAGAAGCAGTGATGGTAATTGAATTGCGCGCTCAAAGCACCTGTGGATTTTTATCGTGTCGCCCCTACAACAAAATCGGCGGCACTTGTTAATTTATGACAAGCTGGAAACGAGAACATAATACCTTGGATAACCGTCTGCATCCCAATTTCAACACTGTTTGCACGGCCCGTATTCTCGCGCGCGGTTAGCCGCGCGTAGCTTTGTCCTGCCCGTGTCAGAGCGCGGGAGAAAATATTATGAAACGCATGTTATTCAATGCGACACAACCGGAAGAACTCCGTGTCGCCATTGTTGACGGTCAGAAACTGATTGACCTCGACATTGAATCCGCCGGCAAAGAGCAACGCAAGAGCAACATCTACAAGGCCGTCATCACCCGCATCGAACCCAGCCTGGAAGCAGCGTTCGTCGAATACGGCGGCACCCGCCACGGCTTTCTGCCATTCAAGGAAGTAGCCCCGCAGTTTTACCAGCCCGGCAGCGGCAACCGCCCCTCGATCAAGGAAGCATTGCGCGAAGGCCAGGAACTGCTGGTGCAAGTGGAGAAAGACGAGCGCGGCAACAAAGGCGCGGCGCTTACCACTTATATCAGCTTGGCCGGCCGCTACATCGTGCTGATGCCGAACAACCCCAGTGGTGGTGGCGTGTCGCGCCGCATCGAGGGCGAAGATCGCAACGAGTTGCGCGATGTGCTGGCGCAACTGGAAGTGCCGCAGGGCATGAGCATCATCGCGCGC
This sequence comes from uncultured Nitrosomonadales bacterium, assembly GCA_903892645.1. Lineage (GTDB taxonomy): Bacteria > Pseudomonadota > Gammaproteobacteria > Burkholderiales > Gallionellaceae > CAITJF01. The sequence continues at coordinate 290 of CAITJF010000162.1, read as the reverse complement.
ACCGCCGGCATTGGCCGCAGCGCGCCCGAGTTGCAATGGGACCTGAACTACCTGCTAAAGCTCTGGAGCGCGATTGACGGCGCAGCCAAGGGTGGCAAGGGCGCGTTCCTGATTTACCAGGAATCGTCGCTGGTAATTCGCGCCATCCGAGACTACTTCAACCACGACATTGGCGACATCCTGATCGACACCGACGACGTGTACGACCAGGCCCAGCAGTTCATGGCCCACGTCATGCCCGAGCACGCGGCACGCGTCAAACGCTACCGCGACGACGCGCCGCTGTTCTC
>CAITJF010000161.1 GCA_903892645.1 uncultured Nitrosomonadales bacterium | reverse complement strand
TGGCTTTTTGGCCGGGGCTGCCTTTTTAGCTGCTGGCTTTTTGGCCGGGGCTGCCTTTTTAGCTGCTGGCTTTTTGGCCGGGGCTGCCTTTTTAGCTGCTGGCTTTTTGGCTACAGCTTTTTTAGCTGCTGGCTTTTTGGCTACAGCTTTTTTAGCTGCTGGCTTTTTGGCTGCAACTTTTTTAGCTGCTGGTTTTTTGGCTGCAACTTTTTTAGCTGCTGGCTTCTTGGCGGCTGGTTTAGCCTTCTTTGCTGCTACCATTTCAATCTCCTTTGGTAATTAAAGTTAACAACATTAGACAACTACTGCACCATCAGCACACCGCAACGCGGTATGACCGAAGTCCGTTAATCCAAGAGAGGACACCACCGGCCTGACACTTGGCAGTACGCGCTTTGAATGAACGCTTCTCCTTCTTGCGATAAATTGTTTCCATAACCCACCGGAATGGGTCAGCAGTATTCTTTGTGCTGCCCCGGTTCTTAGCCATAAATCCCATGGCGGCTGATGTTGCACCAATGCATCAACGATTGTTCGATCAGGTCACGCTCTTGTGTTGATGTTGTTTCTTGGCCGTTATTCACGGTAATAAATACGCTGGCCATTGCAGCAGAAATTTCCGCGTGCTCGAACGGAACACCGAAACCACTGCGCATCGCCTTGTATTGGTCAAACGGAATATTGTAAAAGGGGGAGTAGTCTGAAACGTCGCGAGCGGACACTGGGGAAGGTAAAACACTTTCGGTAACAAGCAGCATGCAGCTCCCTCTAGATTGCCTCGGGCTAATTCAGCCCGAAAAGCTAAAAACCACTATATGTAGTAGTTTTGTTCCCTGATTTGCGCTAATTGTAGTACATAAAAAAAAATATGCAAGCAATATTTCGGTCTAGATAATTTTCCCGGCTCAGAGTAAACCAAGTGAAAACGCCACTGAGCTGTGTACCGTTAGTGCAATCAATACACCCTCTTTATGGAAAGAAAGAATTCGTCAGAGCGCGGCGAAGTAACGCTGCCAGTCAAAACAAGGGCCGGGATCGGTCTTGCGCCCCGGTGCAATGTCGGCGTGTCCGGCGAGGGCACAGATTGGATAGGTGCGCTGTAGCAGCCGTGTCAGCCGCACCAGCGCGGTATATTGTGGGTCGCTGAACGGTACGTGGTCGGTGCCTTCCAGTTCCACACCTATGGAAAAATCATTGCAGCCGGAGCGTCCGCGCCATAACGATGCGCCCGCATGCCAGGCACGCTTGCCACAGGGCACGAACTGGACGATTTCACCATTGCGCCGGATAAGGAAATGTGCGGAAACCCTTACGCCATGAAGTTGTGCGTAGTAGGGGTGCGCCTCCGTATCCAGAGCGTTGGTAAACAGCTGTGCGATTGCCTTACCACCAAACTTACCTGGCGGCAAGCTGATGTTATGGATGACCAGCAGCGCTATCGCGGTACCGGGCGGGCGGGCGTCGCAGTTAGGCGAAGCAATCCGGCGCACGCCGCTGGCCCACCCGGTTGCGTCCAGCTTCATTACTTACTCCTTGTTGTCGGTTATGCCCAGCCGTCCCATGCGGTAGCGCAACGCCCGGAAAGTTATGCCCAATATCCTGGCGGCGGCGGTACGATTAAAATTTGTCTGTTGCAAAGCCTCCAGAATGGCTGCGCGCTCGACCTGGTCAAGGTAGTCTGTAAGCGGGTATTTGGCGGACATCTCCGGTTTGGTTGCCTGTTCGCCCATACCGGCGGACATTAGTTGCAGATCGGCGGGTGTGATGATGCCGCCTGAGCATAAGGCCAGCGCACGTTCAATGATATTTTCCAACTCGCGCACATTGCCTGGAAAATCGTAATGGCACAAGGCCTGCAGGGCTGCCGGGGAAAATTCAACCGCTGCATCGTTGCGCAGGCGCGCCAGTAATTGGTTGGCGATTTCCGCGATGTCATCGCACATTTCGCGCAGGGGCGGCATGGGCAAGGCAATTACATTCAGTCGGTAATACAGATCCTGGCGGAATTTGCCCTGCTGCACCCGTTCCGCCAATGCATGATGGGTAGCGCTGAGGATGCGCACATCCACCGCCTCCTCCTGGGTAGCCCCTACCTTGCGCACTTTCTTCTCCTGAATGACGCGCAACAGCTTCACCTGCATGGGTAGTGGCAAGTCGGCCACCTCATCAAGGAACAAGGTGCCCCCATTGGCCGCATGGAAGAAACCGTCACGGTCATTGTCTGCGCCAGTGAAGGCGCCCTTGCGATAGCCGAAGAATTCGCTTTCCATCAGTGTTTCCGGGATTGCGCCGCAGTTCACCGCGACGAAGGGCTGGTCGCGCCGGGAACTTTTTTCCACGATCAGGCGTGCCGCCAGTTCCTTGCCGCTGCCAGATTCGCCGCTGATATGCACCGGTGCCTGGCTGCGCGCGACACGCTCGATCAAGTCGCGCGCCTTTTTCATGGCGAGTGAATTTCCCAGCAGCGTGCGCACTCCATCCCGCACGGCGGCGGATGGTTGCGGCAGCTTGAGCGCAGCCTTGACCAGGGCGCGCAATTGCTCCAGCGCAACGGGCTTGGACAGGTAGTCGAAAGCGCCGGCCTTGAGCACGGAAACCGCATTTTCCATGTTGCCATGCGCAGTAATTACCGCGACCGGCACATCAGGGTGGTGCGCGGCAATGTGCCGCACCACCTCCAACCCGTCGCCATCCGGCAAACGCATATCGGTCAGGCACAGGTCATAGTGCTTGCTGTCCAGTTGTTGCAAGGCTTCATGCACATTGGTGGCATGCTCAACCAGCAGCCCCATGCGCACCAGCGCAAGCTCAAGCAGTTCCAATATATCCGGCTCGTCATCTATCACCAGCACACGCGCTGTGGCGGACTGCCTGTCAGTACTCATCTCGCCTCCCGAATACGATGTGAAAACACGCTCCGCCCGCCGTTTGCGGCACATACTCAAGCACCGCGCCGTTGGCTTCGCACAGCTCGCGCGCAATATATAAGCCCAAGCCGGTGCCGCCAGCTGCCGTGGTAATAAATGGCTCAAACAATTGTTGGACGGCATCTGATGCAACACCAGGCCCGTCGTCGGCAATTGCCAGCACTGTTCCACCCTCGGTGGAGCGCCAAGCATGCAATTGCACACTGCCCGCCTGCTTACGGCAATAACGCAGGGCATTACGGCACAAATTCCACAGCACCTGGTCAAGATGGCCACGATCAAAATTAATCACGCAATCCGGTGCCGCCTCAACATGAAAAATATCCTGCATCATGTGTTCTGACTGACACAACTCTATGGCAAAGCCTGGCAGAATGTCGGCAAGATGCAGGAATTCAGTCTGTACCCGGTCACGCCGGTTCAGTTGCATTACATCCTGCACGATGCGGTTCAGCCTGGCAGTATTGTCCATAATGATCTGGAACAGTCGCGCCTGTGCGGGATCATGTTTTTCCTCCAGCAATAGTTCGGTGGCATAGCTGATCGACGACAGCGGGTTGCGGACCTCGTGGGCGATGTTGGCGGTCAGCCGCCCCAGCGCCGCAAGCTTGATTTGTTGCGCCTGCGCCTGAACGCGCTGCATGTCCTCAAGAAATAGCACCGCACCCCAGAAGCCCTCACGCTGTACCGGCAGAAAATGCACGCGTGTCTGGTAATTGGTGACAGGTAAGCGTAGTACGTCATGTCCGTGCCTGCGATTCTGCCGCCAGGCAGCGAACTGCCCTGCCAACAGCGGGGTGCACTCATCCAGCGTAACGCTGCCCGTGGATGGGAATGTATATCCCAGCAAACGTTCCGCGCTGGGGTTGTATTGCCTGACCATGCCACGTTCATCCACCACCAGCACGCCGTCGGGCATGTCCTGAATCACCAGCCGGTTGGCCTCCGCCATATTAGCCAGATCTATACCGCGCAGGGCTGCCAATTTTTCGCTGGCGATGGCATATTTAGCTAGCGTATGCGATACCCAAGCCACAACAAAATAGGCGGTGCTCAACAATCCTGCCTGTACGTACTGTGCAACATCAGCACCCTGGGTAAGCACCTCATAGGAATGCTGCAACAACGCCGCAAGGGTGGCCAGTGCCGCGAAGAACAGGGTAATCTTGCCGCGGCTAATCAACCCCGCAGCTGCCAGCGATACCAGCAGCAGCATCCCCAGGCTGCTCTGTATGCCCCCGCTGGCGTGTGACAGCACTGTCACATAGACGATATCCGTTCCAACCTGTAGCGCTAACTGCCAACCGGGGCGTGGGCGACGCAATTTGATTGCCAGTTGTGAAACCAATGCAAGCGCGACATATACGATGCTGGCGCGAAAGAACAACGGCAGGTCACTCGAACCAAAAGACAGGGAATCGCCAAATCGACTCACCAGAAACACAAATAGCGATCCCAGAATCAGGCGGTAAAAATTGAAGAAGGAAATTGAGCGCCACAATTCTTCCGGCGCGGGGGCGGGATAAGCGCGTGGTTGCAAAGCGAGGAAAGGCAAGCTATCCAGCATCAGAATTATTCTGATTTTTCGGCATGTATGCGGCGATGCGCCTCGCTGCAATAGAATTTGCCATCTACTTGGATGCTTTCGTGTTTTGGCAAATGCACACCGCAGTGCACACAGGGCACTATATCTTCTGCCTGCCTGGATACAGTATCTTCCTTAGGCAACTGCTTGCGATAGGATTTAAGCAACCAGTAAACAATAGCAATGACTACACCGAGAAACAGCAAGCGACTCATCGCGCCATACTCCGCAAAAAACCGCTCGTGAGCGGTTGAAAATTTGTTCGAGGCGGGAGTATTCTAACCCACGACTTCTTTGTCCCGGATGTGTTTATTATAAAATTCACCCGCGAGACGGGAGGGGAAAACGCAATATTGTGCGGAAAGCACAAGAGAGCGCATTTAATAGCACTCCGTTACCTTGAAGGGGAGGAGAGGTGCTCAGAGGTTATGCCTTAAACATTGCTACCGTGCTTTCCAATTCCGCTGCCAAGTCTTCCAGATTACGTGCGGTGGAAGCGGTTTCTTCGGCGGCGGCGTGGTTTTCGTCTGACATTTGCGCCACCCGCTCGACGTTGCGCGCAATATCGCTGCTGGCTATGCTTTGTTCCCTGATGGCATTGCTGATGTCGCTCACTACATGGCTCACCCGCTGTGCACCGGCGCTTATCTGGTTGATCGCATCGCCTGCTTGCCCAGCCAGTTCCACGCCCTGATTAACCTGGATGACCCCCCCCTCCATGCTGCTGACGGCATTCTTGGTGCCGTTCTGAATTTTGCCGACAATTTCGGCGATTACCTGTGTTGACTGTGAGGTGCGCTCAGCCAGCTTGCGCACTTCGTCCGCCACCACGGCGAAACCACGGCCCTGCTCACCAGCACGTGCCGCCTCAATAGCGGCATTGAGCGCGAGCAGATTGGTCTGGTCGGCGATATCCTTGATTACCTGTACGATGGAAAAAATCTCGTCGGACTGTTTGCCGAGATCCTGAATGATTGCCGACGACTGGTTCACGGTATCGGCGATGCGCCGCATATCTTCCACCACCTGTAAAATGACCTCGCTGCCCTTGGATGACAGATCACCATTCTGTAGCGAGCTGTTGTGCGCCTCACTGGCGTGCTCGGCGACCTGGTCTATGCTCACCGTCATCTGCTCCATTGTCGCAGCCATCGAGGACGCAGCTTCGCTTTGCGCCTGCGAACTGCTGGTCACCTGTGTTGTGGCGGTGGCCACCTTGTTTGCGCTCTGGCGCACCCGGTCGGCATTCTCGGAAATGTTTCGGATAATGCCCTGCATGCTGCCCATAAGCAGATTGAAAGCTTCGCCAGCCTGTGCAATCTCGTCATTGCCAGAGACTTCCATGCGTCGTGTCAGGTCATTATTTTGCTGAACCAGGCTGATGGTTTGGTGTAACGCACGTACCGGGCCGATGATGCCGCCCCTGATCCACATTCCCAGGATTACAGTCAATGAAATCGCCGCTATACCAAAGCTGATGTTGATGATCAGCGCGGTGCGCGCCTTGGCAGCGAGGTCGGAGGTCAGCTCCTGAATGCGTGTGGCAACCAGGTTTTCCACATCCTTCAGGGCGTTAATGCGGGCAGTGATGCTGGCAAACCACTTGAGCGGTTCGATGCCAAAATTGCCTTCCGCCACCTTATCGATCACCGTCCTGCGCATGGCGTCCACTTCATCCACATAAGTGCCGGACATCTTGTTCTTGTAGAAGGCCACTTCTTCTTCGGTGGCGCTTTCGGTGAAATGCTCCAGATACACTTGTTGTGCGGTGAGGTGCCCAAGGAAAGTCCGGTACTGTGCTGGTTCGATCTTGTTGGCGGTGAATACCGGCACCATCAGTGCACGCTCCTGTCCGGTGCGTTCTTTGGCGTCAAGAAATGTATGGTATGCCGCCATATGCTTGCCGACCTGCACGTCGGTAGTTTGCTCGGCAATCTCCGGCATCACATCAAGCAAGTCGGCAATGGTTTTGGTGTAGTAGCCAGCGGCCTCCGGCGCAGAAATCCTGAATTGTGAGGCGGCATCGCGGTTGTCCTTGAGCCCATTTAACTTGCCTAAAGCAGTTTCAACGTTGGTGCGGAATGCATCGGGCATACCCGCCATGTTTACCCGACTATAGCTATCCTTAAGCAGTGCCAGATTCTTGTCGGTTTCGGCACGGTATCCCGGCAGATCCTGGACAAATTTTTCACCCTTGGACTGGACAAAGCCTGCCGTGGCGCCACGTTCAATCTGCAAATGATGGGTGAGATTGCCGAGGGATACGGCAAACTTCATCAGTGAGTCGGTTTGTGCCAGATTTCTCCAGTGCTGGTAGTTTTGCTGGGCGCTGATGACAGAATAGACAATCAGTCCAACAAGTGGCAGGAGCAGCAGGAGAAC
>CAITJF010000160.1 GCA_903892645.1 uncultured Nitrosomonadales bacterium | reverse complement strand
TGCTGGATTCCCGCCTGCGCGGGAATGACGCGGTTTTATGCTATGGGCTATTGGGATAAATGCTTGGACAAGCCCGGTTTGACAGCTTTGCGTAGGCGCTCCCGGCCAAGCACGCCATCGCGTGCTGTAGGGCAAACACTGACACTAGGATTTCCCTATCCCCTACACCACTATCAGGCAAACACCGATACCGCCTTACATATACAATAGAATACTATATTACCCCAGATTTTCAAGATTTGTTTTGCGCGATTTTTTGGTGTATTGTGAGAACGGTGTTTGCCAAGCACGTACTCAACAGGGTGATAAAAAGAATGAAAGCGTCCAACTATTTCCTGCGTGCGGGATGCCTGTTTTTTGTGGGCATCGCGTTGTCCGTTAGCGTTTATGCGCAACCCGCACCCGGCATTGCTCCTGAACAGTCTTCCACAACCCCTCCGGTTTTTCCAAAGTTCGCTATCCTCCATTTTGATGTTTCCGGAAACTCCCTGCTCGATCCGGCAGCGGTAGAGCGGATGCTCAGCCCGTTTACCGGGAAACAAAAAGATTTCGGCGATATCCAACGGGCGCTGGAGGCTTTGCAACAGGCCTATGTGACAGCCGGTTACGGCGCTGTTCAGGTGCATTTGCCGGAGCAGGATGTGGAACAAGGAACGGTGCGTTTTATCGTCACCGAAGGCAAGATCAAACACATTTTGACCAAAGGCAACACCTTTCACGATGACGCCAATATCCTGGCATCCATTCCCAAGGTTCAGGTCGGCAGCGCGCCCAAGGCCGCCGCAATCGAAATCAACCTCAAGGCTGCCAACGAGAATCCATCGAAGAAAACACAAGTCCTGTTAAAGACCACCGACCAACCCGGCGAGATTGATGCCACACTGCAGGTAGTTGACGAAAAGCCGTGGAAAGTCGGCGCGACGCTGGATAACACGGGAAGCTCGGAAACCGGCCTTAACCGTCTCGGCGTGTTCTACCAGAATAGCAACGTCGCCAACCGCGACCATGTTTTTACCGCGCAATACACCACCTCACCGTCGAAACCCGGCAGCGTTAAAGTCTGGGGGGCGGGCTATCGCGTTCCATTTTATGCTATAGGCGACTCTGCCGAATTCTTCGCCGGTTATTCCGATGTCAATTCCGGCACCGTGCAAAGCTTGTTCACCGTCAGCGGCAGTGGCAGCGTTCTGGGCGCACGCTATAACCACAACCTGAACCGCCACGGCGATTACGACCACAAACTGACGTTCGGCATAGATCAGCGCGCTTACCGTAACAATGTTGTACAAGTCGGCGGTGGCACCTCCCTGGTGCCGGATGTAACGGTGCACCCGCTGAGCGCCACTTATTCCGGTGAATGGCATGTCCCCGGCCAGCAGTTCTCGATGTATCTCCGCGAAATCGGTAATCTCAAGGGAGGCGATAAAGGCGGCGCTACCGACTTCACGGCATCACGTGCCAATGCCAGCGCTGATTATATGATCACACGCTATGGCGCCGATTATTCCAGGGCCTTTGCTAACGATTGGCAAACTCATCTTGCTTTCAATGGCCAGCACACCAATGACGCACTGGTGGCGGGCGAGACGTTTGGCCTTGGCGGTGCATCTTCCGTGCGCGGCTACTATGAGCGCGAAATGGCCAACGACCAGGGTTATCGCGGCAGCCTGGAGCTTTATTCGCCGGACTTCGGCGAACGGGTGCGCAGCACAGTAAAGATGCGCGCGCTGGTGTTCTACGATTTCGGCGAACTTTCCCGTAACAAGGCGCTGGCGGGCGAAGTAACCCGCAGTTCCCTCAACAGCATAGGGGTGGGGCTGCGCGCCAGCATGGGCAAGAATTTCTCGCTGCAGGCAGATTTGGCCCAGACGCTGGCCGCTGGCAACAAACAGGGCAAAAACCAATCACGGGCACATTTCAGTGCGGTGTTGACTTACTAAGACTCGGCGAAAAACGCCAAGGGGGCAAGATGAAAGCCAATAAAAAAATGATGTTCAGGCGCAAGCTGGTTTACGCTGCCGTCATCTCCTGCTTTACCGTCACGCCAGTCTTTGCCAATCCCATAGGCGCGACAGTGGTGAATGGTCAGGTTGGCTTTGCCATACAGGGCAATACGCTCACCGTCACCAACTCCCCCAACGCCATCATCAATTGGCAGCAGTTCTCCATAAACAGCGGCGAGACCACGCGCTTCGTCCAGCAGAGCGCGCAGAGCGCGGTGCTCAACCGCGTGGTCGGGCAGGATCCTTCGCAACTCCTCGGCAGCCTGCTGTCCAATGGGCGCGTGTACCTGATCAACCCCAACGGCATCCTGTTCGGACAGGGCGCGGTCATAGACGTGGGCGGGTTGGTGGCTTCCACACTCAAGCTGAGCGATGGCGATTTCCTTGCCGGGCACTTGAATTTCACCGATGGCGTCGGCGCCGGCAGCATCAACAATCAGGGCAGCATCACCACGCCCACTGGCGGCAGCGTTTACCTGATCGCGCCGGACATCACCAACAGCGGTGTCATCACCAGCCCGCAGGGCGAAATCCTGCTGGCGGCAGGGCACAGCGTAAACCTGATGGACACCACCAACCCGAATGTGCAAGTCACAGTGGGCGCACCGGACACGCAAGCGGTCAACATCGGCTCACTGATCGCGCGCAGTGGCAAGGTCGGCATTTACGCCGCGCTGATTGATCAGCAAGGGCTGGTGGATGCCAACACCGCAGTGGTCGGCGCAACCGGCAAGATCACCCTCAAGGCCAGCAAGGACATCGCCCTCGAACCCGGCAGCGTCACCACCGCTTCCGGCATGGCGGGCGGCGTGAAAGATGGCGGCGAAATCCGCATTGTTGCCGACGGCAAACTCAACGTGCGACAAGGCAGTGAAGTGCATGTGGATGGTGGCGCGGATGGCGGCAATGGCGGGTTTTTGGAGCTTTCCGGCAAGGCCGGATTTTCGCTCAGAGGCACTTACACCGGGCGTGCACAGAAGGCCGGTTATCACAATGGTTCGTTGCTGCTGGACCCGTTAAATATCAACATTGTGGCCGGGGGGTCGCATGTTATGGCTGGCGGTAGTATCTCGGCAGCAAGTGGCTCTGCATCTGCTTCATTTGCCATTGCCCCCGCGAGTCTCTTTGGTTGGGGTAATGTGGCTCTGGCAGCAACCAATAATATCGACGTAAGTAGCCCAATCTCTAATGGAGATATTTCGACCGGTGGTTCACTTACATTAACCGCAGGCAACAATATAACCATTAGCGCACCGATCGGTTTATCTTCAACTGCAGGGCGCTTCAACCATGACCTTACTCTGACCGCAGGCAATATTGTCAGCATCAACAAATCGATTTATTTGGGTAATAATTTGCTCACGCTGGCCGCCGTGGGCGATGTCGTGATTCAGCCGGCAGCATTTGGCCCTGCGGTGGTGGTGGATACCTTGGGCGAGCTCTCGGTCACTGGCGCAAGTTTGCAAGTGTTGGGTAACACGAATGCATCCGTTACGGTAAATGCGCATGGCGGTGATGCCAGCCACAACAACACGATTACCGTTGGTTCTCTCACCGTACAGGGCGGTTTTGCTTCCGCGAGTGCTTCTATCGATTCGAGTCTTCCTGATAATCGTGTTGCCGATGCGACTCTTCATACAGATCAAAACTTTGTTATTCACACTACTACAGGCGGTGTGACAGTGCAGGGCGGTCATGCTTTCGCTAATGCTAGTGGTAATGGTCACAGCGCCACAGCAAGTACCAATGCAGAGCTGAGTGCAACTGGCAGCCTGACCATCGTTTCTGCTGGCGGCTTAACGGTAGCAGGTGGTGATTACAATAATTCGCCCAGCAAGGCCCTTGCCCAAGCAAGCGGAGGCGCTAGCGCCTCTGCAAATGCCAACGCTTTGGTTAAGGCTGGCTCAATGGATATTACGCTGGCCGGGCAGCTGGGAGTGAACGGTGGCCTTAGTGCTTCTGCTCATGCGCACGGCAGCAATGTTAATACCGCGACTACCCATGCCGATGCCGAGCTCTCCACAACCGGAATACTGACCATCCACAATGCCACTGGGCTGTTCGTGCAGGGTGGGTATAACACGAAAGCTTTGGCAAGCGGGAGCGGAGCCAACAGTGCGAATGCGAGCACCAAAGCTACGGTTAAGGCTGGATCAATGAATATTACGCTGTCATCTGGAATGCGGATAGCGGGTGGTCACGGTAGCAGTAGCAGTAGAATTGCGGCGCATGCAGTCGGTGGCGGTGTGAATACTGCGACCGTGACTTCTAATGCGATCATCGCTGCCACAGGCGGCGACATCACTATCTCCACCGCCAGTGGCAACATCAGCGGAGGGTCATATAATCGGGCTCTCGCTGCGGGCTCAGGCACTCTGACTGCGACCGTCAATGGCAATGCCGAGTTTTCCGCAACCGGGACGCTGAATATTACCACCACTGGCGCCTCGGGGATAATGGTAGAGGGTGGGCGGTGGAGCACGAAAGCTTCGGCCAGCGGTAGCGGACACAACATTGCGAATACAACTGCCAACGCGCTAGTCAAGGCCGCGAGCCTCAATATCAATACCGCCACAAACATTCAGGTGCTAGGCGGCAATGCCACTGCCAATGTGTCAGGCAGCGGTACAAACAAGGCAGCAACTGCGGTCAGCGCGACAATCTCGGTTGACGGCAGTCTGGATATTGGCACCGGATCGAACGGCTCTGCTTCCCTGGTGAAAATTCAGGCCGGCACTGCCAACGCCTATGCCTACGGCAGCGGCATCACCGCTCCTGCCACGCCAGATTCCAAGGCTGACGCCAACGCAACCATCACTGCGGGTTCGCTCATTCTGCGCGCGAATGGCCTCTCGATCCGCGGTATGACAGCCCATGCTCAAGTAGGGGGTTCTAGTACTTCCGCAGCGTTCAATCGTAGCGCGACTGCGGAGGCGCGGGCATTGGTGAGTGTCGGTGCGGTTTCTGAGTTGACTCTGGGGTCTAATGGGTTGTTCATAGCTGGATCCGGTTGCAATGCCTCCTGCACTGCGATTGTCAACGGCGCAGGCGGAATAAACTCGGCCTTTACCGACCGCAGTGCCTTTCTCCGCGTAGCGGGCGATATCTCTTCGCTCACGATCGGCGGAGGTGGAATATCGATCTTGGCTGGTAGTGCACATGCAATAGCTGGGGGTAGCGGCACGAACATTGCGACAGAAAATGCTGATGCGGGCATCAAGGTAGGTGGCAGCATCATCACTGGGGCACCCGGCATAGGTTTCCTCACTATGCGTGGGAGTAATGCCAGAGCTAGCGGAAGCGGAGCAAACAATAAGGCGACCGCAACTGCCAATGCCTTGATTACAGCAGGCGGCAACATTACGCTTGATATAGCAGGCAACATGAATCTTTACGGTGGCAGCGCGTACGCCAGCGATTCCGGTGCCATTGCCCAGGCGGTTGCACTGATCGAATCCGGGATAACCCAATCCGGGACGATGAATGTTGATGTCGGCGGCAACGTGTATATCACTGGCGGCTCTGGCGCCAACAATGGTAATGGCCTCGGTGCTATGGCGTTTGCGGGCATCGTTAATACCGGGCCGATCAATATGACCATCCGTGGCGGTACCGGCCTCACGTTCGATGGTGGGAATGGCGGTGCGACCTACAATAATTGGACGGTGCCGGGTACCGGTTTATCTCCCGATCCAACCAGTGCCATCAACATCACCTACACCAGCGGTGGAGTGCTGTCTCCGGACCCTACTCCCAACCCGAATACTTCTACTTGGGATTCCGCTTTCATCATGACCAGAATGTCAGCGTTACCTGATCCGGTAATATATGCAGTGGATCTCGGCGCCGATACGCTCAATAACGCCAATACCTTCGGTGCTTTTATTGAACCCATCCGCTTCGGGGATAGCAATGAGGATAAGAAAAATGAAAAACCTGTGTGCAGATAGCCGCATCTTCAGCTTCCTTCTTTGTACATTGCTGTTGGCTGGCAATGCATGGGCAACGCCGGCAGCAACGATTACGCACATGAGCGGGACGCTGGCCGCAATGAAACCGGACGGATCTTCCCGCCTGCTTTCCGTAAAATCCATTGTGGAAAGCGGAGATACGCTTTCCACGGAAAAGGATACCTTCGTCCGCCTCAAATTTACCGATGGCGGGGAAGTCGTGCTGCGCCCGAATACGGTTTTCAAGGTTGATGCTTACGGTTATGACGAGAATAAACCGAAGGAGGATAGTTTTCTGGCCAGCCTGATGAAAGGCGGCGCGCGCTTCGTGAGCGGGCTGGTTGGCAAGCGTGGCAACCGCGATGCCTATGCTTTGAAGACTACGACGGCAACCATCGGTATTCGCGGCACTGATTTCGGGGTGCTTGTCTGCCAGGGTGATTGTGTGAATCTTGGGGACGGAACCTATACGAATACCTATGATGGCACGATCCATCACTTCAATAGACTCGGTGATCTCGATTGCGCTACGGGGCATGGCTGTTTCACAGGCAGGGATGTTCCGCCAGTCAGGCTGCCTGAAGTTCCTCGTGATATTGATTTCTTCGTACCATCGTCGTTCCTGGACAAGATTGGCGGCGACACGGTACTCGACCGATCCGGGCACAAGGAGTGCGAGATTCACTAAGGCTCTCGGTATGAACGGGGGGGGTCATAAGTTGAAATTAACCCAACTGCGTCATTCCCGCGCAGGCGGGAATCCAGTAAGGACAAGCATCCCGCGAAGCAGACAAAACCGCGATGCTGTCCGCTTTGCGGGGAATTTTTTTAATCATCTGGATTCCCGCCTGCGCGGGAATGACGGGGTTAATGGATTATTTTGGGGTCACAACGTTAATGATTTTTGGGTTAATTTACTTCCTAGATTGGCCATTTCAAAATAGCCGATAATAACGAGCCGCCTTGGGCGGCTCGTTTTTCGTCCGCCCATCACTCTTTCATCACCTCATCGCTTCGCTTGCTTTTGATGCGATAATTGCCCTGCCTTCTTCCTAACGTTGTGAAAATTTCAGATTCCATGTCATGAAAAATCGCCATATTGTCCGGCACACAGGCCATGTAACAGCTACTGACCGCGCGCTCCTGCTCCGGCAACAGCCTGTTACCATCTGGTTCACCGGGTTGAGCGGCGCGGGTAAGTCCACTCTGGCCTTTGCTCTGGAACACCGGTTGGTTGATCTTGGGCGAGCCTGTTATGTTCTTGATGGTGATAATGTCCGTCATGGCTTGAATCGGGACCTTGGTTTTTCTCCTGAAAACCGTACCGAAAATATTCGTCGTATCGCCGAAGTTGCAAAATTAATAAACGATGCAGGGCTGATTGTAATAGCCGCCTTTATTTCGCCTTACCGGGAGGATAGGGAAATGGCGCGCCAGATTATTGGCGAAGATAGATTTATTGAAATTCATGTTTGTACTCCGCTATCAGTCTGCGAAGGACGCGATACCAAGGGGATGTATAAACGAGCCAAGGCTGGCGAGATTGCAGCGTTCACGGGTGTGTCTGCCCCGTACGAAGCCCCCGTTACTGCTGCGCTTACACTGGATACAAGTACGATGGAAGTCACCGCCTGTGTTGACCGGATAATCGAGATGTTATTGCCCCGCATTGGCAACTGACTAAGAAATAGAATTCATCACCCGGTTGCGGAAATATCAATTTCTCAAGCTCGCATGTTGCAGCAGCGCGAAGAGGCGAAATGAAGTTGGTAACTGGACAGCCATTCAATGGGCTATAGTGCGCGAGCACTTAAATTTCCGGATGCTACTGATTAGGGATAATTGATGAGACAGGATAGGCAATCGGAATTGTCTGGCAGCCATACCGGGTCTTTGATACTCAATTTGGCGCCTACAGGCATAGTTCCCACCCGTAGCCAAACTCCCCTTGTACCCATTACGCCGGAAGAGATCATTTCAGATGTTCTTCGATGCGTGAAGTTGGGTGTCTCAATGGTCCACATCCATGCCCGAAATCCGGATGGAACGGCCACCGACGATGCGGGTGTTTTTCGCACAATCCTGACCGGCATTCGGGCACAGTGCCCCGATGTGGTCATCGTCACATCAACCAGTGGCCGCCGGGTCAAAGAAGTGGAGCGGCGCGCCTCCTCATTATTTCTTGAGGGTGCGGCCAAGCCGGATATGGCCAGCCTGACGCTCGGTTCCGTAAACTTTTTCGCGGAAGCCAGCCTTAATGAACCCACAACGATTGTTCGCCTTGCGGAAATCATGAAAGAGCGCGGCATCAAGCCGGAGATGGAGATATTTGATCTGGGGATGGTCAATGTCGCACACACCCTGATTGACAAGGGGCTGCTGGAGCCGCCTTACTATTTCAATATCATCCTGGGGAATATTGCGTCTGCCCAAGTCAGGCCTCATCATTTGGCCGCACTCGTGACTGACTTGCCTGCGCAGTCCATTTGGTCTGTAGGGGGTATCGGGCGCTTCCAGCTCCAGGCTAACGGATTGGGTTTGATTCTTGGGGATGGTGTTCGCATCGGGCTTGAGGACAACCTCTGGCTGGATGGCGCACGCACCCGTCTTGCCAGTAATGTTGACCTGGTTCAACGCATGGTGAATCTGGCATCGGTCTATGGCCGGGCAATTGCTTCCCCCGCAGAGGTTCGCAGCCGGCTTGGCTTGGGAGGAAGTTGACCATGAACCGGAACAAGCTGGTGATATTCGGTGTAAGCAACATGCTATCGGACATATTTGATTGTGCGATTGCGAACGGATTGATCCTGGCCAAGGTTGTAATCCACCATCCCGAACAGGTAGGGGATCGGGGTGTTTCCCTGGCGGATCGCCTCACCGCATTGAGCCGTCTATGCGAACCCCCTGTGACCGAGAAAATAAGTGACTTCGAGCCCCATGAAGGCGAAGTGTATATTCTGGGCCCGACTACCCCCACACGACGGGAATTGGCGCATTTGCTGTATGACCGTTTCAAGCTGGATTTTTGTATGCTGGTTCACCCGACCGCATACGTTTCGCCCTTGGCCAGCTTGTCTCAGGGGGTATTCGTGGGCGCGAACAGTGTCATCGCTCCCGGGGTGCAGCTCGGTTCCCATGTGTTCATCAACCGGGGTGTGACTATCGGCCACGACACCCGTATCGGCGACTTCTCCCGCGTTCAGCCGGGGAGTCATATGGGAAGTTTGTCAAAAATCGGTGAAGGGGTGACGGTTGGTTTGGGCGCCACGATTATTGAGCGGCTCCGTGTCGGTGATAATGCCGTCATCGGTGCGGGAGCGGTGGTGTTGGAAGATGTTCCTGCCAATGTGCTGGTCGCCGGAGTGCCTGCGAAATTCAAGAAGTCGCTTGTCTGATCCTTTTGTTGAAGCGAATGGCGGCTTGCTCGCACGCTTCGACCAGTGGTGTGCCTGCCTGATGAAGATCCAGCGTCTGGTCGAAGCGCTGGCGCAAGGCTGCGCCGGCCTGCTGTCGGGCAGAAGCGGACGCTACCCACTCCGAGAGCAGGGCAAAATAGTCCGCATCATTGGCAACCGCCAAGCCACCCAGCTTGTCCCCGCCATCCGAACCTGCGTAGGCCACAACAGGAAGACCTTCGGCCATGGCTTCAGCGACGCTGAAGCCGCCACCCATGCGTGGCGGGTTGACGAAAATATCGCAGCTTTGGCAGTAACTTCGCACATCCGGCTGGTGCGGGATCAGGTGTATGTTTGACGTGTTCCCACCGGCCAAGGCCGGTGGGATTTGTCCGTTTCCGCCCAGGATTACCCACTCGACCATGGGGTGACACGCCATGAATTCCAGCATGCGCGATGCCCAAGCTGGCTGGATTTCCCGATCCAGCCGATCCCCCACGCTGATCAAAGCAACCGAGCCGGAGCGCAGCCCAATTTGCCCGCGTGGGATCGCCTTTAACGCGGGTTTGAGCATGATGCGGTAGGGATAATGCCAAGCCTCCGCCACCGGAAACCAAGGCGACCAAGTATCGTCTTGAGTACCTGCCTTATGTTCATTCGCGCAGAGCCACAGATCCAGGGGAGAAACAGGGGGCAGTGTGTTGATGGATAGACCCAGAACAGGCCGAACCTTAAACAAAGGGGTCGTCAGTGGCGACGAAAACCCGACCAGAAACACAAGGTCTGGATCAAATGTGCCAATCTGAGCCAGCATGCTTTTCCAGCGCAGCCTTAGAGAAAAATTACTATTGGATGCGTGGACAGCCACCGAAGCTGGAAGAATGCTTGACCAAGACCCTTGATCCGGCGGGGCGAGTATGGATCGTTCTCCGCCACCGAGAAAAAACTGCATGTCAGCCACGCGCAAATCCTGCGCGCAAAATACCTGAACAGCCAGTCCTTTTTCGGCAAGCAGACGGGCGTGATGCAAAGCCAAAGCGGTCGGGGCATGGTTGAGGTTCACCAACTCCGGTGCGATGAGCGCCACCCGGCGGATGGCTCCTACAGGCCGTGCTGTTAGCACGGGTGGAAAGTCGCTCATTAATTGCTGGGCGATACGAGCAACGATGTCCGGAAAAGCTGCCATTCGAAGCAGATTCAGGTAGTTTTCCCGGCTGTCACTCAGTGCGAGCAGTCCGGCAAATGAATAAATGAGAAACGCTCCCAGCCGATCAGGATCATTTGGGGTGATGCGCTTTGCTGCTTGCGATGCCTTGACGAGAAACCGGGTGTCACGAGTCAGGGAAAAGAGAAATGTTGCTCGCAGAAAATCGGGGATTGGGTCATCTGGAATCTCCAAAGTTAGCCGATCAACCACCTCAGTGCGAGCATTTGGATCGTGTATGACAAGCCAGGTATCCGCCAATCGGTGCCACGCCGGTGCCGATGTCGGGTTGGTTAGCACCCGATCAAGCCGGTCTTCAATAATTAGCGGGAGACTTTTCATGCGCGGGTTGGAGTTACCTTTGAAGTGCAACTTTTGTAAGTGAACGGCACTGTGGACAGCACGATTATCTTCTCCCGCCAAATTGATGTGCAGTGTTCCAGCATTCCCTCATGTGGTCAATACGCCATAAATTGCGACACGGCCCATGTGGCTAGCGCGAGAAGGATCTTCGGGAAATTGAGCTTGTAATTCCCTGTTGCCAAACATAACAGCAACGGGCAAAGTGAAACCGGAAAGTTTGTTAAGGAAACGCTGCTTAATTTCTGCGTTCCATGAGAAGCTTAAACAGGGACTCCTTGGGCTTTCGCCCCGGCACGCAGGTAGATATTCCACGCGCGGTAGAGGTTGGTCAGCAACAGTATGCCGCCAAGCAGCAGCGCACAGCCCGCCGCATAGATCCACGGCATGGGCCACATCGCGCTGGCAAGGCAAAGCGGCAGGCTGGCAAGGTGGATGCGCCAGTGCCAGCGTGCGGTGCGATCCGTGATGATGTCTTTCATGTGAGGTGCTTTTCCAGGAGGCAGCTTGCCTTGCAGGTGGAACCAGATCAGGAACGAGGTGATTTTATACAGCATGCCTTGTATCACCGACAGGACGAATCCGATGATGAACAACATGCCCAGCGCCAATGCATAGAACGTGCTGTTAGCCAGTGTGGTGCTGACCTGCCCGGCAAGCCACAATATGGCTGCGGTGAGCAGGCTTGCAAGGCCGACACGCCAGAATTGCATGACAATATCCGGTACCTTCCGCCGCCGTTTTTGCTGCAAGCGCAGCGTGATGACGGCAAAAGTGGCGAGGCATGCAGCCAGTCCGCATGCGGCGGCGATGGCCAGCCTGCTGGCGGCGGGTTCCGGCAGTAGCAGGTGGCACGACCACACCAACATCAGCACGAACAAAGTGCTGCCCAGCCAGCGCGTGACAATGCTTGGATAGGGCTGCGTGAGCTGAAACATCGGCACTACCTGATAAGCCACTCCAATCACCAGCAGCGTTGTCCAGCCGATCAATCCCCAGCCCACATGCAGCACGACAAGCGGCAGCATGGATAATTTCAGCATGCCGGTTATGCCTGCGGCCAGCAACAACCCCAGTCCAACCGTGAGCGACAATGCAGCCAGCGCCAGCAGCATGGCATGTGTACTGGCATTGCGTGCCGGTGCGCGCGCAAGGTTGTAAATGGCGATGGTGAGAAATACCGCAAACGCCAAGGCGAGCAGCGGAATGGCGAGTGTGACCAGTATTGCCGTGGAAAAATACAGTCCGCCACACAACAACAAGGTGCCGGCAAGCAGCGGTAGATGAATGGCCCATGCCATCAGGCGCGGCTGAGGCACTTGCGCGCCAGCTAGCACCGGCAGCAGTTGCAACGCGGCGCCACTCATCACCATGCTCATGAAACCGAGGGTAAGCAGATGGGTAATGCCGAGCAGGGGCTGGCTCCAGCGCGATTCCAGTGCGGCAGGTCCTGCAGCCAGCAGGGCGAGTGCGGCGAGCAGCAGGAATAGCGGCGCACTGAGAAAGAAACGAAACGGCACCGAGATGGGCGGTGCTTGTTTCAGAGACAGGCCAGCCATGCTCATAGCCAGATCAGGACTTCGTAGCTGTCATCGGCCAGTTGCGTGGTGCGGTACGTGAAGCCGCGTTCGCGCAGCATGGCGTAGAGCGGAAAGGGTTCGCGGTGATGCAGCATGCGTAACTGTTCGCCCGGCTTGAGCATGGTGAGGGCAGCAAGCGCCTGCTGCAACGGCTCAGGCGGCTCGAGGTCGCGCACATCCAGTTCAATCGGGAGGTTTGCGGGGAGTTCCGTCATGCTATGGTGTTATGGCAACGCTTCCATTTGCCGGACGATATCTTCGCGATCACCCAGGGTGCGGTCTGCCATCTGGTAGAGCATTTGCTCTTCCTTGAAGTTGTGCTGTTGCATCAATACCAGCAGGGTTTCCGACAGCCCTGCGTAAGTGTGTGTATCTTTCGCGGCGAGTGCGGCCTGCATCTCCGCAAACAGCTCGCGCATCTGTTCATGTTCCATGCGCATCACACTGGTGGGTCCCATACTGCTGCCGCTAGCCTGCTCGAATGCAGGGAACATGATGGTTTCTTCCTTGGACAGGTGGTGCTCCATTCCCTTGTGGAAGGCAGTGAACCCGGCTTGGGCGGCAGCCAGATCATTCTTTGCTGCCGCAGCTTCCGCCTCGGCAAACATGTCATCACAGTGCCGGTGTTCTGCGGATAGGTAATCGGTGATGGTCTGCATAATAGTCCTTCTTGTTGGTTCGAATTATCGCTGTGTAAGGTTCACCAGCGCAGGATCGTCAAAATGATCAATCAGGATGCGCCGGACCCTGTCTTGCCAAAGCGCCGCAAAAGCAGCTTGGTCTTCCGTGCTGGCTTGCTGGGCAAGCAGGCCTTGCAGCAGCATGAACATATGCTCATCGGGCGACACTTGCTCCGGATGGTAGTCTGCCTCCACTGCGCATGCTTGGTCAATTCGTTCAAAGCGAATGATGCCATCAATCCCGGCATTGAATGACAGCAGCCCGTTACGTTTGAATTTTCCCGCCAAACCCTTGAAGCCACCATCCCCGGCTGCCCCGGTGATTTGGCTGACCACATTGGCGATAACGCCGGTTACTCCGCTGCCCTGATCATCGCGAAACGCTACCCGGATGTTGCCGCGGATGGGAGTGTCTCCGCCATACAGGAATTTCAGCGCCTTGAACGTCATCAGATAGGCACCTGCTACCGTTGGGCAGGAATGCCCCGCCAGCTTTACCGTATCGAGATAGCCGTATTCCAGCAGGCCGTCTGTGCTTGCTCCCAGCAGCTCGGCCAAAGAGTCATACAGCGTAATGGTGCGGACTGAATTATAGAAAGCAGGATAGGGCATGGCAGTTTGTTTAGTGGGCGCTTCTGGTTGGGCTGGTGAATAGGCAGTGCCAAGCGCGGATTTTAATATAGTGTATTTATAATGCAAGTTTATAGTGCATTATTTTTTGAAGGGTTAACCGCCTCTTGTAGCAGAGGGCAGGCTAATAGGCTTGCTCATCGGGCTGTCGCGGCTCACGGCATCGGCCAGGGTGTATTTATCCATCACCTTGATAAAGCCTGTTTGCGCTTCCCGGAATATCGATTTTAGGCCGCAGTTTAGGGTGATGACGCAGCAGTTATTTGTAGTGTTGAAGCATTCGGCAATGTCGAAGTTGGGTTCAGTGTTGCGTATCACGTCACCCAGAATGATCTTTGATGGCGGACGGGACAGTCTCATGCCGCCATTTCTGCCGCGTGTAGTCAAGATAAAGCCCTTGGTGGCAAGATTGTGGATGACCTTGACTAGATGGTTGCGCGAAATGCCGTGGTACTCGGCAATTTCGGAAACCGTGGTCAAGCCTTCGGTTTTTTTGGCCAAGTAGATCAAAACTCGCAAGGAATAGTCAGTGTACTGGGTGAGCTGCATAACATCGTTCTTCAGGCTGATTAACAGAAAAAAGGAGGCGGTTCCGCGCACCTGGTGTAACTCGAATTCCACTCCCGGGAATTTGACAAAGCCACGGAGGTGTCGATAAGAGCCAGCAACTACGCACCTTAGAGCAAATCCAGAACGCCACTACCAGCTACCTCTTTTGGTGGTCGGGGTGAGAGGATTCGAACCTCCGACTCCTGCGTCCCGAACGCAGTACTCTACCAGGCTGAGCTACACCCCGAATTAAAATTGCCGCGTAGCGGCAAAGTTTGCCAATTGTAACAGGGATTGCTTGTAATTCGTATCCGGCAAGGCAGCCAGCGCCGCGCACGCCGCATCCGACTCGCGTTGTGCCTGCTGCCGGGTGTATTCGAGCGCGCCAGTCTGCTTGATCACCTGCAATACATCTGCAAAGCACGCAATGTCACCCTGCTCAATAGCTTGGCGCACCAAGGCTACCTGACTTGCATCACCATGCCGCATGGCATAAATCAGCGGCAAGGTAGGCTTGCCTTCGGACAAGTCATCGCCCAGATTCTTGCCGGTCTCCTGCTCGTCACCGGAATAGTCCAGCACGTCATCCACCAGTTGAAACGCGGTTCCCAGGTGCATACCGTATTTCGCCGCAGCCTGTTCGCCTGCCTCGTCCATCCGCGCCAGAATCGCACCCAAGCGCATCGCAGCTTCAAATAATTTAGCAGTCTTGCAGTGGATCACATGCAAATAACTGGATGTGTCCACATCCGCATCATGGCAGCTCAACAACTGGAGCACCTCACCCTCGGCGATGGTATTGGTAGCGTCCGCCAGCGTTTGCATCACGCGCATGTCGTTCACTTCCACCATCATCTGGAAAGCACGTGAGTACAAAAAATCTCCAACCAGCACACTGGCCGCATTGCCGAACAGCGCGCTGGCTGTGGCACACCCACGACGCAACTTGGACTCGTCCACCACATCGTCATGCAGCAGCGTGGCGGTATGAATGAACTCGACCACTGCGGCCAGGTTGTGGTGATATTCCCCCGTATAGCCGAACGCTTTGGCGGACAACACCACCAGCGCCGGGCGCAAGCGCTTGCCGCCGCTGTTAACGATATATTCGCCCACCTGATTGACCAGCGCCACCTCGGAATGCAAACGGGCGCGGACCACCCTGTCCACGGCGGACATATCCGGTGCGAGCAGCTGTTTGATGGCTTCAAATGACACAATGGTTCCTGAAAAAGGCGGCGATGTTAGGGACTATGTGGATACGGTGTCAAGCAAACGACAAACGAAATTTCGGGTAGCATTGTCGCACAAAAATTTCTTGCTTAAAATTTTGGCTCATGAATAACAAAATTTTTTCCGCCTCCATCTGGATTGCCGTCGCCCTGCTCGGCGCCTCCGCGCTGTGCGGCATCGCCCTCAATCGGGGCGAATCCATAAATGCGCTGTGGTTCATCACCGCCGCGCTATGCGTGCATGCCGTTGCCTATCGCTTCTATGCGGCCTGGATCGCGGCCAGGGTGCTGATCATCGACCCCACCCGCGCCACGCCCGCAGAACGGATGAATAACGGGCGCGACTTTATCCCCACCAATCGCTGGATCGTGTTCGGCCACCACTTCGCCGCCATCGCGGGACCGGGGCCGCTGGTTGGCCCGACGCTGGCCGCGCAGTTCGGCTACTTGCCCGGCACGCTGTGGATATTGATCGGCGCGGTGCTGGGCGGCTGCGTGCAGGATATGGTCACGCTGTTCTTTTCCATGCGGCGCAATGGCAGGAGCTTAGGACAAATGGCGCGCGATGAGCTGGGCGCCATCGGCGGTGTCGCCGCACTAATTGCCACGCTACTGATCATGATCATCCTGATCGCGGTACTCGGCCTGGTGGTGGTGAACGCGATGAAGCACAGCCCGTGGGCGACTTCCACCGTGGCCGCCACCATTCCCATCGCCATGATCGTCGGCTTGTACATGCGCAACATCCGCCCCGGCCGCGTACTGGAAGGCTCTCTGCTCGGTGTCATCCTGTTGCTGCTGGCTGTGGCGGGCGGCGGCTGGCTGGATAACCAACCGGGCTTGCGCGAACTGTTCAACCACCCCGGTCTGACGCTGGCTTGGGCGGTAATCGCCTACGGTTTTGCCGCCGCTATCCTGCCGGTATGGCTGCTGCTCGCACCGCGCGATTACCTTTCCACCTTCGTCAAACTCGGCACCGTGATTCTGCTGGCGCTCGCCATTGTGTGGATGCAACCGACAGTAAAAATGCCCGCGTTCACCCAGTTCATAGACGGCAGCGGGCCTATCTTCGGCGGCAAGCTGTTTCCCTTTGTGTTCATCACCATCGCCTGCGGCGCGATTTCCGGCTTCCACGCGCTGATCGCTTCCGGCACCACCCCAAAGCTGCTTTCCAATGAGCGGGACATCCGCATGATCGGTTACGGCGGCATGGCGCTGGAATCTTTCGTCGCAATCATGGCGATGATCGCCGCCACCGTACTCGACCCCGGCGTGTTCTTCGCCATCAACTCACCCGCCGGCGTGGTGGGCAATGAAGCCGCCGCAGCCGTCGCGAAGATTTCCTCGTGGGGCTTCCCGGTCACGGTAGAGCAAATGTCGCTGCTGGCGCAGCAGATGGGTGAAGCCACGTTATTCGCCCGCACCGGCGGCGCGCCCTCGCTGGCGGTAGGCATGGCCAGCATCTTCGGCAGCGCCTTCGGCCAGGGTATGCTCGCGCTGTGGTACCACTTCGCCATCATGTTCGAAGCAATTTTCATTCTCACCACGCTGGATGCCGGCACGCGTGTCGGGCGTTTCATGTTGCAAGACATGCTGGGCAATATCTGGCAACCGCTGGGGCGCACCTCGTGGTATCCCTCGGTGCTGCTTACCAGCGGGTTGATAGTCGCGGCATGGGGCTACTTTCTATACATCGGCGTGATTGACCCCAACGGCGGCGTCAACATCCTGTGGCCGCTGTTCGGCATCTCCAACCAAATCTTGGCCGCCATTGCGCTGTGCGTCGCCACCGGCATCCTGGTTAAATCGGACAAGCTAAAACATGCCTGGATCACCGGCCTGCCGCTTACCTGGCTGGTCATCATCACCAGTAGCGCGGCGTGGGAAAAAATCACCAGCCCCGATGTGCGCATCGGCTTTCTCGCCGCCGCCAATGATCTTGCCGGCAAGCTCGCAAGCGGCGTCCTGCCGCCGGAAAAAGCCGCATCCGCGCCTACGCTGATATTCAACCAGCGCCTCGATGCGGCACTGACTATGTTTTTCGCCTGCCTGCTGTGGCTGATCGTGCTCGACATGCTGCGCATCTGCGCCCGCCATCTCAGCGGCAAGCCTGTGCCGCCGCTCTCCGAAGCGCCGCATCATGTCACGCAACTGGAGGAAGCATGGCAAAGAGACTGAGCAGGCTGCTGCTCCATGGTTGGCACATCCTGCGCCAACTCAGCGGCGACGATGCGTATGAGCGCTATCTGGCTCACCGCACCGCCTGCCACGCCGCTACCGCGCCGCTGTCGCGCAAGGAATTTTTCCAGCACGAACAGCAACAAAAGTGGAGCGGTATCAAGCGCTGCTGTTAATGGCAACCCACAAAAACCACAAAGTTGCACAGGCCCTCTTTTTCATGGATAATCCGCGCCCTTAATCAGTGCGCGTAC
The DNA here is from genome assembly GCA_903892645.1 of uncultured Nitrosomonadales bacterium. Taxonomy (GTDB): domain Bacteria; phylum Pseudomonadota; class Gammaproteobacteria; order Burkholderiales; family Gallionellaceae; genus CAITJF01. The sequence goes on along the minus strand of CAITJF010000160.1, from coordinate 37,305 downwards.
AACCGCCGCGCCCAATTTTTAGCAAGGAAGAAAAAATGAAAGCCGACACCCATCCGAAATATGAAGAAATAGCCGTGAACTGCAGCTGCGGCAACACATTCAAGACCAAGTCCACTATGGCCAAACCTCTACATGTGGAAGTCTGCTCGGAGTGCCATCCATTCTACACCGGCACGCAGAAGATCGTGGACACCGCAGGCCGTATCGAGAAGTTCAACCAGAAATATGGCAAGCCCGGTGCAAAAGCCGCCGCGTAATGAACTCGCGACAGGTAACAATCAAAAGGCAGCGCACGCTGCCTTTTTTGTTTCTGGCTTAGAATGCAATAATTGAAGGCGACGCTCGGTATTCCGGGTGCACGGGAATGACGGCAGTTGTTAATGGCGTCTGTTATTTCGTAAAGGTCAATCCGCAACGTGAGAAGCTCGATAAAAATCCTGCTTGCCTGCATGGCCCTGCTTGCCATGGCGGGTTGCGCGCAAAATCCGGTGAGCGGCCAGCAGGATTTTGTGATGATGTCCGAAGCGCAGGAAATCCGCTTTGGGCGCGATGCCGATGCGGATGTGCGCAAGCAGTACAAAGTGTATGAATCCGCGGCATTGCAGGATTACGTCAACAGTGTAGGGCAGAAGATTGCGCAACACAGCCATCGCACCAACCTGCAATACCACTTCACCGTGCTGGATTCGCCTGAGGTCAATGCCTTCGCCTTGCCGGGCGGCTATGTGTACATCACCCGCGGCATCCTCGCCTACCTCAATTCCGAAGCGGAACTGGCTGCCGTACTCGGCCATGAAATCGGCCACGTGACAGCGCGCCACGGCGTGCGCCAGGCCAGTGCCTCGCAGGCCACCGGTATCGGCATGGCCATCGCATCCATCTTTGTGCCGCAAATCAATTCTTCTAACCTCGGGCAAACCTTGGCCAGCGCGCTGCTTTCCGGCTATGGCCGCGACCACGAACTGGAAGCCGACCGCCTCGGCGCGGAATACCTGGCGCGCACCGAATACGATCCCCATGCAATGATCGAGGTGATAAGCACCCTGAAAAACCAGGAATTATTGGATGCCGAAATTGCCAAGCAGGAAGGTCGTGAGCCGCGCCGCTACCATGGTTTATTTGCCACCCACCCGGACAACGACACGCGCCTGCAACAGGTGGTGGGCGAATCCAGCCACCTTGCCGTCGCCAATCCCAAGGTGGAATATACGAAATTTCTGCAACAGATTGATGGCCTGACCTTCAACGAAAGCGGCGATCAGGGAGTGGTGCGCAACAATAAATTCATGCACGTTGAACTGGGTATTGCGCTAAGCTTTCCGGAAGACTGGCGGGTGCAGAACCTGCCGGACAAGCTGATCGCCGTCAGCCAGCAGGGCGACGCCATAATCCAGTTACAAATGGATAAGCAGCCCTCTGGCACGCCTGCCAGCTATGCACGCCGCATGGCCGGCTTCGGCTCCGATAGCCGGATCGAAGCACTGGATATCAATGGGTTGCCCGCTGCCATTGCCACGATGCCTGCGGCAATGGCAGGCATGATCTATTTCGACCAACGCGCCTTCATCATCCAGTGCAAGGCCAAATCGCACGAAGCCTTCAACGCCTATCGCCATAACATGCTGGACACCCTCCACAGCTTTCATGAATTGAGCGAGACGGAACGCAGACAAGCAAGACCGCTCATCATCAGGCTCATCACGGCTCGTGCTGGCGACACCTACGCTAATTTGGCGCAACACTCGCCGCTCGGCAAGGCGGCGGAAAATTACCTGCGCCTGATCAATGGCAGCTATCCGCAGGGTGAGCCCGCGCCGGGCCAGTACATCAAGATCGTGGAATAAGTTTCCCACATGTTTTCTTATCCGTCCGCCACGCACGAGCATCCCGTCACGCAAACCAAGGCGCTGTTTCTTGCGCTGCTGTGCGCGATATGGGTGGCCACTGGGCTGGTCGGGCATGACCCGTGGAAGCCCGAAGATGCGCATAGTTTCGGGCTGGTCTATCACATCCTGCAAAGCGGCGATTGGCTGATTCCCACCCTCGCCGGTGAACACTATTTGGACAAGCCGCCGCTGTTCTACATGACCGCGGCGATGTTCGCCAAACTGTTTTCCCCCTTGCTCGCGCTGCATGACGGTGCGCGCCTGGCGAGCGGTTTTTATACCGCACTCACACTGCTGTTCACCGGGCTGGCCGGACGCGAATTATTCGGCAGCGGGCGCGGCTGGGCAGCGGCCATCATCCTGATCGGTTGTCTCGGCATGCTGGTGAGCTCGCATCAACTTGTCACCGACCTCGCGCTGCTCACCGGCTGCGCCATAATGCAGTACGGCTACAGCTTGAGCCACCGCCGCCCCCAGCGCGCGGGCATGTTGCTCGGCACGGGGCTGGGCATCGGCTTCATGGCCAAGGGCTTCATCGCACCCGTGCTGTTCCTGCTCATCAGCGCCGCACTACTGCTGTTCCGCAACTGGCGCACCCGCCCCGTCTTCACCAGTCTCGGCATCGCCGCGTTATGCGCCCTGCCCTGGCTCGTTATCTGGCCCGCCTTGTTGTACCTGCGCTCGCCGCAATTGTTTGCAGAATGGGCATGGACGCTGAATATCGGGCGCTGGTTCGATTACGCACACGGCGGCGACTTCGATGAAACTTTTTACTACGTTAAAATCCTGCCGTGGTTCGCCTGGCCCGCCCTGCCACTGGCCGCATGGGCGGTGTGGCAGGCGCGCAAAAAAGTGCTGCACGAATTTGAATTCCAGCTGCCGCTGGCAAGCTTTGTGGTGATGCTGATCACGCTGAGCCTGGTGCCCAACATCAAGGACATCTTCGCGCTGCCCATGCTGCTACCGCTCACCCTGCTCGCCACCGCATCGCTCTCGACGCTACGGCGCGGTGCCGCCAATGCGCTGGACTGGTTCGGCATTATGACATTCGGCCTGATCGCCATCCTGATGTGGTGGGGCTGGGCAGGGTTGCTGCTGGACAACCACGCCAAGATCACGCAATGGCTGAAGGAATACCAGCCCGGCTTCGAACCCACGGTTAACACCCCGACGTTCTGGATCGCGCTGATCGCCACCGTGCTGTGGCTGGTGCTGGTGTGGCGCGTGGGACGCTCCATACGCCGTTCGGTGACCAACTGGGCAGCGGGTGTCACCCTGATCTGGATACTCGCCATGACACTGTGGCTGCCTTGGCTGGACAGCGGCAAGAGCTACCGCAGCATGGTTGTTTCCCTCAAGCACGCCCTGCCCGCACAATATGACTGTATTGCGAGCCGGTATGTAAATGATACACAACGCGCCATGCTGCAATACTTTGGCAATATCGCCACGCGCCGCCATGCACATGGTGCTTGCGGTTTTCTGCTGGTGCAAGGGAACCGGATGACCCAATCGGCGGAAGACGAAATGGAATGGAAGAAAATTTGGGAAGGCGGGCGCAGCAGCGACAAGAACGAGCGGTTCAGGTTGTATCAGAGAAAAGCTGATAGTCGCTAGCCGTTAGATGGTAGTTGATAGCGGTAGGGCGCAATAACCAACGGGCATTGCGCCGCATGGTTGCTTATTCGGTGCAATGCGCTACGCTTATTGCACCCTACGAGTTCTGGCTGGCGAAGCCTTCAAACTTAGGCTGCAAGCGGCACTGTACGAATGCCTCAAGAAGTGAAAGCGCAAACACCCCGTACTTTGAGGGAATAAGGAAATTAACTCGGACAGTGTGCTGACAAATCCACGCTCCTACGTTTGTATCATCGAAACCACTGACGCCAATAGCTTCTTGGTTTTTCAGGAGTGACTTCACGAGGGTGCTTGGCGCTCGGTTGGCGCCATAGTGATGACTACAAAAACGCGCAGCGCTTTTGGGGCCCGCCTTCCCCACCTTCAAACACCGATTACCGAACATAAACACATAGACAGCAAACTTTCCAGTTGGAAGTGATGTCGGCGGAGTATGTGGGGCAGTACTGAATTGCACTTCGATTTCGGAAAGAGGGATCGGGACACCGGCAAGAGCGGCGGCTTGCTGGAAGGCTGTTTTGATTTCAGCGTATGGCTCAGGAATGGTCACGTACAACTTAACGTAATTTTGGCGTCCCGCACACCACATCCGCATTCTGCCCGCGATGGCGCAAGGCATGATCCATCAGCACCAGCGCCAGCATGGCTTCGGCGATCGGCGTGGCGCGGATGCCGACGCAGGGGTCGTGGCGACCTTCGGTGGAGACCTCCACCGCCTCGCCTGCCTTGTTGATTGAGCGGCGCGGAATGCGGATGCTGGAGGTGGGCTTCACGGCGTAATGCGCGACGATGTCCTGCCCGGTGGAGATGCCGCCGAGGATGCCGCCTGCATTGTTCGACAGGAATCCGCCCGGCGTCAGTTCGTCGCCGTGTTCGCTGCCCTTCTGCGTGACACAATTGAAGCCCGCGCCGATTTCCACGGCCTTTACCGCGTTGATGCTCATCAGCGCGTAGGCGATCTCGGCATCGAGCCGGTCGAACACCGGTTCGCCCCAGCCCACCGGCACATTGTGCGCCACCACGGCGAGTTTCGCGCCGATGGAATCGCCGGACTTGCGCAGCGCGTCCATGTAATCTTCCAGTTGCGCGATGTAGCTCGCATCGGCGACGAAGAAGCTGTTGCCTTCCTCGGTCAAATCTCCCCAGCTCTTGAACGGGATGGCAATCTCGCCGAGTTGCGTGAGGTAGCCGCGTATCTCCACACCGTAGTTTTGATGCAGCCATTTCTTCGCGATTGCCCCTGCCGCCACGCGCCCCGCCGTTTCACGCGCCGAAGCGCGCCCACCGCCGCGATGATCGCGGATGCCGTATTTCTGCCAGTAGGTGTAGTCGGCGTGGCCGGGGCGGAAGGTCTCGGCGATACTGCCGTAATCCTTGCTGCGCTGGTCTTCGTTGCGGATCAGCAGCGCGATGGGTGTGCCGGTGGTCTTGCCCTCGAATACGCCGGAGAGAATTTCCACCGTATCTGATTCGCGCCGCTGCGTCACGTGGCGCGAGGTGCCGGGCTTGCGCCGGTCGAGGTCATGCTGGATGTCGGCTTCGCACAGGGCCAGCCCCGGCGGACAGCCGTCCACCACGCAACCGATGGCTGCGCCATGCGATTCGCCGAACGAGGTTACCGTGAACAAAGTACCGAGTGTATTTCCAGACATGACCGCCCTCGCAGAAGTAATGGTTTCTCGCAAAAACAATGTGCAGAGTTTAACATACCGCACACCGTCATTCCGGCCTGCGCCGGAATGACGAACTTGGAGAACTTGTGATGAAAGCCATCCTCGCCATCGCCCCCGGCAGTCCCGATGTGCTGCAACTTTGCGACATTCCCGTGCCCGGGCTGCCCTCGCCGCACCACCTGCTGGTGAAGCTCGCTGCCGCCGGGGTGAATCCGATTGACACCAAGCTGCGCGCCAAGCCTGTTTACTACCCCGACAAGCTACCCGCCATTCTCGGCTGTGATGGTGCGGGCATCGTGGAAGAAATTGGCAGTGCGGTGACACGCTTCAAGGCTGGCGATGCGGTGTACTTCTGCAACGGTGGCATCGGTGATGAGCCGGGCAATTACGCCGAATACACCACGCTGCATGAGGATTACTGCGCTGCGAAGCCAGCAAATATTGGCTTGCAGGACAGTGCCGCGCTGCCGCTGGTGCTGATTGCCGCATGGGAATCGCTCGTCGAGCGCGTAAATTTGCAGGCTGGGCAAACCATCCTGATCCATGCCGCCGCCGGTGGCGTGGGGCATATCGCGGTGCAGCTTGCCCATCATCTCGGCGCGCGCATCGCAGTGACGGTGAGCGGCGACAAAAGGGCCGGGCTGGCGCATGGGCTGGGCGCGGAAAAAATCATCAACTACCGCGAGCAGGATTTCGTGCAGGAAGCGCTTAACTGGACAAATGGGCGTGGCGTGGACGTGGCGTTCGACACTGTGGGCGGCGATACTTTCCTGCGTTCATTGCAAGCCGCGCGCATCGGCGGCAAGGTGGTCAGCCTGCTCTCCACCCCGCTATCGCTGGCTGACGCGCAACTGGCGCGGCTGCGCAACCTGTCGCTATGCTACGAGCTGATGCTCACGCCGCAGGTGATGAAGCTGCACGATGAGCGCGTGCGCCAACGCAAGATACTCGAACAGGGTGCGCAGCTGGTGGAAGCGGGCAAGCTTGGCGTGCTGATCTCGCACAGGCTACCGCTGGAAAATGCCGCCGATGCGCACCACCTGATCGAGCAGGGCGGCGTTACCGGCAAGATATTACTGACGATAGATTAATTTAATAATTATGGCAGGTCGTACACATCCCGCTATCTGCATTATCAAAACGCAAGTAGCTGTCATGGGGTACGTCGGCTGAAGCCGGGGTATTTCCGTGCTCTTTGTGGCATGAAGCGCATTCAACTGTGGCAACACCGCCTTCGTTGAACAACTGGATTTCATCGTTATCCGGCTGGCCATTGCCATTCCTGTCAAAGAACGTAATTCCGGCGCTTTGGCCGTTTGGCTGACTGAAGTTTGGCTTGATATTTAAACCGACAGGGTAGTTGGTCCCGACTGAGTGATGGGAGGAGGATTCGGCATAAAATTGACTGAAATCCTTGGCGCCCACCGCACCGTTGAGTGCATGGCAGGAGCGGCAATCAACATTCTGTGCATATACCATGTCAGGGGCGGCAAGCAACATGGCCGCGTTTAGCGCAAGCAACAGTTTTTTCAATTTTTGCAAAAGCATCTCCGAACGTGCTTTAAAGCACGAATTGTTTTTCGCATTCACTAAGACACACATTTTTCGATGGGGTTTCATTTCATACCCAATCCTTCGGCACCAGAAACTCTTCATACAGTTTCGCTTCCGGCGTGCCTTTCTCCGGGTGCCAGTCGTAGCGCCATTTCACCAGCGGCGGCATGGACAGCAGGATGGATTCGGTGCGGCCATTCGATTGCAGGCCGAAGATGGTGCCTCGGTCGATCACCAGGTTGAACTCGACATAGCGGCCACGGCGATACAGCTGGAAATCGCGCTCGCGCTCGCCGTAGGGGGTGTCCTTGCGGCATTCGAGGATGGGCATGTAGGCCGGCAGGAAATGGTTGGCCACGCTTTGCTGGATGGCGAAGCAGGTGTCGAAGTCAGGCTCGCTCAGGTCATCGAAAAAGATGCCGCCCACGCCGCGCGGTTCATTGCGGTGCTTTAGGAAAAAATATTCGTCGCACCATTTTTTGAATTTTGGATGGAGGTGCGCACCGAAGGGATCGAGCGCATCCTTGCAGGTCTGGTGAAAGTGCACTGCATCCTCCTCGAAACCGTAGTAAGGCGTAAGGTCCGTGCCGCCGCCGAACCAGAACACGGTTTCGCCATCGGGCTTTTTCGCCATAAACATGCGCACATTCATGTGTGTGGCGGGTGCATACGGGTTGCGCGGATGCAGCACCAGCGACACACCCATCGCTTCCCAACTGCAACCCGCCAATTCCGGGCGATGCGCCGTAGCAGAGACCGGCATCTTGTCGCCTTTCACATGGGAAAAGGCCACTCCGCCGCGCTCCAGCACGTTGCCCTCTTCGATGATACAACAGTTTCCGCCGCCGCCATCCGCGCGGTCCCAGCTGTCGCGGCGGAATTTTCCGCCGTCGATTTGCTCAAAGCGGGCGATGATCGTGTCCTGCAATTCGAGCATAAATTTTTTGACTGCGGCACTATCCATTTTTACTCCGGTGGTTTTCTCCCCTCTCCCCAACGTGGGAGAGGGGTTGGGGGAGAGGGGGTGGCACAACTTGCACCCTCTCCCTAGCCCTCTCCCTTCAAGGGAGAGGGGATTAGTTGCATTTGTATGATGGTTTATAAAATTACTCGCGAATGATTTTACCACTCGCCCATGCGCGAATCGTGGACGGCTTCTTGCGTTTGCCCACCTTGCCGGGCAATACCCATACGCGCTTGCCGAATAAACGACGGCATTGCGCGTAAGTGCGTGCTGGCTTCGCGCCGCTAAAGTTGGCGCTGGTGGAAACCAGCGCCATGTTCAATGCATGGCACAAAGCCGCCGCCTCGGCATGGGCGGTAATGCGCACCGCAAGGGTGTCGTGCGCGCCACGCAGCCAGCGCGGCACGGAAGGTTTTGCCGGCATCAGATAGGTGATCGCCTGCGCGCCGTCGTTTTTCAGGACAGTTTGTTCGGCGTGAGTGAGAGGTTGCAGGTAAGACGCAAGCTGCGCGAATTTGTTCGCGATCAGAATCAGACCCTTGCCCTGTGGGCGTTGCTTGAGTTTCAGCAGGCGCAGCACCGCATTGCGGTTGCGCGGGTCGCAGCCCAGGCCGTAGCAGGATTCGGTGGGGTAGGCGATCAGGCCGCCGCGTCGAAGGTGGGCGGCGATACGGCGGATAGGGATGGCAGGATGATGCAAGTGCACCTCTCCGAATAAATTCCCTCTCCCGCGCTGTCGCGCACCCCTCTCCCGCAAGCGGGAGAGGGGCTGGGGGAGAGGGTGCGAAAATTATTTTCTTGCGGCGATTGCCCGCCAGCCGATGTCGCGCCGCATCTGGCAGCCGTCAAAATGGATAGTGTCGGCGATTTCGTAGGCGCGTTTCTGCGCCATCTTTACCATGTCGCCCAGCGCAGTGACGCACAACACACGTCCGCCGTTGGTCACCACCTTGCCATCCTGCATGGTCGTCCCGGCATGGAACACATGCGCGTCTTCCAGTTTCTTTGGCAAGCCGGTGATAGCATCGCCCTTGCGCGGCGTGTCGGGATAATTTGCCGCCGCTAGCACCACACCGAGTGCGGTGCGCCTGTCCCATTCCGCTTCCACCTGGTCCAGCGTGCCGTTGATGGCGTGCTCGACAATCGCTGCGAAATCGCTTTTCAGGCGCAGCATGATGGGCTGGGTTTCCGGGTCGCCCATGCGGCAGTTGAATTCCAGCACCTTGGCATTACCCTGCGCGTCTATCATCAGCCCGGCATAAAGAAAGCCGGTGTAGGTGATACCTTCCTTTTCCATGCCGCGCACCACCGGCTGAATCACCTCGCGCAGCACGCGCGCATGGAGTTGCGGGGTAACCACGGGGGCGGGTGAATACGCGCCCATGCCGCCGGTGTTGGGGCCGGCATCATTATCCAGCAGGCGCTTGTGATCCTGGCTGGTGGCCAGCGCCAGCACGTGCTTGCCGTCCACCATCACGATGAAACTGGCTTCTTCGCCCGCAAGAAATTCCTCGACTACCACACGTGCACCGGCATCGCCCAGCCTGTTGTCAGACAGCATCATGTCTATCGCGGCGAAGGCTTCATCCTTGCTCGTCGCCACCACTACGCCCTTGCCTGCTGCCAGCCCGTCGGCCTTGATCACAATGGGTGCGCCGTGCTTTTCCACATAAGCGCGCGCTGCCTTGGTGTCGCTGAAGGTCTCGAAGAAGGCGGTGGGAATGTTGTGGCGCACCATGAAGTGCTTGGCGAAATCCTTGGAGGATTCGAGTTGCGCGGCAGCTTTGGTCGGCCCGAATATCTTCAGCCCGGCGGCGCGGAAGGCATCAACCACACCCGCCGCCAGCGGCGTTTCCGGCCCGACCACGGTCATGTAGATGTCTTCGTGTTTGACGAATTCGATCAATTCCGGGATGGCGGTGATGGTGATATTCTCCACGCCGTCTTCCAGCGCCGTACCCGCATTGCCCGGTGCGACAAATATCTTCTGCACCTTGGCGCCCTGCGCCAAGCGCCATGCCAGCGCATGCTCGCGTCCGCCAGAACCGATGACTAGAATCTTCATAACATCCTTAACACATCGTAGCGTGGGTTAGCGGCATCTTGCGTAACCCACCAATAACGTCGCTTTTTTGATGGTGGGTTACGCCCTGCGGCCTAACCCACCCTACATTGTTAATGCCTGAAATGCCTAAATCCCGTAAACACCATCGCCAGCCCGTGCTCATCCGCCGCCGCGATCACTTCCTCGTCGCGCATGCTGCCGCCGGGCTGGATCACCGCTTTCGCACCGGCCTCGGCCAGCACATCCAGGCCGTCGCGGAACGGGAAGAAGGCGTCCGATGCCACCACCGACCCCTCCAGGCTTAAGCCAGCATTTTTTGCCTTGATTGCGGCGATGCGTGTGCTATCCACGCGGCTCATCTGCCCTGCACCCACGCCCAGTGTCTGGCCGTTTCTGCAGAACACGATGGCATTGGATTTCACGTATTTCGCCACGCGCCAAGCAAACAGCAGGTCCTGCAATTGTTCATTGTTGGGCTGTGCCTTGGTCACTACCTTGAGCTGCGCTGCCTGCACGTTCAGCGCATCCGGCGACTGCACCAGCAGGCCGCCGCTTACGCGCTTGAAATCAAACTGGTTGTGCGCGTTGGACAGCGGCACGGTGAGCACACGCACGTTCTGTTTCGCTGCCGTGACCTTGAGCGCGGCCTCAGAAGCTGATGGCGCGATGATGAGTTCGACAAATTGGTTGGCGGTGATCTGCGCAGCACTCTCGGCATCCAGTTCGCGGTTGAAGGCGATGATGCCGCCGAACGCGGAGGTGGTGTCGGTGGCGTAGGCCAGTTTGTAGGCATTCAGGGCATTGTTGGCAATCGCCACGCCGCACGGGTTGGCGTGCTTGACGATGACGCAGGCCGGTTGATCGAAGGTCTTGACCAATTCCCATGCCGCATCGGCATCGCCGATGTTGTTGTAGGACAGCTCCTTGCCTTGCAACTGGGTGTAGTCGGCAATGCCGCCCGCCACCGGATTGAGATCGCGGTAGAACGCTGCGCTCTGATGCGGATTTTCGCCGTAGCGCATATCCTGCACCTTGGCGAAGTTGAAGTTGATCTGTGCCGGGAACGCGCTCTTCGTGCCGTCCGCATTGATCGTGGTGAGGTAGTTGCTGATCGCGCTATCGTAAGCAGCAGTGTGCGAGAAGGCCTTTTTTGCCAGATCGAAGCGTGTTGCGCCGCTTACCGCGCTGTTGTTAGTTTGCATCTCGGCCAGCACATCCGGGTAATCCGCCGGGTCGGTGACGATGGCAACATGCGCGTGGTTCTTCGCCGCCGCGCGCACCATGGTCGGCCCGCCGATGTCGATGTTCTCGATGGCGTCTTCCAGCGAGCAATCCGGTTTGGCGACAGTGGCGCTGAACGGGTACAGGTTCACTACCACCAGGTCTATCGTCGGTATGCCGTGCTTTTGCAGCGTGGCAACGTGCTCCGGCAAGTCGCGCCGCGCCAGGATGCCGGCATGGACTTTCGGCTGCAGCGTCTTCACGCGCCCGTCCAGCATTTCCGGGAAGCCGGTGTAATCCGCCACTTCGGTGACTGCGACGCCGTTGTCGGCGAGCAGCTTGGCGGTGCCACCGGTGGATAGAATTTTTACGCCTAGCTGGTGCAAGCCTTTGGCGAATTCGAGTACGCCAGCTTTGTCCGATACGCTGATGAGCGCCTGTTTGATGACTGCCATGTGGGGTTCCGTTTTGGTGGGTTAATTTTTGATGCCGTGCGCCAGGATTTTCTTGCGCAGGGTATTGCGGTTCAGCCCGAGCAGTTCCGCCGCCCGCGTTTGGTTGCCGCCCGCGTGGGACAGCACGGTTTCGATCAGCGGTTTCTCGACGCAATTGATCACCATGTCGTACACCGCACAGGAGGGGTCTTCGCCATCGAGATCCTTGAAATATTCATCCATTGCCTTGCGCACATACCGCGCAACTTCATTCTCATTCAACACGCCACACTCCCCTTTTATGTTTCTTATGCAGCCAGTTCCTCGGCATAGTGCAGATGCTCCCCGCTCTGCAATTGCCCCTCAAAAAAATCATTTACTGCCATCAATTGTTCAGCACAGTTTTCCAGTTGATTCATGTAGTGACGGAACTGCGCTGAACCGACCAGCCCCTTGGTGTACCAGGAAATGTGTTTGCGCGCCACACGCAAGCCGGTATGTTCGCCGTAAAAGTCGTACAGGTCATGCACATGCCGGATCAGCACACGCTGGATTTCATCCACCTGCGGCGCGGGCAGGTGTGCGCCAGTGTCGAGAAAATGTGCGATCTCGCGGAACAACCACGGACGCCCCTGTGCGGCGCGGCCTATCATCACCGCATCCGCCCCGGTGCGCTGCAAAACATAGCGGGCTTTTTCCGGGGTGGTGATGTCGCCGTTGGCGATGATGGGAATGTTTACGCTGGCTTTTACCTCAGCGATAGTGTCATATTCCGCCTCGCCGGTGTAAGCGCAGGCGCGCGTGCGGCCATGAATGGCAAGCGCCTGGATGCCGCTTGCTTCGGCGATCTGCGCGATGCGCACCGCATTGCGGTTTTGCTTGTCCCACCCGGTGCGAATTTTCAAGGTAACCGGCACATTCACTGCGGCCACCACTGCTTCAAGTATCTGCGCCACCAGCGCCTCATTCTGCAACAGCGCAGAGCCGGCCATCACGCTGCAGATTTTTTTTGCCGGGCAGCCCATGTTGATGTCTATGATTTGCGCGCCCGCATCCACGTTGTAACGCGCAGCCTGCGCCAGCATTTTTGGGTCGGCGCCGACAATCTGCACCGAGACCGGATCGGTTTCACCCTCGTGATTGGCGCGCCGCCTAGTTTTTTCCGAGCCATACAGCAGCGAGTTGGAGGCCACCATCTCGCTCACCGCCATGCCCGCGCCCATGCTCCTGCACAACATGCGGAAAGGCCGATCCGTCACGCCGGCCATGGGGGCGACAATCAGGTTATTTTTGAGCTGGTGGGGGCCGATGCGCATGAATCATTTTCCGTGAGGGGGAGTGATTATAAAGCAATGGGCAGGGCAGGGAAACAACCATGCTGTATGTTATGATTCAAGCTATTAAAACACCATCAGTAGGACTTCATCATGCTTAGATCGCTTCTGTTGTTGCTCGCCGCACTCACCTGCTCCTATGCTTACGCCAGCGATGCCAAGGCTCCCGCACTTCTTCGCGTCGACCCTTCCATAGTTAAAGACATGCTGCAAAAAAATTATCCGCAGATCGGCAAAATCGAGAAGGTCAACAAGGCAAATTTTCTCGGCTTGTATGAAGTGGTGACAAGTGACCAGTTGTTTTATACCGACGAAAAAGCGCAATACCTCATAAACGGCAGCATCTATGACCTGAAGACCATGCGCAACCTCACCGAGGAACGCTCGCACCAATTGTTCGCTATCGACTTCAACGGACTGCCATTTGAGCTTGCAGTAAAAAAAGTTAAGGGTAATGGCCAGCGCAAAATGGCTTATTTAACCGATCCAAATTGCGGTTACTGCAAAAAGCTGGAGGGTGAACTGAAGAATATGGACAATGTCACACTGTATTTGTTCATGTACCCAATATTCCCCGGCTCCGACGAAAAAGTAAAAGCGGTTTGGTGCAGCAAAGACCCAGTCAAGGCATGGGACAATCTGATGCTGAATAACATACAGCCACCCACCGGCACATGCGACACCCCATCGGCAAAGGTATTGGAATTGGGCAAGAGACTCAATGTGACCGGCACTCCGACGCTAATTTTTGCCGATGGGTCGCGGGTTCCCGGCTTTTTGCCTGCTGCCGAATTGGAAAATACGCTTAATGGTACAGCGAGCCGCTGATTACTCTTCCGGCATCTCCTCCAGCTTATTACCCACACTGAAGGCAGTGCTTACGCTACCGGACTAACGCATCGAACTATACTTTTCTGTTTTTATGAACATGAAAAACCTTCCGGCACCCGCCGAAATTTATAGCCTTTTCGCCAATAGCAATCCGGACGAGGTGTGGGCCAAGGCGGCAGATATTGTCAGGCGCATTAGCCCCGCATACGATTTTTTATTTGCCAAAACCGCCTTCGATGACGTGGTGCGCTTGTTCCGTGGCGAATATCCAGGCTATGGCCCCATCAGAACGCTGTACCACGACCTGCCCCATACGCTGGATGTCTTCCTGTGTGCCGTGAGGCTGATGCATGGCGTGCATCTTTCCGGCACCCGGCTGGCTGACAACGAAATGGCCATGATTATGATGGCCGCCCTGATGCACGATATTGGCTACGTACAACGGCAAAGCGAAGAAACCGGCACCGGTGCCCAGTTCACACAAAGCCATGTCAACCGGGGCATTGAATTTATGCGGTGCTATATCGTCGACCAAAACTTCCCGCCTGATTTGGCGACGCCTTTGGAGCTTATGATCCAAAGCACCAACTATCTGATACCTTTCTCCGGGATTAATTTTTCAGACGAACACTCTCGCCTGCTCGGGCAAATAGTCGCAACTGCCGATTTGACAGGGCAAATGGCTGACCGTACTTATCTGGAAAAACTGCTGCTTCTGTATCTGGAGTTCAAAGAAGCGCATTTTGGAAGCTACCAGAACATACACGACTTGCTGTATAAAACCCAGAAGTTCTATGGAAGCACCCAGCAAAAACTTGACGGCGAGCTTGGTGGCATCTACGCCAAGTTGTCGTTCCACTTCAAAGATTGGTTCGGCGTGGAGAATAATTACTACATGGAGTCAATCGAGAAAAATATCGCTTACTTGTCCAAGGTAATATCGCTCGACGAGGAAAAGCATCTTTCCATGCTGAAGCGTGGCGGAATTGTGGAAAAAACCCGGATCATGACAGCACCAAACGATCCTGCGTAATGGTGTTCCTCAATTAACCATTGGCTCTCCACCCTTGGGGAACAGCACCCACATCCGCCCCTGTTGTTTCATTTTTCCCGCCTGCACAGCAGCTTGTGCGCCAAAACCCCAAAAAAAATCCGCGCGTACTGCGCCCCTGATTGCGCCGCCGGTATCCTGCGCCAGCATCAGACGGTTGAGCGGGGCGTTATCGTTGGGATAGGTAGTGGCGAGGAACACCGGTGCACCCAGCGGGATGGTGCGCGCATCCACCGCCAAGCTGTATTCGTTGGTTAGCGGCACACCCAGCGCGCCCAGCGGCGCCGACAGGCCGTTCGGCAATTCACGGAAGAATACATAGCTGGGGTTCTGCGCCAGCAATGCGCCGAGTTTGCCCTCATGCTGTTCGGCCCACGCCTTGATGCCCTGCATGGAGGCTTCTTCCAGTTTGAGCTCGCCCATCTCGATCAGCTTCTTGCCGATTGAAACGTAAGGGTAGCCATTCTGTTCGGCATAGCCGATTTTTACCAGACTACTATCCGGCAGTTCGATGCGTCCCGAACCCTGGATTTGCAGGAAAAACAGTTCGACCGCATTGTCCACCCAGAACAGTTCGCGTCCCTTGAGTGAGGCGGTTCCGGAATCAATCTCCGCGCGGCTGTAGTAGGGCACCACGCGCTTGCCTTGCAGGCGTCCGCGCAAGCGCAAATCTTTGAGCTGCGGATAAGCCTCGCCCAGATCAATTTGCAGCAAATCTTCCGGTGCGACGTAGAGCGGGTAGCGAAAACGTGTAGTTTTGGAGCGGCTGCCCTTGAGCAGAGGTTCGTAATAGCCGGTAATCATTCCCTGTTCGCTGCCATCCGGATTGAACACTTGGTAGGGTGTGAACCAGGCCTCATAAAATGCGCGCAATGCAACGCGGTCGCCCGCGCCCAATTGCTCAACCCCCAATTGTTCGGCACGGGCGCATACCTCGTTCCAGTTGGGTTTGTTTTTCAGTACACGGCAGCTTTGCAGGAATGCTGGCCAGGATGGCGCGAGATCGAGCGTCTGCCAATCCGGCAGCATCTCCCACTTGCTTACAGAAAACGGTGCGATGGGCGGTGCTACGACAGATGGTGGCGCCGTGATCTGCGGTGGCGGGATAACGGGCGGTTTAGGTGGCGCGGCACAGGCGGCAAGCAACAGGCTTAATCCCCAAGCCAGCCGTTTTTTGTTTGCTTCAAACATCATGCTTCTTCCTTCTGCAATTCAATCAAGCGGAACCAGCCACGTACCAGCGCGGGTTGGTCTGATAGTACATGCAACCTCGGCACCGTTTCCAGCACATCCTCGAATACCACGTCCAACCGCGTCGCCAGTAGCCCAACCAGCGGACTCAGGCTGCGCCGCAACCAGGCGCGCTCACCGCGGCGCAGGAATTTATCGAACAGCAATATGCGCCCACCCGGCTTGAGTACACGCGCCGCCTCCGCCAGGCAACGTTGCGATTGCGGTACCACCGCAACGATGAGGTGCAGCACCACATAATCGAAACTTGCATCTGTGAATGGCAATACCATGCTATCGCCCTGCACCATCTGCATTCGCAAGTCGCGTGCTCTTGGCCGTGCCCGTGCCAACATCGCGCCGGTCAAATCGAGTGCGGTGTAATCGTGGTGCGGTGGCAGGAAGGGAAAATCCAGCCCGGTGCCCACGCCACTGAGCAGCACGCGCCCGCGCCCTTGCTGTGCCAGTGTACTCAGGCTGCGCCGTCTGATATTGGCCGCGATGCCACGATCCAGAAAGGCATCGTAGAACGGAGCGATAAAACGGTAGCTGGTTTTTAATGACATACAACTTGCGCAATGAGTGTGCCAAACCGGGTGCCAGTATTTGTGATGTTGACAGGGTATTTGTCGTCTCTGTTCATGGCGGCATTTCACCTTATTTTGCCCGCAATGACAAGAAGCAATACATGGCTACGGAAATCGTTGTTGTATCAGCGTAGTTGTTGGCGTTCCCCCTTGGTATTACAATTGCCGTCAACGTAATACAACAAGGAGCATTGCCATGACCACAACCCTCACCAGCAAAGGCCAAGTGACCATCCCCAAGCAGATTCGCGATGCGCTTAGTTTGGCACCGGGCTGCTCAGTGCAATTCGCCGTCAACCGTGATGGCGATGTCGTCATCCACAAGGTCGGCGCGCGCGCCAGCCGTAAGCCGGATCGCTTCGAGGCGGCGCGCGGCAAGGCGGATGTCAAATGGCGCACCGATGACCTGATGGCGCTCCTGCGCAGCAAAAACTGATGCTGCTCGTTGACACCAATGTGCTGGTGGACATCCTAGAAGACGAACCGGAATGGGCCGATTGGTCCATCAGTCAGCTCCGCGCCCAATCGAAAATCCACCCATTGGCGATCAACCCCGTCATCTACGCCGAACTGTCTCTGACATTTTCCACCGTAGAAGCGCTGGATAAAGCCATTGAAAATCTTGGCATGGCTGTGCTGGAATTACCGCGCCCCGCTTTGTTCTTGGCTGGCAAGGCATTCGTGCGCTACCGGCGGCAGGGTGGCAAGAAAAACAACGTGCTGGCTGATTTCTTCATCGGCGCACATGCCGCAGTGCTCGGTTGCCCGCTGCTGACGCGGGATACCCGGCGCTACCAGAGTTATTTTCCCAGTATAAAATTGATTACGCCATGATTACAGCGGCAAACAATTACCCGCTGCTGCTGAATGTGTAAACCCGTACTGATACCGGAGCAAGTGTGAGCCTCGACTACGCCACTCTCGATACCTTGCGCCGCAGTCACCCTGCTTGGCGCTTGCTGTTGGCAGATCACGCGCCACTGGTGGCGAGCTTTCTATATCGGGTGCTTGTCCTACCCAATGTTCGCGGTATGGCGCAAGCGGAGCTTATTTCAAAGCTGGAAGATGAGTTGTTTCATTTGCGCCAGTCGCAGGGGGATGCGGCATTCCCCAAACCTGCGGCAACTTACCTTGAGGACTGGACTCAGGACACACGCGGCTGGCTGCGCAAATATTACCCGCCAGGATCGGATGAGGCGCATTTCGACCTGACTCCGGCCACCGAGAAAGCCATCGCCTGGCTGGAGAGTCTCACACAACGTGCCTTTGTGGGCACCGAGTCGCGTTTGATGACGGTATTCGAGTTGCTCAGACAAATGGTGGAAGGTAGCGATGCCAACCCCGAAGCGCGTATCCGCGAACTGGAGAAACGCAAGTCGGAGATCGATGCCGAGATCGCGCGCATCTGCGACGGCAAACTCGCCCTGCTCGACGAGACAGCGCTGAAAGATCGCTTCCAGCAGGTGGCGTCCACGGCGCGGGAATTGCTGGCCGATTTTCGTGAAGTGGAGCAAAATTTCCGCACACTGGATCGCAGCACCCGCGAGCGTATCGCGTTGTGGGAGGGGGCAAAGGGCGGTTTGCTGGAATCGATTTTCGGCGAGCGCGACGCGATTGCGGACTCCGATCAAGGCAAGAGCTTTCGCGCATTCTGGGATTTTCTGATGTCGCCGGAACGGCAGGAAGAATTGTCCGTCTTGCTCAAGGCGGTATTCTAACTACAGGCAGTGCGTACGTTAGAGCCGGATGTTCGCCTGAAACGGGTGCATTACGACTGGCTTGAGGCGGGCGAACACACGCAGCGTACGGTGTCTTTGCTGTCGCAGCAGTTGCGCCGTTTTCTCGACGACCAGGTGTGGCTGGAAAACCGCCGCATCATGGAGATAATCCGCCATATCGAGGTGCATGCACTGGCCTTGCGCGAATGCCTGCCAAAGGACGCTGCGTTCATGGAGATTGATGATGTCGCCCCCAGCATCGAACTCCCCATGGAGCGCCCCCTGTTTTCGGTGTTGGTCAAACCCGTGCTCACGGATCAAATACTGGTTGGCGATGATGCCCATGTCGCGACGGATGCGCTGTTCGACCATGTGGTGGTGGACAAAGCGCAGCTTGCGGCACAAGTGCGTCATGCCTTGCAGACGCGGCAGCAAATTACACTGGGAGAGTTGCTGGCCGAATTTCCCTTGGAACATGGATTGGCAGAGCTGGTGGCATACCTTGCTTTGGCCAGTGAGGACAGCAAAGCGTTATTCGATGATGTAAATTACGATGTTGTACATTGGGTTGATGGCTATGGCGTGAGTCGAAGCGCCAGCTTGCCGCGCGTGATTTTCAATAGGTGAAAAATGTATAACAACGAAGTCGAAGGCCAGGCATTCTCCCGCGTATTGATCGCCTTGATGAAAGGTGTTGTCTATCAGGATGTGGATACGGATATCTGGCAGGCATTGCTCAGCTTGCAAGCCAGGGTGCGCGATTATCTTGCGGTGTTGGGGCTGGAACTGCTGCTGGATGAAGCGGAGGGCTATGCGTGGCTGCGAACCCGGCCTGCACCTGAGGAGGGTGAAGCGTTACCCCGTTTGGTGGTGAAACGACCTTTATCATTTCCGGTGAGCCTGTTGCTTGCGTTGCTGCGCAGAAAATTAGCTGAATTTGACACCAGTGGCGAGGATACTCGGCTCATTCTTACGCGTGATGAAGTGGTTGATATGGTCAGACTGTTCCTGCCTGCCGGGGTGAATGAGGCGCGCATCGTGGATCACATCGACACCCACCTGAATAAGATAATCGAACTGGGTTTTGTGCGCCGCTTGCGCGGGCAACCGCATCTCATCGAGGTGCGCCGCATCCTGAACGCTTTTGTTAATGCTCAGTGGCTGTCCGAATTCGATCAGCACCTGGCCACGTATCGCATCAATGTGTTGGGCGGCAGCAACACGAATGGTGAGCAGGGATGAGCAGCGGAGAAAACGGAATGCTGGGTTTCTCCGGGCAGGAAGAACGCAGCGGCTTCCGCCTCCATCGTCTGGAGGTATACAACTGGGGTACCTTCAATGGCAAGGTGCGGACGCTGCAACCGGGGGGCGACAACGTGCTGCTCACGGGCGACATCGGTTCGGGCAAGTCAACTTTGGTGGATGCGGTGACGACACTGTTGGTGCCGGCCAATCGCATAACCTACAACAAGGCTGCGGGCGCTGAATCCAGGGAGCGGACATTGCGTTCCTATGTGCTGGGTCACTATAAATCCGAACGCAGCGAATCGGGAGCTTCAGCCAAGCCGGTCGCGTTGCGCGATCACAATAGCTACTCGGTGATTCTGGGGGTATTCCAGAATGAAGGCTTTGGGCTCAGTGTTACTCTGGCACAAGTATTTTTCTGGGCGAAAGATGTGCAGGGGCAACCGGCCCGTTTCTATCTGGTAGCTGACCGGAGCATGTCCATTGCCACTGATTTTTCCGGGTTTGGAACGGACATCAGCGACTTGAAAAAACGTTTGCGTGCTATGTCTAGTGTGGAATTATTCGAAACTTTCCCGACTTATGCGCCAGCTTTCCGTCGCCGCTTTGGTATTGAAAATGACCAAGCGCTGGAGCTATTCCACCAGACGGTATCCATGAAATCGGTAGGCAGCCTCACCGATTTTGTGCGGGAGCACATGCTGGAAGAAACCTTCGGCGCTGAATCGCGCATCGCGGCTCTTATTCATCATTTTGACGACTTGAGCCGCGCCCATGAAGCGGTACTCAAGACCAAGGATCAAGTCACGCGCCTCTCTCCGCTGGTTGCCGATTGCTCGCGTTTCGATGAGTTGACGGCGCAAATTGGCGATTGGCGTAATTGCCGTGAGGCGTTGAAACCTTATTTCGCTTCGCTCAAGGCTGAGTTGCTGGAAAAGCGTTTGCTCAACTTGAAGGAAGAAGCAGAGCGTCTCGGCGGCAGAATTCAGGCACTGAGCGAAGCACGTGGCACGCAGCAAGGCGAGCGCGACGACATCAAACGCGCTATCGCGGAAAACGGCGGTGACCGTATCGAGCGCATCGCGTCAGACATTCATGCCAAGCAGCAAGAGAAGACCAGAAAGTTGGCACGCGCCGAACGATATGCCGAACTGGCGCAACGTTTGGATATTGTTCCTGCAAACGATGTGGATGGCTTTGTCTGCAACCGTCGCCTTCTCACCGAATTGCGCGAAGCCAGCCAAACGCGCGATGCAGAATTGCAAAACCAGCAAACCGAAGCAGGTGTTGACCTGCGCAGCCTCAAGCAGGAACACGAAACGATAGCAGCAGAACTCGTCTCCCTCAGGAAGCGGCGCAGCAATATTCCAGAGGCGCAAATCGCCGTTCGGCGGATGCTCTGTTCGGCGCTCAATGTGGCGGAGGAGACCATGCCTTTTGCAGGAGAGTTGATTCAGGTGCGCGCCGAGGATGCGGCATGGGAAGGCGCTGCCGAACGGCTGCTGCATAACTTCGGCGTTTCATTGTTGGTGCCGGAACGGCATTACGCCGAGGTGGCTGCATGGGTGGAACAGACCCATTTGAAGGGGCGTCTGGTCTATTATCGGGTGAGGGAAACCAAGGTTGATGAGCGCTCTTCCCTGCATCCAGATTCACTGGCACGCAAATTCGCGGTCAAGCCTGATTCGCCTTTTTATGGTTGGCTGGAAAGCGAACTGTCGCGCCGTTTCGACTATGCCTGTTGCGAGACGATGGAACAGTTTCGCCGTGAGCGCCAGGCGATTACCCGCGCCGGGCAGATTAAAGCTGGTGCGGATCGCCACGAAAAGGATGATCGTCATCGTCTCGATGACCGCAGCCGCTATGTTCTGGGCTGGAGCAATGAAAATAAAATCGCGGCTTTTGAAAAACAAGCCAAGGGTCTGGAAGGGCGCATGCAATCTCTTGCCGGTATCATCGGCAAAGCACAGGAAGAGAGGAGTGCGCTGGCTGATCGTCTGCAATGGCTGGCGCAGATTGGCGAATATACCGACTTCAGCGAGCTTGACTGGCAGCCTCTGGCGCTCACCATTGCGGAGCTTGAGGCCGAAAAGAAAACGCTGGAAGCTGCATCCAATATGCTGCAAACATTGGCTACACAACTCAAGGTGCTGGAGGAAAAACTCCAGCAGACAGAAAATGATTTGGGCGAACGCAACAATGAACTTGCCCGGAATGAAGAGAAGCGGGAGCAGGCAGGCTCGTGGCTCCTTGAGTGCCAAACTGCCGTTGCTACATTTGATGCCGCTCAACGCGAGGAACGATTTACGCAGCTTGGCGGATTGCGCACCGAAGCATTGGGCGAACACACTCTGACCGTTGAGTCTTGCGACAACCGTGAACGTGATATGCGCGAATGGTTGCAGGCGAAGATCGATGCGGAAGACAGTAAGCGCAATCGTTTGCAAGAGAAGATCGTCAAGGCGATGCAGGAGTACCGCAACAAATATCCGCTGGAGACTAAGGATGTAGATGCCAGCGTGGATGCCGCCCACGAATACCGCGATATGCTGAAACAACTGCAAGCCGACGACCTGCCGCGTTTCGAGGCGCGTTTCAAGGAGCTGCTGAACGAGAACACCATCCGCGAGATTGCCAACTTCCAGTCGCAGTTGGCGCGCGAACGGGAGACGATTCGCGAGCGCATCGAACGCATTAACGCTTCACTCACCCAGATTGATTACAATTCAGGCCGCTACATTTTGCTGGAAGCACAACTCAGCACAGATATGGAGATACGTGATTTCCAGCAGGAGTTGAAAGCTTGCACCGAGGGCGCGCTGACGGGGTCGGAAGACGCCCAGTATTCCGAGGCAAAATTCCTGCAAGTAAAGGGGATCATCGAACGTTTTCGCGGTCGAGAAGGGAGCTCGGAACCCGACCGGCGCTGGACGCGTAAAGTCACCGATGTGCGGCAATGGTTCGTGTTCTCAGCATCCGAGCGTTGGCGTGAAGATAATAGCGAGCATGAACACTATACCGACTCAGGCGGAAAATCCGGTGGTCAGAAAGAGAAGCTTGCCTATACCGTCTTGGCGGCCAGCCTGGCCTATCAATTCGGCCTTGAGTGGGGCGCTGTACGCTCGCGCAGTTTTCGTTTTGTGGTTATAGACGAAGCTTTCGGACGGGGATCGGATGAATCGGCCCGCTTCGGTTTGGAACTGTTCAAGCGGCTCAACCTGCAATTGCTGATTGTCACGCCTTTGCAGAAAATTCGCATCATCGAACCCTTCGTGTCCAGTGTCGGCTTTGTCCACAACGAAGAGGGGAAGTATTCACAATTACGAGACCTCACCATTGAAGAGTACCGCGCCGAGCGTGATGCGAGGCTGGCATGAGCGATTGGTCCACGCCTGACGACATCCGTAATCGAGTCCGTCGGGAGTGGGATAGTGGCCGTATCCTGGCCGCAGTGCTGGATGGTGAGCCGGCCTTTCCGCTGCGCATCCCTTTGAAGAAACCCAACACCCAAGCGCTCTCCGGAAATTTTGAAGAGGCGCGGCAGTGGGTTGCAGGGCTGGCTGCGGCAGCCAGAGAACAAACCGGCACTGGTTACCAGTTGGAGTGGCGCGAGTTCAACCACCGTCAACTGGGACGCAACCGGATACCTGTGGCCGCGATTGTCGCAAGCGAACGCGATGGCTTGGCGCTGATCGGCAAGCAGCGTGACGCAGCCCGGTTCCGCGCTTTGGCCGCTACCATCGTAGGTAGCTTCCCGGCGCTTGTCCCATGGCTAAAGAAACGCCCGCTGACGGTGTTAGACCATGCCGAAAACTGGCCGCGGCTGATTGCCGTGCTGGACTGGATAGTGCGCCATCCCCGTTCTGGCGTTTATCTGCGCCAGATAGACGTGGTGGGTGTGGACACCAAATTTATCGAGCGGCACCGTGGCTTGCTGGGCGAGGTGCTGGATATTTTGCTTCCGCCGGAGACAATCGATGCGCAATTTGCCGGCGCGAAAGGCTTCGAGCAACGCTATGGTTTTAAGCGCAAACCGGAGCAGGTGCGTATCCGCTTTCTGGATCGGAAATTTTCTATACAGGGATTGCCGGATATTGCCGTCACAAGTAACGAATTTGCCCGGATGGCGCTGCCTATCAAACGGGTATTTGTTACGGAAAATGAAATCAACTTTCTGAGCTTTCCAGACGTGACGGATGGCATTATGTTGTTTGGCGGGGGGTATGGTTTCGACCATCTTGCCCAAGCCGAATGGCTGCAAAGCAAGGAGATTTTCTATTGGGGCGACATCGACACCCACGGCTTCGCAATCCTGGATCAATTGAGGAGCAAGTTCCCGGAGGCGCATTCACTGCTGATGGATCGCGCAACCTTGCTGGAACACCAAGCGCTCTGGGGTGGAGAGGATAGTCCGACAGTACGTGAGTTGGAACGCTTGCAACCGGATGAGTCGGCGCTTTATGATGATTTGCGCTTTAACCGCATTGCCCCAGCCTTGCGCCTGGAGCAAGAGCGAATCGGCTTCGCGTGGGTAGAGGCTGCGCTTGTGAGGGCAGGATTCCGTTGAACCGGAATTGGCTTGGGGCTAACACCCCATAAAACCGAATCAAGTAGTTTCAGTTAGAATACGCGCCTTGCATTTGAACACAACTGAAGGACTCTCCATGTATCAAATTGCTCCGAGCATTCTTTCCGCCAACTTCGCTAGGCTGGGCGAAGAAGTTGACAACGTACTCGCCTCCGGCGCGGATATCGTGCACTTTGACGTAATGGATAACCATTACGTGCCGAATCTGACCATCGGCCCACTTGTCTGCGAAGCGTTGCGCAAGCATGGGGTGACCGCGCCGATAGATGTGCACCTGATGGTCAAGCCGGTGGATCGCATCATCCCGGATTTTGCCAAGGCGGGTGCAACTTACATCACTTTTCACCCGGAAGCATCCGAGCACGTTGACCGCACCATCGGCCTGATCAGGGAGTGTGGCTGCAAGCCGGGACTGGTGTTCAATCCGGCCACACCCTTGGATGTGCTGGAATATACGCTGAGCAAGGTGGACATGGTGCTGCTGATGTCGGTGAACCCCGGATTCGGGGGGCAAAAATTCATTTCCTACGTGCTGGACAAGGCGCGCAAGGTGCGCAAGATGATAGACGCGGGCGGTTACAACTGCCGCCTGGAAATCGATGGCGGCGTCGGCCCGGCCAACATCAAGGAAGTGGCGGAAGCTGGCGTGGACACTTTCGTTGCCGGTTCCGCCGTTTTCGGCAAGCGCAACGAGCAAGATAAAAATCGCTACGATACCATCATCGGCGAGATGCGCGCCGAGCTGTCCAAAGTCGGCTCCAAGTAAAAAACTCAAGAGTAATTCCAATTTCAAATTAAAAATGACAGAAATCTCCCTCTCCCCCAGCCCCTCTCCCGCAAGCGGGAGAGGGAAGCGCATCAGCGCGGGAGAGGGTGTTGTTGTTTCAATTTAGAGTTGGAATAAATCAGTTGTGCCGCAAGTACGTTTCCCTTTAAGCGTTTCAGCCATCCTTCTTGATCTGGATGGCACGCTGCTGCACAGCGCGCCGGAACTGGCGGAAGCCGCCAACCGCATGCTGCACGACATGGGGCGTCCAGTCGTGTCGCAAGAGTTGCTGATGAGCTACATCGGCAACGGTATCTCATGGCTGGTGAAACGCGCGCTGACTGGCGACATGCATGCCGAGCCGGAGGCCGCGCTGTATCAGCAGGCGCTACCGATTTTCGAAAAGCATTACAGCGAACTGCTACTGCACAGCAAGCCGTTCGACGGCGTGATTGCAGGCTTGGACGCCATGAAGGCTGCGGGTTTCCGATTGGGCTGTATCACCAACAAGGCGGCGCGCTACACTGGGCCGCTGCTCAGTGGCTTGGGGCTGGCGCAGTATTTCGAGATCGTACTATCCGGCGATTCGCTACCGGAAAAGAAGCCGCACCCCATGCCGCTGTTGCACGCCGCCAAATTTTTCGGCTTGCCGGCAGCGCAGGTGCTGCTGATCGGCGATTCGCTCAATGATGTGCTTGCCGCGCGCGCCGCAGGCTGCCCGGTATTCTGCGTGCCTTACGGTTATAATCACGGCAAGCCGTTGGATGGGCTGGATCTGGATGCGGTGATCGCGAATCTGCCAGCGGCACTGCAATTAATTAAACGAGCTTAACCAATGACACATAGCAACCTCAACTTCTGGAATAAACCTGCAAGCTGGCGATGGTGGTAACCCTCATACCAAGCAGTTGCGGCATGTGCATTGCCGCAATCTTTTTCCTGAAAAATTTGAGGAGTTATTATGTTGTCGCCCATCACTGAACAAGAATTCAATCAACTGGCCAAGCAAGGTTACAACCGCATTCCGCTGGTTGTCGAAACCTTTGCCGATCTCGACACACCGCTGTCGTTGTACCTCAAGCTAGCCAACAAACCCTATTCCTATCTGCTGGAATCGGTGCAGGGCGGCGAGCGCTTCGGGCGTTATTCCTTCATCGGCCTGCCTGCCGATACGCGTATCACGGTGCGCGGTAAGCACATCGTGCTGACGCACAAGGGCAGCGAAACTGTGCATGATGCAGACAACCCGCTGGACTTCATCAAGGATTACCAGTCGCGCTTCAAGGTCGCACCCTTGCCCGGCCTGCCGCGCTTCACCGGCGGCCTGGCCGGATATTTCGGCTACGACACGGTGCGTTATATTGAGCCGCGCCTTGCTGCTGCGCAGAAACCGGATGTGCTGAACACACCCGACATCCTGCTGATGTTGACCGAACAACTGGCGGTGGTGGACAACCTGTCCGGCAAACTGACTCTCATCGTGTATGCCAACCCGGAACAGGCTGATGCTTATACACTGGCGCGTCAGCGCCTGCACGAGTTGATGCAGCGGCTGCGCCAATCCATTGAAATCCCGCATGCCCCGGCCATGCATGGCGGCGAAGCAAAGTCTGAATTTGGTGAAGATCAGTTCAAACAGGCGGTGGCAAAAGCCAAACAGTATATTTTCGATGGCGACATCATGCAGGTGGTGCTGTCGCAGCGCATGTCGCAACCGTTCCCCGCAGCACCCTTGTCGCTGTACCGCGCGCTACGCAGCCTGAACCCATCTCCCTATATGTTCTACTACGACATGGGCGATCATCATGTGGTTGGTGCCTCACCGGAAATTCTTGTGCGGTTGGAAGGTGACAATGTAACCGTGCGTCCCATCGCCGGGACACGCCCGCGCGGCAAGACGCCACAACAGGATGCCGAACTGGCACAAGACCTGCTGGCTGATCCGAAAGAGTTGGCAGAGCACCTGATGCTGATCGATTTAGGCCGCAACGATGTGGGACGCGTGGCGCAGCACGGCTCGGTCAACCTCACCGAGAAGATGGTGATCGAACGCTACTCGCATGTGATGCACATCGTATCTAATGTCGAGGCTACGCTTAAGCCTGGACTGGATGCCATCGATGTACTCAAGGCCACCTTTCCGGCGGGTACGGTAAGCGGTGCAGCCAAGGTGCGCGCAATGGAAATCATCGACGAACTGGAACCTTCCAAGCGCGGCATTTACGCCGGTGCGGTGGGTTATCTAGGTTTTAACGGCGATATGGATTTGGCTATCGCGCTTCGCACCGCAGTAATCAAGGACGCTACGCTGTATGTGCAGGCGGGTGCTGGAATCGTGGCTGATTCTGTGCCTGCCAACGAGTGGATGGAAACGCAGAATAAGGCGCGCGCCGTGCTGCGCGCTGCGGAAATGGTGCTGGGAGGATTGGACAACGCTGGCTAACCAGAAAAGAACCGCTAATTGCAATTAGCGCCTTCCGTCGACCAGCTTTCAATAATGTCTGATGCGGAAACATTGAACAGGATTTTGCAATCTTGAGATGGGTCTGAAGCCAATTTCTTGCGGTTCGCACGGATACGCTGTGCTTTTGATGAATTTACTCCGGGTAAAGAAGGTTGAGTGGAAGAAGATTGGGTGCTAGTCGTTGCATTCTTAATATTCGAATACTCAAACACCCTGCCGCCTCCATCTATCGAGGAAATATCGGAAGGCTCCCCATTTGCAATTATCAGTTCGTCAACGCTGCGTCCCACCCACTTGTTGTACGTGCTCTCGTTGGAAGTTTTATTTTCCGGTAGTTTAATAACACCGCAAGCGCAAAGCAGCGTAACAAGCGATACCACAATGACCTGTTTCATTTTTAACATTCATACATAAAAATCCCCCGCCTGTGCCGTTGACTCAGTATCTTGAACCTGGGTTCAAGAGGGTCGTTTCCCAGTTACATCAGGTACATCCGCAAGGGATGCGCACAACAGTAACATTAAGGGTCGCGGCCTAAGCAAAGCTTATTGGTTCAAAGAATTATGAGCCTGACGAACACCGCAGGGGACAAACCTAAAATAACTCATCTTGTTCCGCGAGTGTCGCGTCGATGGTTGCCTGCATAAAGTTTATTCTACGCTTAAATTCCCCCATGTCAAAACCAGTACCGAGGCGTGTGGTCAACAGCTCGTGGGCGATATTTAAGGCAGCCATGATGGCGATGCGTTCTACCGTAGCGACCTTGCCGGTATCGCGAATCTCGCGCATTTTTTTATCGAGATATGAGACCGCTTCGAGCAATTCGGCACGCTCATCCTCCGGACAAGCAACGCGGAATTCACGATCCAGAATAGTGACGTCCAGAGTTTTAACTTTAGCGTTACTCATGCAGTATCTTCAGGGAGTTGCTCCAACAGGTGCTCCAAGCGTTTACGCGCATTTTCCATTTTGTCGTTGTACTGGCGTCCTTGGCTTAAGGTAATCGCCAATTCCTGGCGCAGCTGGTGGTTTTCCGTGCGCAGGCGCTGGCTCAACTGTACCAATTGCGCCAATTTGCTTTCCAATGCGTCCAATTCTGCTTGCATGGAACGCACTATAGTTTAGAAAAACCTGATGAGTCAAACGGTAACGTGGATTTTTGAAGGTTGTTTGGAGAACAGGCTTGTTGAGAACTGGGTTTTGACCGATAATGTAATATAGCTTTTGATGCTTAAAAGCAATGAACACGGTGTGCTGGGATTCAATGGCGGTCTTGCTCTTCTGACAAGAGTGAATGCTCTGCCCCACTTTATTAGCTCAAGTTATTTAAGCCATTGGACTGGCGCGAAATGCCATGCAAGTTCAATGCTTATTTTTGGAAGCGCCTTTGAATATCAAATTTCAGCGTGCTGTTGACCGCTTCGTGGGCGTGCCGATTTGTGCGCTGCTCTCTCTGGTTGATCGCCTTCTTAACATCTCTGGTGTTACCGCCCCCCCTTCCCCGCCACACCGGATTCTGGTTATCCTGCTCTCGGAAATGGGTAGCCTGGTTCTCGCCCATCCGATGCTTGCGCGGTTGAAACAGCAATATCCCGAAGCGTCATTGCACGTCATGCTGTTCGCCAAGAACCGCGAAGTGCTCGACCTGCTTGGCATAATCCCAGAGGCAAATGTGCTGACCATCAATGACCGTTCTTTGACGGGGTTCGCCATGGATAGCGTCAAGGCGATACGCATGATGCGCGCCCTCAAAGTTGATGTGGTGATTGACTGCGAACTGTTTTCCCGTGTGAGCAGTATTTTCTCCTATCTTTCCGGCTCCCCGGTTCGCGTGGGGTTTCATCGGTATACGCAGGAAGGTCTTTATCGCGGCTCGTTCATCAACCGCCCGGTGATGTACAACCCGTATCGGCATCTGTCGCAACAGCTATTGACGATGGCTGCGGCGATTGAATCAAAAACCGTACCGACCGCTAAAGACATCCCCGCAACGAGCATTATGAATCCGCCCTTACTGGCTTTCCCTGATGATGAGCTGCAGCAAACCACCGCACAATTGCATGCCGATTTCCCCGCACTTCAGGGCAAAAAACTGGTGCTGGTTTACCCGAGCGGCGGTATCCTGCCGATACGCGCTTGGCCACTCGAGAATTACAGTCGGCTCTGCACAAGCCTTTTGGGCGATGGTTGCGCGGTTGCGCTGATCGGCCTCAAAGAGGATAAGCCTCTGGCGCATACAATCGCGGCACAGTGCCAGAGTCCCTATTGCATTGACCTGACCGGCTATACCAAATCCGTGCGGCATTTGCTGGCTATCTTCCACCGCGCATCTCTGCTCATAACCAACGATGGCGGTCCCGGACAATTTGCGGCGCTTACTTCCATTCCCGCATTGGTTTTTTTCGGCCCTGAAACACCAGCGTTATACAGCCCTCTGGCCAACAACATTCATTGCCTTTACTCGGCATGGTCTTGTTCGCCTTGTCTCACGGCGTACAATCACCGCACCTCCCCATGCGATGGCGATAACCAGTGCTTGAAGCAGATCACCCCCGATCAAGTGCTGACAAAGGCGCGCGCAATGC
This sequence comes from uncultured Nitrosomonadales bacterium, assembly GCA_903892645.1. Classification (GTDB taxonomy): domain Bacteria; phylum Pseudomonadota; class Gammaproteobacteria; order Burkholderiales; family Gallionellaceae; genus CAITJF01. Next base: position 7,471 of record CAITJF010000160.1, on the reverse strand, counting down.
TTGAAGCCGGAGCGTTGCGCAACAACGTATGAACCTGAATATACGGCTCTCCATCGGCTCCCTGTTGCGCCGGATATTTTCGCGGCGGTTCCTGAAATTCGGCACCGTGGGCGCTTCTGGGGTACTGATTAATCTGGGGTTGCTCTATTATGCGCAGGAGCATATTTTTACCGCTATCCAGCAGCCCACCATGCGGCTCAATCTGTCTCTTGCATTGGCGATTTTTTTTGCCACACTGAATAATTTTTTCTGGAACCGGCTGTGGACGTGGGCTGACCGCAAGCAGCACTATGACAGGCCTATGCTTACCCAGTTCGGGCAGTACACACTGGCCTGCTGGCTCAGTATCGCGCTACAAGCGGTTTTTACGAACATGCTGGCCCCGCACTTTTATTACCTGATTGCAAATTTGATCGCTGTCATGCTGACCAGTGTGCTGAATTTTGTGCTGAACGACATCTGGACATTTGGCCGCCTGAAGTTGCTGACAGGACATCCATCTCGCCAAGATTCTCCCAAAAAGCAACCGGCGCACAAGCCATGACCATTCAATCCCGTGAATCCCGTTTGCGCCTGGCTTGGTATGTGCTGGCCACACTGCTTGCAGTTTTCACCTATTTCTACAGCCTTGATAGCGAACATATTCCCAAGAACGGCGACGAATATCCCTATGAGCACATTACGCGGCTGACTGCCGACAGCGGCAAGCTGCTGCCCCTCCAGTCGCAACTGAACGGGCAGCGCAACACCAAGCCGCCGCTGCTGTTCTGGCAAGGGATCACATCAACAAATGGGGGACAGGATTGGGATTTGTGGCACCTGCGCTACCCGAGCGTCATTTATACCCTGCTCACGGCATTGATGGTGTTCATGTTGGGCTGGAAGCTGTCCCGCCAGTTGGCGACAGGGTTTCTGGCGTTACTCGCCTACCTTGCCTTCTTCAATACATATCGTTATGGTCGCCCTTTCCTGACCAACCCACCCGAGGTGTTCTGGCTATTCATGCCGTTCTTCACCTTGCTGTACTGGCGACCGGCTGCGTTCAATTCTCGCTTCATCGTCCCGATATTGCTGGGAACCAGTATCGGTATTGGCTTGCTGTATAAATCATTCGCGTTGCTCTTGCCGGTGGGTATTGCGCTCTCCTGGTGGTATTTGCATAATCGCAACTATCGGCTGGCAGCATTTTTTGCCAAAGACGCATCGAAGGTAGTTATTGCGTCTTCCGTTTCTCTCGCCATATTCAGCTTGTGGTTTGTTCTGGACCCCGACCCGCAATCCGTCTGGAAGGAATTTGTGGTGGGGGAGAATATCGGGAAGTTCGACCCGCAGGGCGGTAGTTATTTGTCGAAACTGTTATGGGGCAGTTCCAGCGTATGGAGCCTTGCGCTGGGCTATATAACCAACGCGGGTTTGCTGATGTTTCCCGTCGCCGCGCTGCTTTTCGTTTCCTACAAACGACGTGGGCAGATGGATGATGCGGAAAAACTTCTCTGGGCCTGGGCTTTTACCTTGCTTGTTGTTTTCAGTCTTCCCAGCCAACGCTCAAGCCGCTATCTTCTGGCGGGCATGCCGGCGCTAGCCGTCCTGTGCGCGCTTAACTGGCACCGGATCAGCCGCAAGGCATTTGGCATCAGCCTGGTTTTCGCAATGGCCGCAATTGGGGTGATGGCTTATTTTTCCATGCGCCTGCAACATGAACTGGCCAATACCCAGCTCTATTCGCTGGCCTACTGGCTGCTTCTGGCGTGTACCGGAATTCTCGCGCTGCTGGCGCTATTGATACCCAAACTTACACAGCCGAGTGTCAGCACCGTAGTCATCCTGGTGCTTCTCTCCCTGGCTGCCTTCTTGCGGCCTTTTGACGGCCCATTCGGCACTTACGATGCGGGAGCCCGGCAATATGCCAAGGGCAAAGACGTATGGGTGCCATGCAACTTCAGGGCCAAGGATGAAGGGCATCGTTTCATCTTACCGGGCGCCATGGCCCACGGATACCGCGACGACAATGGCTTGAGCATCACTGAACTGGCCGTGCGTTATCCGCTGTTCGCCGTCCAGTTGCCGTTACAGGATATCGCTTGCGCAAACTGCAAAATCGTCGGCCAACGCCTAGATCTGCGCAGCCGCCAAAGCACCGAAGAACTCAAGGAAATGTTCCTTCATGGAAAAGTATTCGAGCGCCTCTTCGTCAGGGAATTTCTGATCGAAGCTCCGGAAACGCCCCAAAAAATAGCCCCCATTCCGGCGAACGAAGGTTGCCGCTAAATGCTCGGCAGCTTTATGCCAAACCGCCTGCTTGTGTTTTGCGTCATCCTGGTTTGCTTCGGCATGGGTTTTTACAAGGCGTCCGGACAGCACACCCCAGAAATGTTTCAGACTCATCCGACAATGGCGGCTGGCGCCGATGAACCGCGCTTCCAGAGCCGCTTCGCATCATCCGCACAGCACACTCAAACTCATGCGTCCTCCCTGATTGAACTGCAAGACGGGCGCATTCGCGCGTTCTGGTTTGCAGGCAGCCGGGAAGGGGCGAAGGATGTCGAGATTCGTAGCGCGGTATTCGATCCCGCTCACGGACAATGGGGAGAGGAACAAACCGTGGCCAACCGCGAGGGCACACAACAATCACTGCTGCGCTACGTCAGTAAGCTGGGGAATCCGGTGGCAGGCCGTGCGGCGGACGGCACACTGTGGCTGTATTACGTGACGGTATCCATGGGCGGCTGGGCAGGCAGTTCGATCACGGCGATGACCTCGCTCGACGAAGGGGCAACCTGGAGTCCGGCACGGCGGCTGATTACATCCCCGTTCTTGAATATAAGCACCCTAGTCAAGGGCGCACCGTTTCTCTATGCTGACGGTACGATGGGGCTACCCGTTTATCACGAATTCATCAGCAAGTTTGGCGAGCTTCTGCGCCTAGATAAAACGGGCAAAATTCTTGATAAGCAACGCCTGACGGCTGGAGGGAACGGCGCGCTTCAGCCCGTGGTGCTGGTGAAAAATTCCAGCGATGCACTGGTGTTGATGCGTTACTCAGGCAAAAATACTCCACGCCACACCATCAGTGTCGCCACAAACGATGTGGGCCAGCACTGGAGCGCTCCTGTGAAGTCCGCATTGCCGAATCCCGATGCGGCGCTCTCGGCGCTGGTCTTGCCGGATGGGCGAATGCTGGCGGCGCTGAACAATCAGGAACAGGGGCGCGACACACTGTCGCTGGTGATTTCAGCGGATGGCGGAGGCACTTGGAAAAATGTGTACTCGCTTGAAGATCAGCGGAATCAGCAGGTGGATGAAGCGCATTACCTCAAGATCATAGAAGCGCTGGCCAAGGATACCGATGCCAAAGCCGCAGGTGCCCCCGGTGAATATGTGGCATCCACAAAACAACAGGAGTGCCCCGAACATAGCTGCCGCTTCGAGTTTTCCTACCCCTACCTGACCCAGGCGCAGGGCGGGGATATTCACGTTGTGTACACATGGAACAGAAGTTTCATCAAGCACATCCAGTTTAATCAAGCCTGGCTGGATCAGCGGCTGGAAGAAGTGAAATGATTCAGTTCACCGACATGACAGGCTTGGCAAGCAGCACCATTGCAATGACTGCGGTGGCTGTCACGCTGCCCGGCATTTCGCGCATTCCAAAGCCTTATCGTATCGGGCTGGCATGCACCGTTGCCATCGCGGCGCTGGTGCCGTTCGGCGGGCTGCCGCTGGCGGCATATGTGCGCGGCGTGACTGGCGACCTGAGCATCGTTTCCTTGATCTTGCTAGTGTCGGCAATTTTGAACCGCTTGTCCGATTGGCAGCCATTTGATACACAGACCAGGTTCGCTTTACTTTTTTTGGTTGTACTCACCGCCCTGGGGTTGTATCCATTGATACTAGGCATTGGTTATTTTGATCCCTACCGCTTGGGCTATGGGAACCCATGGTTCGTAAGCGTGCTGCTGGTGATGGTACTAGCTGCCTGCTTCTGGCAACTCTTGGCGATAGCACTGGTCATTGCGCTTGCCGTGTTTGCTTGGAGCATAGGCTGGCACGAGTCCACCAACCTATGGGATTACCTGCTCGACCCGCTACTGTCGATCTACGCAATCAGTGCGCTAATGAAGCGCGGCATACAGATACAATGGAAGCGGTAACAACAGTAAAGCTTGACCTGCCTCCTTCAACAGCACTTCCCCGGAGCCAGTAAAATGGTTTGACAGGGGATTGTTATCTGGCATAGAATTCGCGCCCTTCGAGATTTACTCAATATCATTGTATTAGGAAATGCCATGAAAACATTTTCAGCTAAGCCCCACGAAGTCCAGCACGACTGGTTTCTGGTGGATGCTGCAGACAAGGTGCTGGGCCGCTTGGCCAGCCAGATCGCGGCGCGCCTGCGCGGTAAGCACAAGGCGATTTACACTCCGCACGTGGATACGGGTGATTTCATTGTTGTGGTCAATGCCAGTAAGCTGCGCGTGACCGGAAACAAGGCGGAAGCCAAGGTTTACCACCGCCATACCACTTATCCCGGCGGACTTTACACCACAAATTTTACCAAGTTGCAGGGGCGTCACCCCGACCGCGTGCTGCAAAAGGCGGTAAAAGGCATGCTGCCGAAAGGACCGCTCGGTTATGCCATGCTGCGCAAGCTGAAGATTTATGGCGGCGCGGAGCACCCACATACCGCACAGCAACCCAAACCTATTGAATTGTTGAAGGCATAATTTATGAGCGTAAATTACAATTATGGCACCGGTCGCCGCAAGAGTGCGGTAGCGCGTGTGTTCATGAAACCCGGCAATGGTAATATCGTGGTGAATGACAAACCGCTGGATATATTTTTCTCCCGCGAGACCGGCCGCATGGTGGTGCGTCAGCCACTGCAGCTTACCGACACGCTTAATACATTCGACATCATGGTGAATGTGTTCGGTGGCGGCGAATCCGGGCAGGCCGGTGCGGTGCGTCACGGCATCACCCGCGCCCTGATAGATTATGACGCAAACCTGAAACCTGTCCTGAGCAAAGCAGGTTTGGTTACTCGCGATGCGCGTGAAGTGGAACGTAAAAAAGTCGGTTTGCGCAAGGCGCGCCGCCGCAAACAATTCTCCAAGCGTTAAGCCTTGGTGGGAATGTTTGGCAAAGCCGCCTTCGGGCGGCTTTTTCATTTCCGTTGTATTATTGCCAGAAAATAGGGGGCAAGACGTGATCAAGATCGGCATCGTAGGGGGCACAGGCTATACGGGTGTGGAGCTGTTGCGGCTGCTGGCGCGGCATCCACAGGCGGAGTTGCACGCCATTACCTCGCGCGCCGATGCGGGCACATCAGTCAGCCAAATGTTCCCCAGCCTGCGCGGTCATGTGGACTTATGTTTTACCCACCCGGATGAAGCGCATCTGGACCAATGCGATCTGGTGTTTTTCGCCACGCCCAACGGCATTGCCATGCAGCAAACGCGCGCCTTGCTCGACGCAGGCGTACGGGTAATCGACTTGGCGGCGGATTTTCGTATTCAGGACGTGGCTGTGTGGGAAAAATGGTATGGCATGAGCCACGCCTGTTCCGACTTGGTCGCTGAAGCGGTATACGGCCTGCCTGAGGTCAACCGCGAACGGATCAGACAGGCAAGGCTGGTGGCCAATCCGGGCTGCTATCCGACAGCGGTACAGCTCGGTTTCATCCCGTTACTGGAAGCCGGGCTAGTAGACACGGCTGGGCTGATTGCCGACGCAAAATCCGGTGTGTCCGGAGCAGGGCGCAAGGCAGAGGTCGGTTTCCTGTTTTCCGAGGCGGCAGACAACTTCAAGGCCTATGGTGTGCCGGGGCACCGCCATCTGCCGGAAATCAGGCAGGGCTTGACTCGGGTGGCGCAACACGAGGTGGGGTTGACCTTTGTACCGCATTTGACACCGATGATACGCGGCATCCATGCCACGCTGTATGCACGCCTGAAGCAGGATACTGATTTGCAGGTGTTATTCGAGCAGCGCTATGCGGATGAAGTATTCGTGGATGTAATGCCTGCTGGCAGCCACCCTGAGACCCGTTCGGTACGCGGTGCGAACCATTGCCGTATTGCGGTGCATCGTCCACAGCAAGGGAATACCGTGGTAGTGCTGGTGGTGATCGACAATCTGGTCAAAGGTGCGGCCGGCCAAGCGGTACAAAATATGAACATCATGTTCGGGCTGCCTGAAACCACGGCGCTGGCCAACATCCCATTGTTGCCCTAGCATGCTGCGCCGAATCAAGCGAAAATTCAGCATTTCCGCACCACGCTTGGCGGTGCGGCCACATGTGCCGTGGTATGTGCGGTGGGCAATCACATTGCCTTTTTTGTTGATGGCCGGCGGGGTGGTATGGTGGGCTTACGATACCGGCTTGGCGCTCGCTGGCTTTCATCGTGGGCAGGCAGAACGTGAATTGACCAAGCTGCGTGAGCAGGTTGCCACTCTGAAAGACGAAAATGCCAAGTTGGTTAGCCAAGCGGCATCCTATGAGCGGCAGGCACAGATAGAGCATGCCGCCAATCTTGAAACAGCAAAGCAACTGAAAGGCTTGAATGAGGAAAATGTCCGTATTCAGGAAGACTTGGCATTTTTTCAGAATTTGTCTTTGTCCGGGACACGTGGGGGGGAGTTGTCCATACAGCGCTTCAAAATTGAGCACGATACCCTGCCCGGCGAATACCGCTATCGCCTGCTGTTAGTGCGGGGCGGGCAACAGCGCGCGAAAGAGTTTCAGGGTAATTTGCAATTGCTGGTTAATGCACAGCAAAACGGCAAGAAAACGGTAGTAGTATTCCCACAGGAAAACACGGCAGCGGAAGATGCGGCATATAAGCTTAATTTCAAGTATTATCAACGCATCGAACACAGCTTTCAGTTGCCGCCGGACATGTCAGTTGAGAGTATCCAGGTGAGGGTTTTTGAAAACGGGGCGAGCGAGCCGAAAATCAAGCAAAACGTCAACCTGTCTTAAAGATGGAGGAAGTATGTTTAGTAAGAAACACAGCAAACCGCAAAACCGCATTGATTCATTGATTGGTGCAGGAACCTCGATAGATGGCAACCTCAGCTTCAGCGGTGGCCTGCGCGTGGATGGCGAGGTCAATGGCAACGTCATTGCTGCATCGGGTAAGCCCAGCACACTGGTACTGAGCGAGCATGGGCGTATCAACGGCGAAATCAACGCAACACATTTGGTGATAAACGGCATAGTGGAAGGCCCGGTGCGTGCAGTGGAATATTTGGAACTGCAAGGCAAGGCCAAGGTCATAGGGGATATTCATTACAAAACACTGGAAATCCAGTTGGGCGCGATAGTCGAAGGCAGGCTTATCCATTTGGTGGATGCAGTATCGGACAAGGTGGTGGTCTGCCGAAGAGCAGCTCGTGGAGGTACTTTCAAAACACGAGATAATCGATCACCGTATTCTTCATGACGGTCTCTTCCCTTCGGTACGTACAG
>CAITJF010000159.1 GCA_903892645.1 uncultured Nitrosomonadales bacterium | reverse complement strand
AACGGGAAAAACTCCCGCAGAACTATTTGAATCGAAGATTGCACATGGAAAACCAGTACTGCAAAGGCTTTGAATCAAATACCAATGTGCGTTGTACGCTGGTGTAGCTGATATAGTCAAGCGAATTCATAAATAAATATAAATTGCCCGCCGGAACCGGCACGGCACAAACGGTGCCATGGCTCCGATCTCACTATTGATTTCCTGCCGCTATGGAAAGTACCCCGAGGCGAAGAAGCAACCCCATCCTGTCATTCCGGGGTGTCGGCATGGCCAATCTGCTATTCACCGTCAGCACCGCCTGCGGCGGCAAGGTCGCGCTGCTGGAAGACACGATTTGTCGATCCATCACGGCGCGGCAACGGCCTCGGCAGCAAACAGTTCATGGCCAAAACCCGCCCGTCCGAACTGTGCAAGAAAGCCGATGTACAAAGCAAAAGGCGACCATCCGGTCGCCTTTTTTGTTGCTGCGGTAATCTGTTAATCCCGTTCGCCGCTGAATGCCATCAGCAGGCTCAACAGGTTGATGAACAGGTTGTAGATGTCCAGGTACAGTGCCAGCGTGGCCATCACGTAGTTGGTTTCGCCGCCTTGCACGATGCGGCTGACGTCGAACAGGATGTAGGCGGAGAAAATCATTACGGCAATTGCGGAAATGGTCAGCGACAGGGCGGGAATCTGGAAGAACAAATTCGCCAGCGAAGCGACGACCAGCAGGATCAGCCCGATGAACAGGAACTTGCCCATGAAGCTGAAGTCTTTTTTGGTCACGGTGGCGATGGTTGCCAATGAAAAGAAGATGATGCCGGTGCCGCCCGCGGCTATGCCCACCAGTTGCGCGCCGTTCTTCAGGTGCAGCGCTACTTGCAGGATGGGGCCGAGGAACACGCCTGCCAGGAGGGTAAAGCCCAGCAGTGCGACGATACCCCAAGCACTGTTGCGTAGTGCGGTGACGGCGAACAGCATGCCCATCATCGCGCCGAACATCAGCAGCGCACCCATGATCGGGTGTTCCGCCATGAACGAAAAGCTCATCGAGATGCCGATAAACGCGCCGATGACAGTCGGGACCATGGTGAGAGCCAGCATCATGTAGGTGTTGCGCAACACCTTGTTCTGCCCGAGTGCGAGCGAGCCGGGTTGCGTAATGACTTGAGATTCGTATTGCATACTTTCCTCCAAATGAATGCGTTTAAACAACAGCGGGCGTAAGACTACAGAAGCAGGGTGAAAGTTGCAATGGGGGGGTATTTTTGCGGTACTTTAAGCGCCGACAGGATTTCAAGTATCATACGCACTTCTTGGGAAGCTTGGCAGAGCGGTTGAATGCACCAGTCTTGAAAACTGGCAAGGGTTTATGCCCTTCGTGAGTTCGAATCTCACAGCTTCCGCCAGAACACGTTATTAACTAGTCTCATGTAATCTCTAAAACCCGCGCGGCGTATAGCTTTAGCGGGTTTTTTATTGCCCAAGCGGTAGCAAGCAATCTCATCGAAGCTTGCACTATTTGGGGGTTGATTTGATAATACGACCCCCAGCAGCAAGAGCTGTAACCCCCAAATGGTGAGGTCATGAAAAAACTAACCGAAATGGCGATAAAGAAGGCCAAGCCAGAGGCCAAGGCGTACAAGATGGCGGACGGTGGCGGCATGTATCTACTGGTGCAACCTACAGGCTCAAAGTGGTGGCGGCTCAAGTATCGTATCGGTGGAAAAGAGAAAATGTTATCCATCGGCGTATATCCAGACGTTACCTTATCCGAAGCAAGAGATCGGCGCGAACAGGCGCGCAAGCTGCTGGCGAACGGTGGCGATCCTAGTGCAATCAAGAAGGCAGCAAAGCAGACAATTCAAAAATCATTGCAGGCCACATCCAACAGCTTCGCCTCGCTTGCTGCTGAACTCCACAAGGTTAAATCCCCTATGTGGACAGCGGGACACGCTAAGCAGTGGATGGGCAACTTGGAAAAATACGCATTGCCCATCATAGGTGATCGCCCGATTGCCGAGATTGAACCGATGGAATTAGTGGGCATCATGCGGACAGTTGAAAAAAGCGGTACATTCGAGACGCGGGATCGTCTGCTTCAATCCATCAACGCAGTGTTCAAGTATGCAATTGCCACAGGTCGTGCAAAATACAATCCGGCTGAAATTCGCATGGCACTGGCAGATCGCCCGAAGGTGGAGCACTTCGCCTGCATAGCCCCAGCTGAGTTGCCCGAATTTCTGCGCGCTGTAACGGCCTATCAAAACATGGATAAGGTTTCGCCTATTGCCATAGCCGCATTGCGCCTGCTGATGCTAACCACAACGCGTACCAGTGAAGTGCGCTTTTCCAAATGGGCGGATTTTGACCTGGATGCAGGATGCTGGGTAATTCCCGAAGAACAAACAGGGCGCAAGGGCAAAATGGGCAAGCGCAATCCTCATGCAGTGCCGCTCTGCACCCAAGCCGTCAAAATTCTGCGCGACCTATATCCGGTAACGGGACAGGGTGAATATGTATTCCCAAACCGTAATAGCGCCGGGCGAGTAATCAGCGAAAATACTGTATTGAAAATCATCGAAACCATCGGCTACAAAGGCAGGATGACTGGTCACGGTTTTAGGAGCCTTGCTCGCTCAATACTGGGAGATATGGGGCATCGTTGGGAAGTGTTAGAAGCGATGCTATCTCATGCGCTGGTGAACCAGACGGCAGCGGCTTATGTGCGCACTACATACTTTGAAGAGCGGCGCGGCATCATGCAACAATGGGCTGACTATCTCGACAAGGTTGAAGCAGGTGCGAAAGTTATACTACTACGCGCATAAATCTAAAAAATCCGCACAGTCTTGCATCGCAAGTCTGTGACAAAGCCTCGCACAAGAGCAGCGCTTTTGTGCCAGTCAAACCGCCACAGTCTGGCCTTGCCAGTCTGTGACTACGCCTTCACAATTGAGCAGCATTTGTGGTCTTTGATTGTGGCTTTGATTGTGGCTGTTGAATTATCGCGCCATGTCCCTTATAGTGCAGTCATGGCTCCGAAATCTCTGCTCCAACACAACCCGCACTTGCGTAATGCGCAGGAATACCAGCGCGCCTTGCGTGCCAGTGTGCTTTCCTCGATTACAATTGAAGGCGTGAAGAAAGCGGCAGAACGTGCGCTCTCTCCTGCTACCGGCAAGCGTCCAGCAAAAAACCGCTAACTGCTGGTCTTCACCACTTTCCTGAAAACCTCGATCATCGGCGCATAGTCGCGCTCCATGCCTGAGCGCACTGCTGCAAAATATGCCTCGCGCTGTTTGCCCTTGATGGCTGAAAAATTCAACAGCGGCAGCTCTGCTTGCAACGCCATTAGCTGAGAAAGCAAACGCGACAAACGCCCATTGCTATCGCGGAATGGATGGATCAGCACCAGCTCGCAATGCGTGATTGCCAATGCCTCCAGAACATCCCCCAGGTTATCGAAGGTGCATGGCGTAAATCGCGCCAGCTCCTTCCGTTCAAATTCCAGCATCAAGCGCGGCACTTGTGCCGCCATCGAAAATAAAAAACCGCCCTTGTTTATATTCACCTGCCGATACTCGCACGCCCGCATAGCTACTTATAGTCTGTAGACCTATAGTCTTCATAGACATATCTTCACCACTTAAACGGGAGGCAGGACTATGGAAATTTTAAAAGTTGTTGGTGCTGAGATTCGACGTAGGCGACTTGAGCTGAACATCTCTCAAGAAGAACTTGCAACGCTTTGCGATCTTCATCGGACTTATATAGGAAGTGTCGAGAGAGGCGAAAGAAATATATCCCTTAATAACATTGTATCCATTTCTAATGCACTTAAATGTAAACCAAGCATGCTTCTGACGTGCATTGATGGGGCAAAACGATAATGGACCTTTGCTATAAAGAACTAACTGTTCGTGGGAAATACAAAGAAATAGCTCAAAAAAAATGTTATCGCGAGCACGGGCATGTAGATAGTTGCGATGAGTTTCATTATCTTATGGATTTAGCCAAAAACCATCCCCGTGTGGCCAATAAAATAAAACGTGATGCAACTAAAACTACTGGGGCTGCTTGGAAAAGCGAAGACGCTGGCCCTAACAATGGACAACCGCGACTACCAAGATGTTGATTACCTCATACCGCGCAAGACCGTTGAGAAATTGTCCGGACTAAGCAGGGCAACAATCTACCGCTTAATGAAATCAGGAAAATTCCCACGCCCATTATCCATCGGTACGGGCGCAGTGCGCTGGCGGCAATCCGACGTGATTGCTTGGCAACAGTCCCTTGCCGCTACGGCTTAAGGGGTTGCCGTATGGTCATTGCGCAAAGAAAAACCATCCTGACTGGGGCTGTGTGAACTTGGTACAATGCCACGTGAGTAAGAAATATTAGGTCGGGTTTTATGGGGCAAGCCAAAATATTTGGGGGTACATCTGGGGGTATGTCCAGAAAACGAAAAACAGAGGCCTATGAGTAGTATGGCTTACCAGTTACTTTTCGACTGACACAGCTCATACACAGAGCCCGCGAAAGTCATTGAGATACGTGGGCATTTTGTTTCATGCCGTACCCCCCAGTGCTGATCTTTAATCAGCACTGAATGAGATGTGCGGGGCGTAATGGTGTGAGGTTGTTTGGGGACAAACAATGGGCTGTATTCCGGTGAACGCATGAAATTTCGCGGGCCGCACATCGTGTCATTCGCACAGCAAGTTCTGGACGTATTGGCGGGACTGCGCCTGCTTGCCGGCCATGGTGAGCATTTATGAAATCAGTTATAGGCAACGTAATAACGGGAGTTTTTTTCAGATTAATTTTGGCTGTGGTTTTTCTTGCGGCTAGCGCAGGAGCGCAGGCAGGTTTTCAGGAAGGAATGAAAGCTTATGTAACCGGCAATTACCCCGTCGCGTTGAAAGAATTCAAGGCGCTTGCAATCAAGGGTAATGCAGTTGCACAGTTCTGGCTTGGGTGGATGTACAACGATGGAAATGGTATGCCGCAGGACTACCCGTTGGCTATGTCGTGGTACCGCAAGGCGGCTGAACATGGGAATATGGAGGCGCAGTTTTTCCTGGGGGAAATGTACGACAAGGGACATGGTGTGCCGCAGGATTACTCCCAGGCAGCGGTGTGGTATCGCATGGCGGCCACGCAAGATTCGGCGGTAGCGCAGCATCGCCTTGGAGTAATGCACGCTTACGGGCTGGGGGTATCGCAGGATGACCAGCAGGCTGTGTCGTGGTATCGCAAGGCGGCCGAACAGGGGAATATGGAAGCGCAGTTCAATCTTGGGGCGATGTATCGCCAGGGAAAAGGTGTTCCGCAGGACTACACGGAAGCCTTGTCGTGGTATCTCAAGGCGGCCGAACAGGGGAGCATGAAAGCGCAGTTCAATCTTGGGGCGATGTACTACAAGGGGGCAGGTGTGCCACAGGATTTGGTGCAAGCGCTCAAGTGGTTAGGCCTGGCTGCAATTTCAGGCCATGAAGAGGCTGTAAAGAGCATGAAAATGGCTGAAGCCAGGATGACCCCCAAGGAAATCGGGGAGGCGCAGGCATTGGCACAGGACTGGCTGGCACAGCATTAGCGCATAATGCAAATCGGGTGCCCGTTTCCGATTGAAAGCAAGCGCATAATCGAGTAACTTTCAGCCTTGGATGTGCAACTATTTTGATTTGGCTTAGGAGACGAGCAATGAGCAACACAATGACGAAAGTTTTTTTCAAATTAATTTTGGCTGTAGTTCTCCTTGCGGTTGGCGCAGGAGCGCGGGCTGGCTTGCAGGAAGAGCTTCATTCCCACCACGAGGGGCATAAGAAAGACGCCCCTGCCCATTGTGAAGACCCGGCCGCTGGCGCCGAGGTTAAGCTAAAAGAACTCAGGCCGCTTGCGGCTAATGGCGATGCCTGTGCGCAGTTTGATCTTGGGTTTATGTATGATCGTGGGCTTGGTGTTCCACAGGACTACAAGGAGGCTGCGTCATGGTATCGCAAGGCGGCGGAGCAGGGTAATGCGTCGGCGCAGTTTTACCTTGGGCAGATGTACGACATTGGAAACAGCGTTCCGCAGGACTACCAGGAAGCCGCGTTGTGGTATCGCAAGGCGGCCGAGCAAGGAGAAACGTTGGCACAACTCTATCTTGGGTTTTTGTACGACCACGGGCAGGGTGTGGCTGTTGATCTGGTGCAAGCGTACAAGTGGTATAGCCTGGCTGCGGCAGCCGGTAACGATATAGCGCCACAGAGCAAGAAAACTGCCGAAGCCAAGATGGTTCCAAAGGAAATCAAGGAGGCTCAGGCATTGACAGATGAGTGGTTGGCGCAGCACAAAGTGATGCATTCAATGATGAAACATTGATGAAGGCTTTGGTTAGACAAGTTCTGGTTGTATTTTTTCTTGCGGTTAGCGCAGGAGCGTGGGCTGGCCTTCAGGAAGGAATAGACGCTTACGACAGGGGGGATTATCAGGCCGCGTTGAAGGAATTAAAGTTGCTCAATGGCGAGAAGCGTGCGCAGTTTCTTATGGGGGTGATGTATGAGCAAGGCCAGGGTATCCCACGTGATGACAAGGTGGCGGCAGGATGGTATCGCAAGGCGGCTGAGCAGGGGGATGCAGAGGCGCAGTACAGCCTTGGGCGGATGTACGACCTCGGTCAAGGTATCCCGCAAAACGACAAGCTGGCGGCAGAGTGGTATCGCAAGGCGGCTGAGCAGGGGGATGCAGAGGCACAGCACAACCTTGGACTAATGTATCGGCAAATTCGGGGAGTTCCGCAAGATGATAAGTTGGCCGCAAAATGGTTCCGCAAGGCCGCCGAGCAGGGAAATGCCGATGCACAGAACAATCTTGGGCTGCTGTATGACCTGGGGCAAGGCATTCCGCAGGACGACAAGCTGGCGGCAGAGTGGTACCGCAAGGCCGCCGAACAGGGGAACGCAGAGGCACAGAATAACCTTGGGATAATGTATCGCCAAGGCCGGGGTGTTGAGCGGGACTACAAGCTGGCGGAAGAGTGGTATCGCAAGGCGGCCGAGCAGGGAAATACCGATGCGCAGCACAACCTGGCGATGCTGTATGACATGGCGCATGGAGGTGTGCACCAGCTGGCGGAAGAATGGTTTCGCAAGGCGGCCGAACAGGGGGATGTGGAGGCGCAGAACAGTCTCGGGGTAATGTATCACCTAGGGCATGGCGTTGCGCAGGATTACAAGTTGGCGGCAGAGTGGTACCGCAAGGCTGCCAACCAGGGAAATGCCGAGGCGCAGCACAACCTTGGAATTATGTATCACCAGGGGCAAGGCGTTCCACGGGACTACAAAATGGCGGCGGAGTGGCACCGCAAGGCAGCAGAGCAGGGGATGTCCAATGCGCAGTATGATATTGGAGTGATGTATCGCCAGGGTATAGGTGTTCCGCAGGACGACAAGTTGGCGGCAGAGTGGTTTCTCAAGGCGGCAGAGCAGGGAAATGCCGATGCGGAGAACAATCTCGGGGCGATGTATCTCGAAGGCCAGGGTGTTCCGCAGGACTACGACAAAGCCGTGGCATGGTATTTCAGTGCGGCCAGGCACGGGAGCGTGGAGGCACAGTACAACGTTGCACGATTATACGACCTGGGGCAAGCCGTACCGCAGGACTTGAAGTTGGCGGCGGAGATGTACCGCATGGCAGCCGGGCATGGGAAGGCAGAGGCACAGAACGACCTTGGGATGATGTACCGCAAAGGGCGGGGTATTCAGCAGGACGACAGGGTGGCTGTGTTGTGGTTTCTCAAGGCGGCGGAGCAGGGCAATGCAGCGGCGCAGTACAACCTCGGGATGATGTACAAGGCCGGAGAAGGTGTCCCGGCCGATTTGGTGCAGGCATGCAAGTGGCTCAACCTGGCTGTGCTGGTGGGGGACGAAAACGCCCAGAAGGCCATAAAACCGCTGGAAGACAAAATGAAACGCGAGGAAGTCGAGAAGGCACTGGCGATGGCGCGGGAGTGGCTGGCAAGGCACAAGTGATGCCGAGTGTTTATGTAGTCGCGATTTGATCTGACAGATAGTGTCTGATCCAACTTCCGCCAATAGCAGATACACAGCACTATCTCCCGAATGCCTGGTTCATCACTCAATGAGATGAAAAGCTGGTAGCATGAGGCTTGCGCATTGAAAGACATAAATCCAAGGAAACTTCAAAATGAAGGCATTAAGAATTATTTTGGTGGCACTGGCATTCATCTCGCTTCAGGCTCATGCCGAAGATGACCGCACAGCAACTCGCAATGTCGCCAATGAAAAATTTGAGCAGGTAAAAAAGGCTGCGGAGCAGGGGGATGCTTCCGCGCAATACGGTCTCGGTTTGCATTATGTAGACGGGCGAGGCGTAGCAAAAGACAATGCAGAAGCGGTCAAGTGGTTTCGCAAGGCTGCGGATCAGGGAAATGCTGACGGGCAATTCGAACTCGGATACATGTATGAAAGCGGAAAAGGTGTAGCGAAAAACGAGACAGAAGCAGTCAAGTGGTATCAGAAAGCAGCCGCACTGGGGAATGCGAATGCTATGCGGCGGCTGGAAAATGCGAATGCTCAGTCGAGGGCGGAAGCAGAACTATCCCGCAAAGGTAAGATACTCAGCAGCCTTGACGCCGGCATGTATACATACATTGAGCTGACTGAAAGCGGGAAAACCATATGGATTGCCGCCCCAACGATACAAGTAAAAAAAGGCGACACAATCCGCTTTAGTGAAGGCGCGGTAATGTCTAATTATTATAGCAAGAGCCTGAACCGCACTTTCGAGTCTGTCATATTTGTAGGCAAGGCAGCCGTCGCGAATTAGTAAAGATAATTGCCGGCTTGGGTGTTGAGCATCCGCCAATGTAGAGGGTCACACATTATGTGACTTGGCGAGTGTAAGGCTGGTTCAATTCCTCTTATGTACTGCGTAAACAATCTGCCCAGTTATTCGGTGTTTCATAGATGCGCACCCGCTCCAGGCGCAGCTGGTTGGCGTAAGTGTCGCGGTAGGCGCTGTCGAGAATATTGAATGCCACCGTGGCAAGATTTTCCGCTGTGGGTGGTACATTCAATACCACGGTCTTGTGTTCCGGCAGGCCGTTCAAAAAGTTCAGCACCACCTTATCGCCGCGATACACCAGAAAGGCGTGATCCCATGCATCCACCAGCTGTTCCTTGGCAATGCGTTTCACTTCGGAGTAGTCCATCACCATGCCCTGTTCGGACAGTCCCTCGGTGGTGATAACGTCGCCGGACAGGGTGATTTCGATGGCATAGCGGTGGCCGTGCAAATGGCGGCACTGGCTGGAGTGGCCGGGGATGCGGTGGCCGGCATCGAATTCGAGTCTGCGGGTAATCTGCATATATTGAGGGCTTGCCGTGAACAGGTGCGGATTATAACTTGAATGTGGTGATAGCATGCCGCAATGCAGGTAATGCGCCACTGTCAGCTTGCCCGCTGTAACGCAACGCCAGGTAACGTGCGGTGATGTCATTGATGGCATCAGCGTATTGCGGTTTGAGTAGTACTGCGCGCGCGGCAAAGTTTTGCGCACCTTCGTGTGCGGCGCGCACGATGCCTTTCTTTTCCAGCTTGCGGCAGAATTTGAGATAGAGCGCCTGCGCTACGTCGGTGTTGCGCACATACAGGCGGCGCAGCATGAGCAGGGCAAGCAGTCCGACCAATAGCGCCACGCCGGCCAGCATATTGAGCGCCATCTTCTGCCAGGTGACCGCTTCCATGCCCATGCGGGTAAGGAAGGCGAATTGCCGTTCCGGGTTATAGCCCAGCACCCACTGGTTCCATTGGTTCGTCAACGCATCCAGGTTGAAGCGCAGGCTGCGCAGCCAGGGCAATTGCGTGCGTGCCAGGAAGGGTAGCCCAGCGCTGTCTGGTATGGCTGCGGCCAAACCGTTCTGCACGCGCGCCGGGGCAATGGCGGCGGTGGGATCAATGCGCACCCAGCCGCGTTCGCTCAGCCACACCTCGGCCCAGGCGTGGGCGTCGGACTGGCGCACGATGTAGTAATTGCCGAGGTCGTTGAATTCGCCGCCTTGATAGCCGGTCACCACGCGCGCCGGCACACCTGCCGCACGCATCAGGAACACGAAGCTGGAAGCGTAGTGTTCGCAGAAACCCTTGCGCGTCTCGAACAGGAAGTCATCCACCGTATTGAGGCCGAGCAGCGGCGGTTCCAGCGTGTACTGAAAACCTTCGCGGTTGAAGTAATTAAGTGCCGCGCGCATTACCGCCTCGTCGCTGTGCAAGCTGGTGCGCCATTCTGCGGCGAGTTGCCGGGCGCGCGGATTGAGATCGGGCGGGATGCTTAATGCACGCCGCAACTGGCGCGGCTCTTCCTCAACATTGGCGCGGTAGCTTAGTTGCGAGTGCGCGGTATAGCGCAGGCGCGAGGTGACTGCGGATTTCTGCTGAATCTGAAAATCGTAAGTCAGCTCGGCCGGAATTGAAAGATGTGTGGGCATTTCCAGCGCGAATAACCAAGTCTTGTTGTGCGGCTCCAGCGTTACCGTGTAATCGATCCCAATGGCGTTGTTATCACTGGCGTTAATAGAATCATCCAGCTTGTCCAGGTGCGCCGGTTTGACGCGCGCAGTCCTGCCCGGTGTCCAGGTACGCCCGTCGAAGCTCCACAGCACCGGCCCGCGCCAGTACATCTGGTTGCGCCGAGGCGGTTTGCCGTTGAACATCACGCGGAATGCCACTGCGTCGGACAGCGAAAGCTTGCTCAGACTGCCGGGCGACATTTTGTCGTCCAGGCCGCTGCTGGCATAGGCATCCTGCGGCAAGCCCCACAACGGCCCCTGCACACGCGGGAATAGCACAAACAAAACGAGCATGAGCGGGATTGCTTGCAGCAACAGGACGGCGGCGATGCGCAGGCGTGGTTGCAGGGCTAGCGTACCGGTTTGCAGATGCACCCATGTCGTCATAATTACCAGCAGGGTGGCGAGCATGAACATTGCTGTGGGGATGCTTTGCGAATAGAAGAAATTGGTGATGATGATAAAGCAGGCGAGGTTGATCACCACAGCCGCATCGCGCGCGGCACGCAATTCCAGAAGCTTGAGCGTGGCGAGCAAAATCAGCAGGGTGACGCCGACCTCACGTCCGAACAGGGTGTGGAAGCTGATGAGGAGGCCGCCCACACTGCCCAGTGTGATGGTGAGCAGCAACCAGTATGGCGGCAACGGGTTGCCGCTGTATGCGAGATAGGCGCGCCAACCCAGCAGCGTGGCGCATAGCGCGTTCACCCATAGGAGAAGGTGGTCGGCGTGCGGCGCGCTGACCAGCAGGATGCAGATCAGCAAGCCATAGATGAGGGTGGCGTCGAGCTTCATGATGGTTCCCCGCTTAGCCCGAACAACGCCAGTGTGCGCAGGCATTCGGCGCGGTGCGTTGTGCTGTGCTCGGGAGGCAGTTCGATATTGGGCAGGCGCAAGCCGTAATGCACCCCCTGCTTGTCGGCATCCAGCAGCCAGCGCGTCAGTATCTCCAGCTTGCGTTCGGTGGCCAGTGGGGGCAGCAGGAACCAGTCCAGCCACAGCTCGCGTCCCTGTTGTGCGCTGAACTGTTTGACCTGCAAACCCTGTTCGCGCGCCAGCGCTTTCCATGCGATGCGCGGCAGGGCATCGCCCGCTACATAGCTGCGCAACCCGGCAAAATCTTCATCGCCCGCCATGTTGAACATGCCCGCGCCGCTTTGCGCCGAACTGGCGGGCAGTGGCAGGGGCGCGGCAGGCCTGGGATACACCAGGCAGCGCGTGTCGAATTCGAGATATGACCAGGCATGGAACAGGCCGAGCGGGAATTCAGTAAACAGGGTTAACCGTCCCGTTCCAAGCCAGCCGCGCTGTGCGGCAGGAAGAGGGAGTTTTACCTCAAGGCTTTGTTGCGCAGGAATATCGAACGTCACACTGTGTCCGTTGTTGTCGCGCAGTTTTAAATGGTAGCGCGGCAACGTGCCGATGTTATGGAAATGGAAAACAAACTGCACCATGCCTCCGGCGAATACCGAATCAACGCGGCCAGCGCGTATTTCCAGTTGCGCCAGATTGCGGAAGGCATGCAGCATGGTCATCATGCCGGTGGTGCCGAGCAGGAAGGTAAGCACGTAACCCAGGCTCAGGTTGTAGTTGATGTCGCCGAGCAGCATCAGCAGCAGCAGAAAGGCGAAGCCCAAACCCTGCCGCGTGGGCAGAATGAAAATGCGGCGCTGGTTGAGCGTGACAGTGCCGCTTTCAATTTTCGGGCGGAACAGCCAGATGCGGAATTTTTGTTTGAGGGTGGTGAGCACGTGCGTGTGCCCCTGTTTGTGACTGCCGTTGTGATTATTGTACTCGGGTATCAACTTCACTCCGCCTGCGTGTTGCTGGACCCAGACATCGCGAGCGCACGCCTTGCATCACACCCCGCAAAATAAAGTGCGCGGTCATGTGGGACTTGATCAGAGGTTCATTGGCTATTTACGCCGCGATACTTCGCTGTTAAATCGGTTGTCAGTTTGTGTCGGGGCGGAATAAACGTCGAAACGATTGTCCATAATTTTGTCCAGCAGGCTGAGCCTGTCGCGGGGTGCGGGATGAGTTTTGAACATTAGCGCCAGTGAAGAATCATGTGCATTGCTCGCATCGAGCATTTGCAGCACGGCGGGTAGACCGTAAGGGTCATAGCCAGCGCGGGTGGCGATTACGATGCCCATGCGATCCGCTTCAAACTCGTCGTTTTTATCCAGCCCGCGCGCATACACTTCCGTTCCAGCCTTGATGGCCCTTTCCAGCGCCGGGTTGGCCTTGTCCTTGATAGCTTCGCCGACCAGATCGGAAGCCAAGTCCATGCGCGCCTCTTTTTGCAGTGCCGCAAGGTGGTGTTTGCGCAGCACGTGGACGATTTCGTGCGCCAACACGCCAGCCAGTTCCGATTCATTATTGAGTTTTTGCAACAAACCGCGTGTGATGAAGATCGTGCCGCCGGGAGTGGCAAAGGCGTTGATGTCGCTGCTTTCCAGAACGCCAAATTTCCATGGCAGATCCGGACGTTCGGTTTGCAAGCTGAGCCAGCGCCCAATTTTATTGACGTATTGCTGTACATCGTTGTCGTCGAGCAAAGGCGCAGCGCCTAACAGGTTGGCGGCGATACCGTTGCCGAGCTCTATTTCACGCGGTTCTTCAAGCGGTTTTGCCGCTTGCTGCACTTTTTTCACTACCTCCAGTGCCTTCTTGAAATCAAAGTTCAAGGCGTGTGCGGGACAGGAAAGTATTAGGGTAAGGCAGAGAAACAACTTCGCACGATTGGGCATATCGTTCTCCCTCGGTCTACAAATTGCCGCTTGGCGGTAAGTAATCCATTTGCTGGGGTTTTAGTTTTGCGCCATGTGCAAATTTCTCCGCCTGGGATTTGTCCACGGCGTAGCGTTGCAGCTTTTCCAGCTCGCGCGGATTGGCTCGCGCGTTCTTCAGGTCTTCTTCCGAAAGTCCGCGCACCCCGGTGGCGACGGTGACGCCTCTGCTGTCGGCGCGTCCGGTATTAAGCAGGCTTTTCAGGCCGCTATCGCCCTGTTGCGTGGCTGTGCTATTGTTGCGCAGGCTGAGCATCTTGACCCAGCCGTTGCCTTGGCCGCTGCTGATTTTCATCCAGCCGCCCTCGTGTGACAGGATGTTGACGCTGGTTTTTTCACCCAGTGTGGCGACGGTGGGCGCATCACTAAAAGGCTGCTGTTTGATTTCAGTGCTGCGCACGGTATAAGCAGCTTGATCGGCATAGGCCGAAGTCGTCAGCAAATAGAAAAGGAAAAGTGTGGACAGGTATCTCATGGTGTCACCTTAGGGCGTGCATGCCCTGGTAGGGGTAAACAACTCGACTTCCTGCAATCGGCCTTTGACTTTATAAGAGCCAGTCGGGCTAAAGTCAAATGCATTCTGGCAATGTGCGACTGTGTCGCTGGAAACCAGTATGCGTGCCACGCCCTTGGTCAATCCTTCGATGCGGCTGGAAAGGTTCACCGTATCGCCAATGGCGGTGTAATCCATGCGTGTATCCGAACCGATGAAGCCCACCACTGCCTTGCCGCTATGAATTCCGATACCTACATCAAAATCCTTGCCGTCATCGCCGAGTTCGGTTTTGAAGCGCAGCAAACACTGCTCCATTTCCAGCGCCGCTGCCACTGCATGTGCGGCGTGTTGCGTGTCATCTTGCGGTGCACCCCAGAACGCCATGATGGCATCTCCGATGAACTTGTCCAGCGTGCCGCCGTGGCGGAAGATGATTTCAACCTGCAGGCTGAAGTAGCGGTTTAGCAAGCTGACGATTTCTTCGGGTGAGCGTTTTTCCGACAGAGTGGTGAAACCACGAATGTCGGAAAACAGCACGGTTATTTCGCGTGCCTGCCCGCTCAATGATTGCGGTGTTTCGCCTTGCGCTACTAACGAGTTGACCACGCGCGGGTCGAGAAAGCGGTTGAACATGCGTATGGTTTGTTCGCGTGATTTCTTCTCGCGCAGATATTCGCTGAGTGCGGCTGCAAAATAGAATCCCCAGCCGAATAGCAAAGGGGTGAGCAGTGCGGCACTGTAAAGCTGCATTATGGCGAGGTATTGTGCGGCTAATAGCACGAGGCTCAACAGCAGCAACGTGCTGCCGATTTTGAATACATCAACGCGCCGCTGAAACAACGGTAATTGCATGGCGATCAACAGCAGCGCACCGAGTGGCGCGAAATAAGCCGGTGTGGCGTGCAGGTGGCGCTGGTTTTTCAGGTTATCCAACGCAGTGGCGAGAATCTCCAGGCCAGGATACAGGCTGGATACCGGTGTGGCGCGGATGTCGTGCAAGCCAGCGGCGGTGCTGCCGATGATGACGATCTTGCCGGTTAACTCGTGCGCGTCGCGCTGCGGCTTCTGGCGCGACTGGTCGGCATACAGGTCACTATAGGTGATGTATTTGAATGCATGGTTGCCACCGCGCCAGTGCAGGTTGATATCGGGCTGTTGCGGAATCGGGTAGCCCAGATCGCGCATCACGCGCGCGGGCAGTGACTCCAGTTGCCAGCCGGACAAGTCGCGGCGCAATTCATACCGCCGCGCGATGCCATCCGTATCTTCCGTAAGATTGACCAGGCCGACGCGCCATGATTCGGTCGCAACGGCCTGCGGCGGCAATAAGATGGCACGTGCATTCGGGTCGGCATCCGGCGAATGTGGAATGTCTGTCACCCGCGCCAATTCAGATATGGGTATGCCGCCGGTCTGTTTGCCTTCCAGTTGAAGCATGGGAAAATATATATTGTGCAGGTCGTGCAGGACCTCGTTAAAAAACTGGTCGCTGTCCGGGCGATAGCGATCCGGTTCGCTGAACAAAATATCGAACACAATCGCACGCGGTTTTTGTCGCGCGATACCCTGCAATAGTTCGCCGTGTACCGCGCGTGGCCACGGCCAGCTACCCGCTGTATTTTGCATTGCAGCCAGGCTGGCCTCGTCAATGTCGACGATTACGATGTCCGGATCAGGGCTAAGTTGCAGCGCGACACGGCGCACAAAAAAATCGCTGAGCCGGTTGTCCAGAGTGCTGAAGGCATTTAGCCACAGGCTATTTATCGCGATGAATAATGCCGTGACTAACGCAAGCAGATGGATACGGCTGAGTGATGTTGCAAAGGCGGCGGGCATCGGGAATAAATATCAATCCCCTTGCCCGCGTGCGGGGAACGGGTAGGCAAGAGAGTGGCTTTTAAGCACTTGGCAGTGAATACGGCATGGGTAAAAACTGCAATGCCGCCCCCTGCAATGATTGCAGATGCACCGTTTGTGTTTCGCGGCTGCTGATTTGCAATACCGCCAGCAGGTCGCAGCCTTCTCCCGGTGCGGCGGTCGCATTGACAACCATGCCGCTGGCTTGGCCTTCCATGTCTGTGCTGAATAATTCATTGCCAGCTTGCGGCATATCGGCACTCTCGACGTGCGCCAGATACATGCGGCGTTTGAGTTTGCCGAGATATTGCATGCGCGCCACGATTTCCTGCCCGGGATAGCAACCCTTCTTGAAGCTGACGCCGCCAATCAAGTCGAGGTTCGCCATTTGCGGCACGAACTGTTCTTGCGTGGCAGGCAGGATGACCGGGATGCCTTCGCGGATATTGAGCCAGTCCCAGCAATTTGAACCGGCATGGCGTGCAGCCGCACTCAGGCTTTGCCACAGGGCAGGCGCATACTGCGGCGCAGTGTCGATCTGGAAGCGTTGCGCTCCGACGCGGATGACACAGGCGTTGTCGTGCTGCCCCACCGCCATGGCATCCTGCGGGACGGAGCCGAAGTGCTGTTGCAGCAGCGCAGTTGCACCTTCCCCGGACAGGCCGATACGAACCTGCTGCTCGCTCACGTCCGTTATCTTGACTTTGGCGCGCAGCACAAACATGGACAGGCGTTTCTGGATGGCGGCGCACAGGCTGCGCGGCAGTTGCAGGAAATAATCCGTGCCATCGGTACGCCAGATCAGAAAGGTTGCCAGCATCCGCCCCTTTGGGCTGTTCAGGCTGCTGTGTTGCGCACGCTGTTCGATTTCGCGCACATCGCTGCTCAACATGTTTTGCAGAAAGCTTGAGGCATCTTCGCCGGTAACCTTGAGGATGCCGAATTGGCTCAAGTCGCACAATATCGTGCCGCTCTGCGCGGCGGCAAGTTCACCTTGCGCGTTGCCGAAATGCTGCACGATGTCCTCACGCAGCAGCGCGCCCTGCTGTTGCAGGAAATTTTGCCAGTCTGGATTCATTGGATGTTGCGGGGATTATGCGTAGGTGTTGACGCGACCGCTTTTGCTCTCGCCTTCCATGAACTGGATGCCGGAAGGCTCTGCGGTTTCCTTGGTTCTGGTTTCGGCGCGCTCGGTGTTGTTCTGATTTTCGGCGCGGCTCATCTGCTGTGCCTGCTCGGACAGTTTTATCACTACGGAACTTTGTTGCTCCTGTGGCGGTTTGTCGCTCTTCGGTGCGGGCGGTTGCGGCTGTGTGCTGCTGGCAGGCGCGCTGGCGGAAATGGTATTGGTAACGTCCATGATTGACTCCTCAAAAGGCTTACGCTTCAAACCATACCCGTTTTTTCGCGGGACTGCAAGAATTGGCATGTGTTCAGATTGCCCTTGTTCCCATCATTCCGCTACACTCTCGCGCCATGAAACGCCTCGTTTGTTCTCTGTTGCTCCTGCTGCTTTCCGCTTGTGACGGCGTGCTGTGGAATAATCCCTATCCGGCAGCAGACAAGGGAAAATCCATTTTTTACACGGCGTTTACCGAGCGTCCCAAACACCTCGATCCGGCGCAGGCCTACAGCGAGAACGAGTATGTGTTCCTCGCGCAGATATACCAGCCGCCGCTGCAATACCATTATCTGAAACGTCCGTACACGCTGGTGCCGCAGGCGGCGGGTGAAATGCCGCGAGTAACCTATCTGGACAAGAACAACCGATCGCTACCGGACGATGCGCCCGCCGGCAAGGTGGCGTTCAGCGTGTACGAAATTCATTTGCGCCCCGGCCTGCGCTACCAGCCGCATCCGGCCTTTGCGCGCGATGTGCAGGGCAAGCCGGAATACTTTGCCTTGACGCCGCATGATCTGCGCGACATCCATGCCTTGAACGATTTTCCGCATAGCGGCACGCGCGAGGTGCAGGCGGCGGACTACGTGTACCAGATCAAGCGGCTGATGCATCCCAACATCCATTCGCCGATTGCCGGGCTGATGGCGGAATATATCGTCGGACTCAAGGACTATGCCGCCACCTTGCAGCAGGCGCAGAAGGCACATCCGGACGCCTTCCTGGATTTGCACGACTATCCGCTGGAAGGCGCGCAGGCAGTGGATGAGCATACTTACCACATCAAGGTATACGGCAAATATCCGCAGTTTGCCTACTGGCTGGCGATGCCGTTTTTCGCCCCGATGCCGCACGAGGTGGAACAGTTCTACGCGCAGGGTGGCATGCGCGAACGCAACCTCACACTGGACTGGTGGCCGGTCGGCAGCGGGCCGTATTACCTGTCGGAAAACAATCCCAACCAGCGCATGGTGCTGACAAAGAACCCCAACTTCTCCGGCGAGTTTTATCCCACGGAGGGTGACCCGGGCGACCGGGAAGCCGGGCTGCTGGCTGATGCGGGCAAGCCGCTGCCACTGATCGAGCAAGTGGTATTCAGCCTGGAAAAAGAAACCATCCCCTACTGGAACAAGTTCCTGCAAGGCTATTACGATGCCTCCGGCATCAGCTCCGACAGCTTCGACCAGGCAGTGCAGGTAAGCGTGGGCGGCGAGGCCAATGTCACTGACGAGATGAAAGCGCAAGGCATCACGCTGTCCACCTCCGTCGCCACTTCCACCATGTACATGGGCTTCAACTGGCTGGATGCAACTGTCGGCGGCAACAGCGAAAGAGCGAGGAAGTTGCGCCAGGCCATCTCCATCGCGGTGGACTGGGAGGAATTCATTTCCATCTTCGCCAATGGGCGCGGCATCGCGGCGCAGTCGCCCATACCGCCCGGCATTTTCGGCTACCGCGAGGGCGAGGCGGGCATCGACCATTACGTGTACGAATGGGTGAATGGTGCGCTGAAACGCAAGACCATCGAGGAAGCGAAAAAATTACTCGCCGAAGCGGGCTATCCCGACGGCCTGGACGAGAAAACCAGACAACCGCTGGTGATTTACCTCGACACCACACCCACCGGTCTGGGCGCCAAGTCGCGCTTGGATTGGCTGCGCAAGCAGTTCGACAAGCTCAACCTGCAACTGGTGCTGCGCAGCACTGATTACAACCGCTTCCAGGACAAGGTGCGCCGTGGCGACACACAGTTGTTTTACTTCGGCTGGAACGCCGATTATCCCGACCCGGAAAACTTCCTGTTCCTGCTGCACGGCGCGCAGGTCAAGGTGGGCAAGGGCGGCGAGAACGCTGCCAACTACAGCAACCCGGAATATGACCGCCTGTTCGAGCAGATGAAGAACATGCCGAACGGCGCGGCGCGCCAGAAAATCATAGACGACATGCTGGCAATCCTGCGCCGCGATTCGCCGTGGCTGTGGGGCGAGCACCCCAAGGACTACGTGCTGCACCACACTTGGCTGCATAACAGCAAGCCCAACAAGATGGCGAACAACAACCTCAAATACCTGCGCATAGATGCAGCGCAGCGCGACGAACTGCGCAGGCAGTGGAACCAGCCGAAATTGTGGCCGCTGTGGTTGGGTGTTGCGGCGTTGCTGGTATTTTGCGGCTGGATGTGGCGTGCGCTGCAGAAGCGGGAGGAGGCGAGATGATTGCGGCTTACAGCCTCAACATTTGAGTTCAACGTACGCCGCAGGTGGCCTGCTGCAATGAGGGATTGGTGTGCTCATGACATATACCCGGACATGAGGGCGCATGCCCAGTCCGGCATTTGCCGCTCCTGCGCGAGCCTGGCCATGGCTTGGTGATCGTATGGAACGGAAATCAGCGTGGCAATCCAGTTCCCGGAATACTGCTCAACGATTGCATAGCGCGCGTCGGGTGAGCCTGTCTCGATAACGTGCGGATAAGGGTGGTTGTCATCGAAGGCCGGCAGACCAACGCTGCCGGGGTTCACAATAAGCTGGCCTGCCGATGCGCGCACCGACCTTGGAAAGTGGGTGTGCCCACAGGCAACCAAAGCGGCTTTCACTTCGCCGAGCCGGGCGTCGACCTCCCGCGAAGTGGCGGCGCGGGCACCCGTGGGTTCAACTGTTTCAAGAAAATATTCCATATCACTCTGCGTGGTGCCGTGACAAAGAAACACATCAGGGCTGAACAGGGCGCACGGCTTTAGCGAGCCCAACCATTCAAGCTCCCTGGATGACAGTTGCGAGTGGGCGAATGCGTCAGGGGCGCTCCACTGCCCCGGCTTTTGAGTGAGTAGCTGGCGCTCATGGTTGCCGGAGAGATGTAGCCAGCTTTGCGCCATAAGAAATTGCGCGGTCTCAAGGGGAAACAAAGGCCCGGACAAGCTATCCCCCAGATTCACTACCGCATCTACACCGCGGCGATTGAAGTCTCTTGCGACTGCCTCAATCGCGGGGAGGTTTCCGTGAATATCAGAGACGATGGCAATGCGCATGGATGGGATGCCCGGCTAACGAAGCTGTAGGAAAAGCCCTTCAAGCACATGTTGCCTCAACAACAGATTTGTATCAACTCATCCCCCATCGGCTTTGCGATGAAACTGGCCCCGTGGCACGCTACAAAAACAGGGGGCAGGCCACGGTTTTGCAGCAGCCCTAAAACAACTTGTCTGATTCATCTGTCAGCACGTTGTGCGGTCGCACAGGCTGATCTGGCGCGGCATGGTTCATCTCCGATCAGGTAATCACAGCGCAAGACTGTCAGGAAAACGTGGTTTTTCATAAATGTTGCATTTTCGATACATCATATTAAAATGGTCGGGCTTTATTTCCCGATCATATAACCTTAAGGAACACAAAATGACTCACAATTGCGCCAGCTCTACCTCACCTGACATGCGTTACCCGTTCGATGCCCGTGGTGTCGCCAAGCGTTTTCGCCATGCTGCCATTTTTGGCGCGCTTGACTCATTGCATCCTGGCGAAACCATGTTTTTCTGCAATGACCATGATCCGCTGCCGCTGCTCGCGCAACTGAAGGACCGTTACGGCGATGGCATCGAAATCAATTATGTCGCCCGTGAGCCGGGTCAGATCGTCATCGATTTCACCCGTAAGTAATCGCATCTTGTGTCCCGGTGATGACGGCGGCGGTAGTGCCGCCGTCATCGCGCCGAGTTTGCCTGACTGGGCGCTTCAACCTCATATCGCACAAATCTCAGTCTCGCGCAGCTGTTTCAAATAATCCTGCACTCGTTCATTCAGCGTCTCCGGCGCGGTGACGATGTCGCGCACCAGCGAAAACAGCGGATAGGCGCGCCAATCGAACAGGTGATATTTTTCCACCATCCGCAAGGTATGCACCCCCTCGCCGGAGATGTCCGACCACTCACCCAAAACCAGATGCCGTCCGAGCGCATGGTGATGCGAATCCTCGCTGGTGGCTGTTGTCAGCAGGTCGCCCAGCCCGGCATAGCTGTATGGCGTGTGCGCCTGCCCGCCGAACGACTGCACGATGCCAGACAATTCTGCGATCGCCGCGACCATCAGATGCCCGCGCATGTTGTCGCCCAGCTTCAGCTCATCCGATACGCCGAACATGATCGCATACACGTTCTTCAGGATTACTGACCAGCTCCTGCCGTGCATGTCCGCCGCCTGCTGGCACACCAGCGTGCTGCCCCGGAACAGGCTGTGTATCACCTCAAAATCCGCCGCATCGGACAGCACCGCATCGGCAAAGCCATGCCGCCCCGCCCTGAGCTCCTCCGAGATCATCGGCCCATACACCACTCCGTAGTGATGCTTGCCCGCGAACACGCGCTCGAACACCTGCGCCGCCGTGCGCCCCGATTCATCCAGCCCCTTCGCGATGGTCAGGCATACGCTGTCTTTCGCCAGATAAGGCGCGATGCGGCTCGCGATCTCATGGTGCGGATTCACCGGCAGGCAGAACAGGATCACCTGCGCCCAAGGCACCTCATCCTCCAGCGTCGAATTACGATCCTTCACCCCGTCCAGGCTCCAGATGCGGACATCGTGGCGCGCCGTCAGCAGATATTCCATGGCATGCCCCATCTCGCCATAGCTCAGAATCAACACGCGCTGTTTCATACCCGCACCTCATCATTGCGATATTCGGGGTGAATTTTGGCACGATTGAGTTTGGGATGGTGGAAAAAGGCACGTCGTGCAGCATCCATCTTGCCGCTACCGCACTGTCGCTACCGCACTTCACAAATTGCAGTAATGCGCATATCATGCGCATAGGAGACACCCATGAAATCCATACAAAGTAATCAAGCGCGCAAGCGTGCCGTCAATCTTACGCTCAACGAAGACTTGGTGTCCAAAGCCAAAGGAATGACGAACAATCTTTCAGGTGTGGTCGAGCAACTTTTATCCGGCTATGTGCTGGAACAGAACAACGCTTGGCAAGTAAAACAGAGTAACGCCGACGTGGCAGCACGAGGCTGGAATGCCTTTAACGAGCAGTCAGGCTCATTTGCCGATGAGCACTCAACGCTGTAATGGCGCAATTTGACGTTCACCGGAATATCGGCAAACAACGCGAAACGATCCCATTCGTGATCGTGGTTCAGTCATCCCTGTTTGATTCCTACCGCCGCAGAGTTGTTGTTCCGCTGGTACGCCGCAGCAGCCTTGATCGCACCGCCGCATTCGTCGATTCGCCGCTCAATCCCGTGTTCACAGTTAAAGGAATAAAAGTAGTGCTGCATCCGCTGGAGATTGTATCCGTTGCCATCGATCAGTTGGGCGAGAAAGTGGGGTCACTTGCGCAAGAAGGCGACCGCATCACCGGTGCGATGGATGAGATGCTGACACGGGCATGGGCGTAAGGTGTCAATAAGAGGAGCGCATTGCCCCAGATATTTTTTATTCGGCGCAATAATGATTGTGCCCTACGAGGTCTGTGGAAACCGTGCTACGTCCCCGATTATTACAAGATAAAACTCAAGGGAATTCATCTTTTGCCATTGCATTTAACAGGTTCAGTACAGCCCGACAATCATCAAGAGCGCCGTGAGTTCCTCCCGGAAGGCGATCCCATGAGCCACCCTTAAATGCTTGAAACGCACGCATTGCGCATTCCCAACGGCAGCAAGGCTCCACTAACTGATACAACTGGCATGTCCTATTGATAACCTCGCTATCGAATGGAGAGTTATAGGCAATAATTTTTTTGCCATTAAGCATCGCGTAGATTTTTTGGTATTCATCTTTGAAGCTAGGCATCTTTGCCACCGCTTTGTCAGTAATCTTGTGAATCTCAGTCGCACCTCGTGGAATTTTATAAATAGGCTTAAATCGCTGGTTATAAAGAACCTCCCCACTTACATTTATAACGGCCAACTCTATTACCTCAACATTATCGTAATGCCTCAACCCAGTTGTTTCTGTATCAAGAATGATAGTGTCGGAATCCAATGTTTCCCGAGCCCATAAAATTGCACTCAAGCGATCATCAATCCAGAATTTT
>CAITJF010000158.1 GCA_903892645.1 uncultured Nitrosomonadales bacterium | reverse complement strand
TACAACGCCTTGTCGACTTTACGCAGCAGATATTCCTGATCTTCCGGGGCTTTTGCGTAATACACGCCGATGCTGGTCGTAAAACGGAATGTCCCTTTGCTATAAGGAATGGAAAGTCCCTCGATTCCCGCACGTATGCGTTCGGCTGCACCGAGCAGCGCATCTTCATTGCATTCCGCCTGCAGCACCATAAATTCCTCGCCGCCCCAACGCGCCGCATGGTCAAAAGCGCGTATGGATTCCAGAATCACCGCTGCGGCTGCACTCAGGGCCGTGTCGCCTGCCGCATGGCCATAGCGATCATTGATCTGTTTAAAGTGATCCAGATCAAGCAACATCAGTCCCAGCGCCCCTCCCTGTCGGGACTGGCGGGCAAGTTCCTGATCCAGGCGTTTCTGCATGCCGCGCCGATTAAATAATCCGGTCAGTAGGTCAGTCTCCGTCAGGCGCAACAGTTCTTCAGTGCGTTGTTTGACCGTATCTTCCAGTCCATTCCTGGTGTCGCGCACCACTTTCACCATGTCGGTAAATTGCCTCGACAAGTCGCTTATCTCGCCCTTGCCGATCACCGGAAGGTCGATCTGGTAATTCCCGTGCTGTATCTCGGTCATCGAGACGCGCAGCCTGCCTATCGGCCCCAGAATCCAGCGATGCATCAGCCAGCCTACCAGTGACAAGGCCAATATCATGGCCAGGCCATACAACAGCGGCATAAACAACAGGGCATCAGACGAAAACAAGGTGCGGGGGTGCATCAGCGTAAGATCGAACCAGCCGATTTCCGGCAGATAGGAAACTCCCAGCAGGTGTTTTTTGCCATTGAATGTCACCCACAGGGTATCCACTGTTTTTTCTGAATTTTCCAGCCGCCTCATTATTTGCCGCAAATTCTCGATGTCGTCCGGGGTTTTCAGCAGCAAGTCAACTTTACTGCGGTGTTTTACATCCTTGGTGATGCTGGCATAATCGATCAGGTTGGCCTCCCGGTATAGCTGTATCGCCATATCGCGGTCGACAAACAGGTTGTGCACACCCGGCTGGTTGATGTCGACCGTTTCCCTGAGAAACTCCGTGATGTCGATGCCCGTGCCGATTACTCCCAACACCTCACTGCCCCGTTTGATCAGCACATTGATCCAGACCTTGGTGACACCAAGGTGCGCATCGGGATCAACGTTGACCTGATAATCTTTTCCGCTGCCAAGCGTGGCAAAAAACCATTTGTCATTTGGATTGGTTGCCGACAGGGTGTAGCGCAGTTGCTTGCCGGCGAACTGGTTGGCTGCATCGTTGAAATAGTAATTCCCGGAGCGCGCGAATGCCGCGAAATAGCTTTGGTCACGAAAATTCAGCCGGTATGTTTCAAGCACCTTGACGGCATGCTCCCGCACCACAGAATCGCTCTCATGCAATGCCATATCCAGCAATGCTGGATCGGCGGCCAGTTGCTTGGCCAGAGCGATCTCGCGTGTCAGCGGCAAATGAGTTCGATGCTTGTCGAACATCACCTGGCGACCGGCCAGCAATTCTGCCCATTCTTCATTGGCATTGGATAGCAAGTGCGAGGAGAAAAGCCAGGCAATAACCGAAAATCCGAGAATTATCCCGAATATCAATATGAAAAATTTGTATTTTAGATTCACGGCAAAGTTGTGTCGCGTTGGTAACCACTGCATTTTGTTCCGGAGCGGGCCAGTTTAGCAGACAGATGGCTCCCTCACTAACTATCGG
>CAITJF010000157.1 GCA_903892645.1 uncultured Nitrosomonadales bacterium | reverse complement strand
CCGACTTGGTAACAAAATAGCCGGCTTCCTCCAGGCATTGCCGGCGCCACACTCGGATGCCGCCGCGCGGCCACCGCCGGGGGGTCCGGGCCAGCTTTAGGCGCTCTCCAATCTTATAATAGAGATAGCCGCTGGCGATCCCAAGCCGGGGAAGCAGGGAGAATTTCTCCAGCAGTTTCTCGTAGTAATCCGGAGCAACGAAGCAATCAGCATCCAGGATGCCGATGTAGTCGTACCGGGATCCCAAGGGCTGTTCATGCTCCCGTACCGCCTTGAACCCACGGTCCACCACTCGCGCGTACTTCGCGCCCAGTTCGTAGCCGCTGGGTAATCCCTCCGTTCGCACCAGCACGACCTTTGTCACATTGTCCAACTTGGCTGCGTTGGCTCGGAGATACTCCGAACTGCCATCATCACTCTGGTCATCCACCAGCACCCACAGCGAGACCGGACGGGTCTGCGTTCGAACAGTTTCCAGCAACGCTGGCAGATTTGGCAGCTCATTCTTTATCGGAGAGACAATCGCCAAGGTTGGTTTGCCGCGGCTCGCCGCTGCTGCTGGACGGGATTCGTTAGCTGTGCCTCGCTGGTCCATGACTGGCTTCACACTCAAGCACCGGCTACTGCTTGCCCCAATTCTACCGGCAATTAATAGGCACCACCTGGCAAAATCAAGCGAGGTTCGTGCAGAAAAGGCGGTATCAGTCGGCCCTGCACATACGCTCCGATGCCCCACGGCACGGCACGAGGGTTGCCGGCCTTATCCGTGCTCAGTTGACTCCTTCCAAGTCCGGACAAGTCTATTCCGCCGGTAATGGCGGGCGACCCAGCAATTGGAGAGAAGGCTTGGTCCAGCAATGGATTAACATTAGTCAGACTGTGAGCATCGTATCCTAGTGCACGCCATGATGCCAGGGTCACCCCAGTTCGGGCAAAGTCTGTTGACAGAATGTTGTAATCAGAGGAGATGTTACCATCCAAGCGAAACGCAACGTAGTACCGGTAGATGAGATTGTTCATGAACACTGTATTTGTGCCACCAACCACAACGGCCATATTTCCCAACGATGTGGGATAATTTGTAGGACCGATAAAAGTATTGTTTAGTATGAAGTTGTTGGTGGGTGTTTTAGCAGCATATCCAGCGCAACTGGCATCACTGTTTATCCACACGCCAACATTTGCATTCGTTTCACAGTCGAACACATTATTAAATACATAAAAGTCTCTGACACTGCACCCAAGACTCACATAAGCTGTCGGACTTCCACGTCCCAAATTTCCATGCACATAGTTGTTTCGAAATATTCCAGAACAATACGAATCGGCGCTCATTGAATTTGCGAAAAGAATCAATCCGTCGGTGTGGTAAATGTCAACTGTTGAATGGGGGCCACCGGGGAATTGCCACAAAGTCCAATTGCTGATGTCGTTGTCGTAAATATCCAAGTTAATAAC
Organism: uncultured Nitrosomonadales bacterium; assembly: GCA_903892645.1. Classification (GTDB taxonomy): domain Bacteria; phylum Pseudomonadota; class Gammaproteobacteria; order Burkholderiales; family Gallionellaceae; genus CAITJF01. The sequence goes on along the minus strand of CAITJF010000157.1, from coordinate 1,864 downwards.
CCTGCTGTTGGTTTCGCTGCCCGTCCCTATGCCGATCGAGAAACAATTATCGCTGATAACATTGCTGTAAATCATCAATCCATCCCAGAGAGTGCCACTGGGGCCGCCACCTATTCCTGTGCGGGCGTTGCTGATGCGGCAGTTGTGGATGGATACGTTTTTCAGGCCGTGGCTTAGCTGGATGCCTGCAGTGTTCTTTCCAGTGCCGTCAGCGGAGTTGGCATTGTCCCCGCCAGTGTTGACGAAGATGTTGCTGATGATCAGGTTTGAAATCTCAATGTTGGTGCACCCCGCAATATACATTCCGTAGGCGCTAAAAGAGCGATACGTTTTACCGCTGTTTGTGCTGCCCATGTCGGTGTGGCGGATAACACCGTTGACGCCACCATCAATCTTAATGTCGTGGCGGCCGTCTGGTATTCTTAGACCACCATAATACTGGGCGAAATAGGGAGCCTCCAAGACAGCGTTGGGTTCAAATACAATCGTGACGACGTTGCTCGTGACTCCGCTGGCTGGCACATTCAGCAGCGTTCCTCCTGCCGCCGCTGTGAAAGTGCCGCACAGATGGACCGTGTCTCCCGGAGATACCTTGTTTGCTCCAGCACCCCAGTTGACCGACGAATTAAACCATGTGAGCGAGTGGGCATTCGTGCAGTCCACCCCGGTATCTCCACCAGAAGCGGGCTGTGTGATGTAAATGTCCTCGGCCAGAGTGGAAATCGACGCAAACGACGATATCAAAATAGCGCACAGGAAGCCCGCAATTTTCATTAGAATATCCCCGCTCCTTTCCGTGGACTAGCGCTGCTGCAGGCGCCGGGCAGGCTACTATAGGTGGTAAGGTTAATCCCCTCCTCGTATCGTCCTGCGGTCACGATCACCGCGTCGCCGGCCCGAGCGGGGGCCGGTTTATTGCCTACGTTGAACCAAGGACTCGCTGCGGAGCCGATGGTGGCGCCAGGTGCGGCCTTGGCAGCGAAGCAGGTGGCGGCCCACAATGGCAGACACGCGCCGCCAAGAAGAGGATGGCATAGGAGGGAGGCAAAGGCTGGCTCCAGGTTGGCCCGTGAGGCAGCGGTCGGGGCCTGAGAGCGGCAGACCATCATCGTTACGGTGCTCCGGAAGTGGACCGAGGCTGGGCCCCGGCGTGAATTCGTGCCATCGTGGACTTGGGCACTTTGATAACCTCTCGAAATTGCATCTGGTCCGAATGTCATGTTGGTGTATTTGAGCATTATAAGTGCCAAGGGCAGCAGGAGCCCGGTGAGCACTCAAGGCTGCGGTGGAAGGCGGGAACTAGCCTGCCTCGCGGCAGAGAGCCTCAAAGATACGCTGGGCGGTATGGCCATCCCAAAGCGGCGGAATGCTTCCCTGCCGCCCCGTTTGGCCAAGGATCTGATCAAGGTTATCCCCAAGCCGGGACAGCGTCGCCATCCGATTGCTGCCCACACTGTCAGTACGGTGCTCCGAAAGTGGACAGAAGCTGGGCCCCGGCGTGAATTCGAGCCATCGCGGACTTGGGCACTTTGGTAGCCTCTCGAAATTTCATCTGGTCCCAATGTCATGTTGGTGTATTTGAGCATTATAAGTGCCAAGGGCAGCAGGAGCTCGGTGAGCACTCAAGGCCGCGGTGGAAGGCGGGAACTAGCCTGCCTCGCGGCAGAGAGCCTCAAAGATACGCTGGGCGGTATGGCCATCCCAGAGCGGCGGAATGCTTCCCAGCCGCCCCGGTTGGCCGAGGATCTGATCAAGGTCAGCCCCAAGTCGGGACAGCGTCGCCATCCGATTGCTGCCCACACTGACGGTTATCGGTCGTTCGGTGTTTGGGCGCAAGGTCAGGCAGGGGGTGCGGAAATAGGTG
>CAITJF010000156.1 GCA_903892645.1 uncultured Nitrosomonadales bacterium | reverse complement strand
GCCATGTTTGTGCTCAAAACTTCGAGCCCTTCTGGGCAGCGCTTAGAAAAGCAAACAACATAAAAATATCTGCCGCTGGAAAATCAGCTGTAATACCAACAAAAAATATTGGCAAAATTCTTCCAGAATTTTATAGCAAGGAAAATAGCTGCCGAGCTGCCCAATGAAACGAGTTCTCTTCCTAGTGCTCAGACCATCTCACCAACCCAGATAGAAAGTGGGTAATGGAAGTTAACAAATGAAACGCATCGCAAAGAATCTCACCATTCAGCAATGAGAGTTCGCTTGAAGAATTACCAATAGTTCACAGGGAGCATTGCAACTATATGAGACATTTCGCAATCATTATCGACTGGTATGGGCCATACTCCATTCCTGAAGCTATTCATGCATCAAAGAATGATGGCTATAGCAGCGGTCTATACGTGGGCATCGGAAAGAAACGTCATGAGCGCGGCGCCAGAAAGCTCCAATACATCGGTTTAAGCAATAGTCTCGCAACACGTTTAGCAAACCACCATAAATTACCTGACATTACTCGTAATGCAAAAATTTGGCTCGGAGAGGTTGCCACTGCTGAACCATCAGGAAAGAAACAGAAAATAACATCTGCCTCTTTGGACTATGCAGAATGGCTACACGCTTTCTTCCTTCAGCTTCCACTTAATAACAGGAAAAGAATAAATCCACCTGATCGACCAGTAACGGTATTAAATCGGTGGTGGCAAACTGATTATAAAACGCCTTTTGTCCGACGACCACACCCTCACTGGCCTGACTTGATAGACTTTGCCGGAACTGAGCTACCAGCAAAAATTGTCTGGTTCGGAAAGAAGCAGCAGCGAATCAAGCCACCGTTTCCACCTAATCTCCCATGAGCCATCCAGTGCAACCATTATGCTCTTCAACTACGCTCATAACCAGCAACCTGGCTAGTAGTAACAAGCTCGTCCCTATCTCAACTCCTCACGCATCGCCGCACACGTGCGCTCGACATCACTTTCATTCATCGCATAAAACATCGGCAACGATACGATCTGTTTCCCGACGCGCTCGGCGACCGGGAACATGCCTTCCCTGAAGCCCAATGCGCGGTAAAGCTTAAACAGGTGGATCGGCGCATAGTGATAACCGACGCCTATGTTTCGCTCTTTCATGCGCGCCATGAAATCGGCTCGGGTAATGCGTTCCGGCAGCACGACTTGGAACAGGTGCCAGTTAGCGCTCTCAAAATTCTCTAGTGGTAATTGCGCACCGGTCTGTTTCTCGAAATCCTTACCGAGCGTCTTAAAATAATGTCGCGCCAGTTTGCGCCGTTGCGCGGTGATCGCATCCAGTTGCGCGAACTGGCCCAGGCCAATCACGGCGGCAACGTCGGTCATGTTGTACTTGCCGCCCAACACATCCACTTCGATGCCGTCCCAGCCGCTGCGCGTGACACCTTGCAGCCGGTATTTTTCCGCGAGCTTTGCTTCTTCTTCATTGTTCAGCACCAGACAGCCGCCTTCGGAAGTGGTGATGTTCTTGTTGGCCTGAAAGCTAAACGAGACGAAATCGCCGAAGGAGCCTATCGGTTTGCCCTTCCAACTCGATCCGATGGCCTGTGCCGCATCTTCCACCACGCGCAGTTTAAATTTGGTTGCAAGCGCATACAGCCTGTCCATATCCACCGGCTTGCCCGCCAGATACACAGGGATGATGGCGCGGGTTTTCGGGGTGATGGCGGCTTCCAGCTTGTCCAGGTCAATGTTGCGCGTGACCGGATTGATGTCGGCAAATACAGGCGTAGCGCCAATTTCGAGTATCACGTTGGCGGTGGCCACCCATGAAATTGGCGTGGTGATGACTTCATCCCCTGCCCCGATGCCCGCAATGCGCAGGGCGATTTCCATGGTGCAGGTGCCGGAATTGAAGGTGCGCACCGGACGCCCGCCGAAGTATTCGGACAACTGCCTTTCAAATTCCTGCACCTTGGGGCCGCTGGTGATCCAGCCGGAACGCAGTACCTCACCTACTGCGGCGATGGTGGCCTCATCTATGGTTGGGCGAGAAAAAGGAAGAAAATTGCTCATGGATATATCCGTAAAAAGAATTTTATAAATTCGTCATTCCCGCGCAGGTGGGAATCCAGCAGTTTTATCTAACATGCCTTAGGTTTTGCCTCGCGCTGCGGGAAAACTCTTTCACCAACTGAATTCCCACCTACGCGGGATAACCAGCGACTTGCCCGCTTGCGGGCTTAGTCGAATGGCTAGTAGTTCTATCAATGACGGTGTGGTGTTTAAGCCCGCGAAATAATAATCACGCCCAAAATAATCACACCCATGCCGACCAGCTTGGTCGGGTTGAAGGCTTCGCCGAGCAGATACCAAGCTGCCACGGCATTCACCACATAAGCCATGGACAGCATCGGAAAAGCAATGCTGACGGGCACGCGCGACAGCGCGAGTATCCAGATGACCACGCTGAGCGCGTAACAGAATAATGCGGCGGCGATATGCCACTCTGTCGCCAGTTTTAAACCGATAGGCAGGATGTTTTCCATGCTGAATTCGAAATGACCAATGACATTGGTTCCCGCCTTCATCAATATCTGCGCAGCTGCATTAAGCATCACGCCAGTGAAAATCAGACCGAAGCTGACCAAGTTCATTTGAAACCTCTGAGAACCGTCGCGAGCAGGTCAATATGCAAGGCGCCGCGCAACGAGCAACGAGACATATCTGGCAGATAGACGAGGAGCGAGTGAGCACGCAACGCAGCAGATTGATCGCACAGCAGGCTATTCAGAGGTTTCATGGTTTGCTCACCACAATGTGTTGTGTATCTTCGTAAATAATTTTCATCGCCAACCCTTGCTGTTTGAGCTGCGAATACATATATACCTGCATGATCGCCAGCGCCGCCGGTTGTGCCTGCCAGACCTTCGCGAAGCTGGCGATGTCCGGTATCCAGCGCTGTGGTTCCTGCATGATACCGAATGCCATCTCATCCTGATACTGCACCAGAGTGAAGGTGCGCTTCAGATAAAACGGCAAGGTCTGTTCGTAGTTGCCCACTGAATAAAGCGGCACCTCCGCCTTGACATAAGGGCGTATCGCCTCGGCAATAATGTAAGCGGAACGCTCCTTCGCTATCGTGTTGTAGCCGGATGTGCCGATCTGTGCGGCCAGCAGAGAACTCAACGCCAACACCAGCACGGCCACCGGTTTGTTGCGGCGGCGCAGCAGAACAAGTGCAGTGACCATACCCAATAACCAGACCAATGCCGCAGCCGTCAGCCAGACGGAATATTCACCATATATCTGCACTTGCTGGGGCGTATCCGCCAGCCGCGCGGTAAAGGGCGCAAACCCAAGCGCCAGCGCCACCACAGGCAATATCGGGGCAATTAACCAGAACAACCTGTGCTCGTTCATCTCAGCCAGTTGTTTGCCCATCAACAGCGCCAGTGCCGGGAACATCGGCAGCAGATAGGGCGGCAACTTGGAACCGGACATTGAGAAGAACACATAGATGAACACTACCCACACCAGTAGAAAACGCTCCGGGTTGAAGGATTTACCAACCCGCGCGTGACTCCCTTTCCATGTGCGCAGTAAAGCCTCGAACATCAGAATAGTCCACGGCAGCATACCGATCAGCAAAATGGGGATGAAGTAATACCATGGCTGATACCGGCCATGCTCCTTGGTGGTGAAGCGCGTGTAGTGTTCGTAGATAAAAAAGCGCTGGAAAAATTCCGGGTTGGCCTTCATCACCAGATAAAACCACGGTGCGGTAACCAGCAGGCACAGCAACAGGCCGGTCACCAGATTCATCCGTTTCCACAAACCGATGTCGCGCTGCAAAATGGAATAAATCACCAGCGCCGCGCCAGGCAACACCAGCCCCATCAGCCCCTTGCTCAAAACCGCCAAACCAAGGGTGACCCATGCCAGCCACATCCAGTTGCGCCGAGTACTTGCATCCGCACCATCCCGCTGCGCAAGCAGCAGCGCAACGATGCCCAGCGTAATGAAAAATGTGACGCCCATATCGAGCGTGTTGATGTGCCCCATCAATGCATACAGCAAACTGCTGCAGAGCAATAGCGCCGCATAACATCCGGCCTCGCGCCCGAACAGGCGCGTACCGGCAAACCACACCAGCAGCAGCCCGGCAAATCCGGTCAACGCAGTCCACAGGCGTGATGTCCATTGATGCTCGCCGAACACGATGTAAGCAGTAGCCGTTGCCCAGTATTGCAACGGTGGCTTCTCGAAGTATTTCAGGTTGTTCAGGCGCGGAGTGACCCAATCGCCGCTGACTGCCATTTCGCGCGGAATCTCGGCATAGCGCCCTTCGTCCGGCTCGATCAGTTTGCGGTATTCGATGTTGCCGAACCAGATGACCACCACCAGCAGCCAAAGCCAGCGCCGGGATGCGCCCGTGCAGGACTTGTTCAGATGTTCCATAACTTCATACGGGGGCTTTCCGGATAATTTGTGCGGGCGCGGAGTTTAACTTGCCTCGCCCTTGTCCTTCAACTCGGCGCGCGCCCAACCGCGCGCAAAGGTGATGTCCAGGCGCGCGCCGAGAAGCAGGCCGGCACTGTCCGAAACAATCGCGCCGTGTTCATCGCGCACCATGCTGTAGCCGCGCGCCAGCACCTGTTGCGGATCGAGATGCAGCAGATGCTGCTGCAAGCCGTGCAGCCGCGTGTTGTGGCGCTCCAGTGCGTGCTGCATGGCCCCCCGCAAACGGCGTATTAACTCTGTTTGTTGCGCGCCGAGTTGCACGGGATCCGGGCGTGTCCTATACAGGCGCTGCCGCAGCTGGTCGAGATATTGCGCCTGTTGCTGCACCCGTTGCGCCGGGTGCACCAAGCGGCGCTGCAAGAAATCAAGTTGCTGCATCACACGTTCAGCTTGGCGCTGCCTGCCGCGCGCCAAGCGCTGCGCGGCATGGTGCAAGCGTTGCAACAACTCCTGCCGCTCCGGCGCCACCAGTTGCGCTGCCGCAGTGGGGGTGGCGGCACGCTGATCCGCGACAAAATCGGCAATGGTGAAATCGGTCTCATGCCCCACCCCGCTCACCACTGGAATTTTGCTCGCGGCAATCGCTCGAGCCACCACTTCCTCATTGAATGCCCACAAATCCTCAATGCTGCCGCCGCCCCGGCATACCAGCAGCACATCGCACTCGGCGCGCTCGTTCGCCAGCCGGATGGCCTGCGCAATTTTTTGCGCGGCACCCTCGCCCTGCACCGGTGTTGGATACAGCACCACCGGGATGCCCGGCATGCGCCTGGACAGCGTGGTCAGCACATCGCGCAGCGCGGCGGCTTGCGGCGAGGTCACAATGCCGATTTGCCTCGGCAGATATGGCAAGGTACGTTTGCGCGCGGCATCAAACAAACCCTCGCCTTCCAGCTTGCGCTTGAGCCGCTCGAACGCCTCATACAACGCCCCCAGCCCGGCAGGGCGCATCTGCTCCAGCGTCAGCTGGAATTCGCCGCGCGCCTCATACAGCGTGGCCAATGCCAATACTTCCACCTGCATACCGTTCTTCGGCTGCCAGTCGAGGTATTGGTTTTTGTGGCGGAACATCACGCAACGCACCTGCGCCTGCTCGTCCTTCAACGAAAAATACCAATGCCCCGAAGCCGCACAGACAAAATTGGAAATCTCGCCACGCACCCACAGCAACGGCAAGCCGTTTTCCAGCAACTGCTTGGCTACAAGATTGAGTTCGCGCACGCTGAGCACGCGATTTTTTTCATTTGAAACTAGGCCAAAAGACATATTGACATTCCACAATAATCCACAACTCAACGAACTACGCCACTTTGCCGCTAGATACCCCACATGGGCATCACTAACTTACAGCAACACATTGTTTTTAATATGCCTTTTAAAGTTCAAAAAATAAGCAGCAGGACAAAAAAGGTTATTTGATAAGGGGTTAAGCATCACTCCATACTTCTTATACACAAAGTTATCCACAGTTCCTGTGCACAAATAAAAACCGCTAACGCCATGCCGGGTTAACCTGACACCGCTACAGAAGAAATCTACAGTAGAAATCTTGCTCAAACAGGTGCGACGAGATACAGTCCTGCCTGCTCAATTTAAGCATATTTGGAGAAGTCGTGTGTTCGCTATCGTAGAAGCTGCCGGTTGGCCCATCTGGTTGTTGATTATTGCTTCAGTGATTGCCGTCGCTTTGATCGCGGAACGCTTGGCATTCCTGCGCAACAAGAATGTCGCACCCGCAGAACTGCTCGACGAAACCGTGCAGGAACTCAAGCAGCGCGGCGTCAGCGATGCCATGTTATCCCGCCTGGCGGAAGATTCCCCGCTCGGGCGCGTGTTTGCCGCAGGATTGAAGAACGTCAAAAGCTCACCCGAGGTCATGAAAGATTCCATCGAAGAAGCCGGACGCGCTGCCGCGCACGAATTGGAGCGCTTTCTCACCACTTTGGGCACGATCGCCACAATCAGCCCATTGCTCGGCCTGTTCGGGACGGTGGTCGGAATGATCGAAATTTTTGGCGCACAAACAGCCGTCGGCAACACCCCTGCCGTTCTCGCGCACGGCATCTCGGTGGCGCTGTATAACACCGCATTTGGCCTGATCGTGGCGGTGCCCAGCATGATTTTTTACCGCCATTTCCGCGCCAAGGTAGATAGCCTGGTCATTGAGATGGAGCAGCAGGCGATCAAACTGGTGGAAATCATGCATGGCGCACGCCGGGGTTAGGAACCATTTATGAACTTCCAGCGCGGACGCATGCGTGAGGAACCGGAAATCAACCTGATTCCGATGATAGATGTGTTGCTGGTAATCCTGATTTTCCTCATGGTCACCACCAGCTATGCCAAATTTTCCGAATTGCAGATTAACTTGCCGCAGGCAAGTGGCGAACAACCAGCCTCATCGGCCAGCCAAATCAGCGTTTCGGTGGATGCATCCGAACATTATGCCGTAAACAACGCAGCCACCGCATTCAGCAATGTGGAGGATCTGGCACAAGCATTGCGTAAAGCTGCGGGTGAACAAAAAGATCCCACCATCGTCATCAGTGCCGATGCAAAATCTCCTCACCAGGCGGCCATCAATATCATGGAGGCCGCGCGCTTGGCAGGCTATGGCCGCATTACCTTCACCACCAGCCGAAAATAACGGATGCACCGGCTGCAACAATACTGGTACCGCACCACCCCGCTCCACCTCGCCCTGTTGCCTGTCAGCTTCATATTCCGCCTGCTGGCCAACATGCGCCGCATGCTTTACCGCAGCGGCATCCTGCGCGGCGAAAAACTTCCGGTTCCCGTCATTGTGGTGGGCAACATTACAGTCGGCGGCAACGGCAAAACCCCGCTCACGCTCTGGCTGGCGCAGCAATTGCTGGATAACGGCTGGCATCCCGGCATCATCAGCCGCGGCTACGGCAGCAAGGCTTCCTCCCCGCAAGCCGTACACCCTTCCAGCAATCCCGATGCGGCCGGCGACGAGGCAGTACTAATGGCGCAACGCAAGCTGTGCCCGGTATGGGTCGGACGAGACCGCGTTGCCGCCGCACGTTCGCTGTTGCGCGCCCATCCGGAATGCGATATTTTGCTCAGCGATGATGGCCTGCAACATTACCGTTTGCGACGCGATGTTGAAATCGCAGTGGTGGATGGGGTGCGCCGTTTCGGCAATGGTTTCCTGCTTCCCGCCGGGCCGTTACGTGAGTTGCCATCTCGCCTGGCCGAGGCAGATGCGGTAGTCATTAATGGCGGAACACCTGCGGCAGGCGAATATGCCATGCAATTGCACGGCGCACGTTTCTACAATCTGCTCAACCCAAGCATCCCGGCATACGCCGCCGATTTTCACGGCCAGCACCTGCACGCCATCGCCGGGATCGGCAACCCGCAACGCTTTTTCGCACACCTCAACCATCTTGGGCTTGTGGTGCAGGCCCATCCCTTCCCTGACCATTATCGCTACACGCCAGGGGATTTAGCCTATGCCAATGCCGATGCGATACTCATGACGGAAAAAGATGCGGTAAAATGTGCCACATTCGCCACAAAAAAATGCTGGGTGCTGCGCGTGGATGCGCAAGTTAACCCGTCGCTTACCCAACACATCCTGGAAAGGATCGCTCCGAATGGACACCAAGCTGCTTGAAATCCTGGTCTGCCCGCTGTGCAAATCCCCGCTGGTTTACCGCAAGGCCGAGCAGGAGCTGGTCTGCAAAGCCGACCTCCTCGCCTATGCCATCAAGGACGGCATCCCGGTGATGCTGGCAGACGAAGCACGCACGCTGACACCGGAAGAAGTCGAACAGCTTCGGTGATGGATTTTCACGTCGTCATCCCGGCGCGCTTCGCTTCCACCCGCCTGCCGGGTAAAGCGTTGCTGCCGATAGCCGGGAAGCCCATGGTGGTGAGGGTTGCCGAGCAGGCGGCAAGAAGCGGCGCGCAGCAAATCTGGATCGCCACCGATCACCAGCCCATCATGGCCGCCGTGCATGAGCATGGCTTCAAGGCCTGCCTGACCCACGCGCACCATGCCAGCGGCACCGACCGCATCGCAGAAGTGGTGGAGCAGCACAACTGGCCGGACAACACCATCGTGGTCAATGTGCAGGGCGACGAACCGCTGATGCCGCCCGCACTGATTCGCGCCGTGGCGCAACACCTGCACGACCACCCGGAGTGCGCCATCGCGACTGCCTGCCATCCCATTCATGATGAGGCATCCATGCGTAACCCCAATATCGTCAAGGTGGTGCTCGACAAGCAGGGCAACGCACTGTACTTCAGCCGCGCGCCGATTCCCTGGCCGCGCGACGCATACGCACAAGGTGCCGCGCTGCCGAAAAATTTCATGGCGCTGCGCCACATCGGTATCTATGCCTACCGCGCCGGTTTTCTGCGCGTCTTCCGGCAACTCGTGCCCGCCGCCATCGAACAGGCTGAGGCGCTGGAGCAATTGCGTGCGCTGTGGCACGGTTACAAGATTGGTGTTACTGTCACTGCAAATGCCCCGCCTAGCGGGGTGGATACCGAACAAGACTTACATGCCACACGTAAATTATTCGACACGAACGTATAATTCCCCCACCTTCAATCAAGGAGCACACCATGAGACTCATACTGCTCGGCGCACCCGGCGCCGGTAAAGGCACACAGGCCAACCTGATCAAGGAAAAGTTTAATATCCCGCAGATTTCCACCGGCGACATGCTGCGCGCCGCGGTCAAGGCGGGCACGCCGCTTGGCATCAAGGCCAAGAAGGTGATGGATGCTGGAGGATTGGTTTCCGATGACATCATCATCAACCTGGTGAAGGAACGCATCAAGGATGCCGACTGCGCCAACGGTTTCCTGTTCGACGGTTTCCCACGCACCATTCCGCAGGCCCAGGCAATGAAGGACGCCGGTATCGGCATCGACTTCGTGGTGGAAATCGAAGTCCCGGATGTCGACATCATCAATCGCATGGCCGGACGCCGCGTTCATCTCGCCTCCGGTCGCACTTACCATGTGGTATTCAACCCGCCCAAGGTAGCGGGCAAGGACGACGTCACCGGCGAAGATCTGGTGCAGCGCCAGGACGACCAGGAAGACACTGTTAGAAAGCGCCTCGAGGTCTATCACGAGCAGACCAAGCCGCTGGTGGAGTATTATTCCGCTTGGGGAAAAACCGGCGATGCGCGCGCGCCGTACTGCATCAACATTCCCGGTATCGGCAGCGTGGATGCCATCCGTGACCGGATATTCAACGCACTGGCGGCACACTGATCGTGGCCAGTTCCGCACCACCCGTCGAGCCGCACAGGACAAGCAAATCCATACTCACGCTTGCCGATGCCAAGTGCATCGCTGCCGCCGCCGAAGCCGAAGCACTGCGCAATGATTGGCGAGTGGTGATCGCAGTAGTGGACGATGGCGGCCACCTGCTCTATCTGCAACGCAGCCATGATACCCAGTTCGGCAGCGTGGAAACGGCCATCTGCAAAGCGCACGCCGCTGTCGCATTTCAGCGCCCGACCAAGGCCTCGGAAGATGCGGTGTTAAGCGGACGCCTAATCCATCTCGCCTTGCCCGGCGTCATCCCCGCCGAGGGCGGCGTGCCGCTGTTGCGCGATGGCAAAATCATCGGCGGGCTGGGCATCAGCGGCGTGCGCTCGTTCCAGGACGGGCAGATCGCACAAGCTGGCGCAGACGCCATCAGCCAGAACTAACCATGTTGTACAAGCTGGGAAACCGCATACCGGAACTGCACGGGCAACGACATTTCATCGCGCCCAATGCCAGCGTCATCGGCACGGTCATCCTACAGGACAACGTCAGCATCTGGTTCAACGCGGTGCTGCGCGGCGACAACGAACCCATCCGCATCGGCGCAAACAGCAACATTCAGGATGGCGCCGTGCTGCACACCGACCCCGGAATACCACTCACCGTCGGCGACAACGTCACCGTCGGCCATCTGGTCATGCTGCACGGCTGCACTATCGGTGACGGCAGCCTGATCGGCATCAAGAGTGTGATCCTCAACCAAGCCGTGATCGGCCGCAACTGCCTGATCGCGGCAAATACGCTGGTCACCGAAGGCAAGGTCATTCCGGATAACTCGTTGGTGATGGGTTCACCGGGCAAAGTGGTGCGCACCTTGCGCGAAGAAGAAATCGCGGCGATGCACGCCAACACCGCGCACTATGTGGAAAATTTCAAACGCTACCAGACCTCGCTGGCGCCTTTGTAGAACGGGTAGGCTGGCGCTGCCGCACGGCCTCGAACAGGCATACTGCCGCAGCAGCCGCAGCGTTCAATGATTCGACTTTTCCCGGCATGGGGATAATGACGCGCTGATCGACCGCAGCCAGCAGTCCTTCGGACAAACCCGCCCCCTCATTGCCCACTGCAAAAGCCAGCTTGCCGCGCAGATCGCAGTCATACAAGCTGGTTTTTGCATCCAGTGCTGCTGCAAAAAGTTTGCCTTGAAATGCCGCAGCCACAGCAAGCAAATCCGTAGATTCGTGGATGCTGAGCACGAAATGCCCGCCCATCCCCGCGCGCAGCACCTTGGGCGACCACGCATCGGCGCAACCTTTGGACAGAAACACCGCATCGCATCCCGCAGCAGCGGCGGAGCGCAGCATGGAGCCAAGATTGCCGGGGTCTTGTATATCCTCCAGCAGCAAACAGAAATGGCCCTGCGCGGCTGACACTATCGGGTGGGGTAAATCAACCAGCGCAAGAATGCCGCTGGGTGTCTTGAGTTCGGTAAGATCGGCAAACAAATTGTCATCCAGTTGCGTGAGCGGCACACCGGAAAACTCTTTCAGCAATGCCGCCACTTCGTGATCCTGCAAGGCCGCCTGCGTCACCAGCAAATGTTGCGGCTTGCTACCGGAAGCGAGATGAGCTTGAACCAGATGTATCCCGTCCAGCAGGGTCTGTCCTGCCTTGCGGCGCTGACGTGCCGAACCGGCGAGCTTGAGCAGCTCTTTGAAGAACGGGTTATCGCGCGAAGAAATATGTTTCATTCTAATTCCGGCGGTTACAAAGTTGGCTCCCTTCGACACACCCGTTGCACGGGCTGCTCAGGGCGAACGGACTAACCTGAAATTTGGTGAATGCTAAAAAACCGTTCGTGCTGAACTTGTCGAAGCATGGGCGATTTTTTAGCATTTCAACTGCCATTTTCAGGTTTGAACTTTTTTTCATACCTTCATCCATCGGCTACTTTGGTTTGGGCAATTGCATCACCATACGGTCAAAGTCAGACTCGAAATGCTGGTCGTCCAATACCCGGAACTTGCCGAATTCCTGTTCAGCATGAGCCTTGGCCAGTTCAGCCGACACCTTACCTGCGCCCTGCAATATCTCGCGGTCATTCAATGTCAGAAAGCCTTCCAGTTTGCTGATCCAATCCTGCATGGTCATGGCAATACGCCGCGTTGCTTGACCCTCGGCAAAAATCAAATACTGCTCGGCCAGGTTATTGAGGGCGCGTAGCTCTTCTTCATTCAGATAATTCTTGGCGATGCTCACATCGGCCTTGCGGATGCGCGCCCCCTCCCAAGTCGTCAGCCCCATGTTCGGCTGGTTGCTGTCGGCTCGGGTGGCGATCAACTCGGCGGCAGTCTGGCCGTGGATGGCGTAATGCACCTTGTTCTGCACCGTGGCAAAGAACGTCTGGGTAAGCGCATGGCTGGCGTCGTAATCCACGCTAGTGGCGTAGATGTCCGTGATCTTCTGGTAAAACCGCCGCTCACTGGTGCGTATGTCTTGCAGGCGGCGGGTCAGCTCGTCGAAGTAATCCCGCCCCTTGCCGGGATTCTTCAAGCGCGCATCGTCCAGCACAAAGCCCTTGACGATGTATTCCTTCAGCTTGTCGTTGGCCCACTGGCGGAAGCGCACACCGACCGGGCTGCGCACTCGGAAGCCCAGAGCCAGCACCATGTCCAGATTGTAGTGCGCCACCTCGTACTGTTTTCCGTCTGCGGCAGTTGTTCGGAATAACCGAACAACTGAATTTTCAGCCAGCTCGCCATCCTCAAAGATGTGCTTGATGTGCTCGCTGATAGTGCCCTTGGCCTTGCCGAACAACTCGGTCAACTGCTTCTGGTTCAGCCAAAGGGTTTCTGCCTCCAGCATCACATCAATGCGGGTGGAGCCGTCTTCGCTTTGGTAGATCAGGAATTGTTGGGGGTCAGTCATCGAATTATTGAATCAATGCATTTTCTTAACACTCATAAGGTGCTAGATGGGTGGTTGGTTAGCTTTGCACATCCCTCTTCTAGCAAGCGAATGAAATCACTGGCATCGGAAAAGTAGTTCCTGAAAGCGAGTCGAACTTCCTCGCTCGTATCAGCACGCACGAGAACGATATCTCTCTCTGGCATGGTGCGTTCAAGCTCAAACAAAGCTCGAAGAGCATCTGGCGCATCGCGGAAAGTACGTATCTCAAGCTCACCACTACCGGAAAAAATCAAGATTGTGTTTCGTCTATTGGAGACATCTCTATTAGCCGCATTCAGTCCACGAAGTGTCATGAGCAAGCCCAGTTCTTTGTCAAGAACAATGAATTGCGAAACCAGATCACTATCTGGAAGATCAGGGAATGGGCCTTTGAGCTTCTCGTGTACTCTCGCCAGAATCTCGCTGGCAAAAGCCATAGCACGCTCATAGCGGTTATCCCCTTTTTGGAATTTCGGCTGGCTCTCGGTAATAAAGCCAATAACCTCGACAGCGGTAGCCCATGCGTGTTGTACCAAGGTTCGGTATTGGATTTCGACGTTTAGCCCAGCAAGATTTTGCCCTATGGCTGAGTTAACGTCGTATTCGTACACATCATGTATGCCACGATAACCAGTTCCCTTCGGCTGCTTTATGTAATCATACTTATTGAGATCATTACGACGCTTGTGGTTAAAGTGCGCGCGGTGAAATACAGCACGAAAGTCGTTAAGTTCATTTAGGTGCTTGAAAATCAATCGAAACCCAGCAACGTCATCCATTCGTGCGAGTTGCATCCCTGGTAACCTGTGAAGCTTATCGAAAATTGTGCGCTTCCGTTTGTGGCGTTGTGCAACCGTGATACCAGTGCCGCGAGTACGATTACGCAGAATGGCTTGAAACGTGTTTAGGACGCCTCGGTGCGCTGCACGCCATTCATCAATAACCTGCAAGTCTTGCAATGTTGGAGTGCCTTTTCGTACATTGTCGCCAGCTCGATTGACTCGGGACTTGGAGCCCCCAGGAAATGCTGGCTTCGTAATTTTGTCCATATCAAGCCACGGCCCTAAACACTTTATTCACCTCATCACCCGGGTGATTGATGACCTTCACTGCAATCCGCACAGACTTAGGCTTATCGAATGCCCATGACCAAGCTCCCAATGACGAGACGGATAGTCGTAGGGGGAGTTGAGGATGGTGTGCTCGAAGAATTGATTACCCATGACATTTACAGAAAAATCATGCCGCCGTTTGCTCGCCTTGCTCCAGCAGCGAGCCGATTTCTTCCAGCGAAGGCAACTCTTGCAAGGAGCGCAAGTTGAGATCGTCGAGCAATTGTTTGGTGGTGGCGAACAGTTCTGGTTTGCCCGGCGTGTCGCGCGTGCCGATGACTTCGATCCAGCCGCGCACTTCCAGTGTCTTGAGAATTTGCGAGGATACCGCCACGCCGCGAATTTCTTCGATGTCGCCGCGCGTCACCGGCTGGCGGTAGGCGATGATGGCGAGCGTTTCCATCACCGCGCGCGAATAGCGCGGCGGTTTCTGCGGGTTGAGGCGATCCAGGTAGGGCTGCATCTCGGGGCGCGCGCGGAAACGCCAGCCATTCGCCACACGGTTGAGCTCCACGCCGCTGCCCGAATATTCCTGCGCCAATTGTTCCAGCAATTCTTCGATGAGACGATTTTCCACCGGCGCATCGCTGAGTTTTTTCAGTTCAGTCAGCAATAGCGGTTCCTGCGTGGTCAGCAATGCGGCTTCCAGCGTTTTCTTGAGTTGCGCCGTATCAATCAGTGCCACGCCCACTTCGGGGGATGCTTCGACCAGCTCAGCACGAACGGTTAGCAGTGCATCAGTTTGCGCCAAGGCTTCGGCCTCAACCAACGATGCGGCTTTTTCAGTCTGCTGCGGTAAGGCTGCGGCTTGCTCGGACATAAATATTCCCCAGTGTTTCGGATTGTGTGATTTCTACCAAGGTTTCTTTTGCCAGTTCCAGGATCGCGATGAAAGTGACGACCAACTGCGGGATGCCGCCGCTCGCGTCGAACAGATTTTCAAACATCTCGAATTCGCCGTGCCGTAACTGGCGCAACAGGCGCGTCATCTGTTCGCGCACCGACAGCTCCTCGCGCCGCACCTTGTGGTGCGTGTTCAGTTTCGCGCGCGCCAGCAATGCCAGCCATGCCTGGCGCAAATCTTCCACGGCGACATTCGGCAGGCGCTGCACCACTGTTTCCTCGATCAGCACTTGCACCAACTCGAAATCGCGCCCGGCCTGCGGCAATTCGTTGAGCTTCTGCGCGGCGAGCTTCATCTGCTCGTATTCCAGCAGGCGGCGCATCAGTTCGGCGCGCGGGTCTTCCACGCCATCCTCGCTGGCCTTTGGCGGGCGCGGCAGCAACATACGCGACTTGATTTCGATCAGCACCGCCGCCATCAGCAGGTATTCGGCGGCCAGTTCCAGACGGTTGCGCTGCATCACTTCGATGTAGCCCATATATTGCTGCGTGAGCTGCGCCATCGGAATGTCGAGCACATCCAGGTTGTGCTTGCGAATCAGGTACAGCAACAAGTCGAGCGGCCCCTGAAAAGTCTCCAGCACCAGTTCCAGCGCATCCGGCGGGATGTACAAATCTTTTGGCATCTCCAGCAAGGGTTCGCCGTGAATGCGCGCCAGCGGCACAAGTTGTAGCTCGGATTGGCTCATGCTGTCAGCTGTAACTCAGCCCCATCGCCTCGCGCACGTCGCGCATGGTCTCGCCTGCCAGCTTGCGCGCTTTCTCGCAGCCGTCGGCGATGATATTGCGCACCAGCGTGGGGTCGTCCAGGTATTGCTGGGCGCGCTCGCGCATCGGCTCCTGTTCCGCCAGCACTGCGGCAATCACCGGCTGCTTGCATTCGATGCAGCCGATACCCGCAGTGGTACAGCCTTGCCGCACCCATTGTTTGGTTTCTTCATTCGAATACACCAAATGCAATTGCCACACTGGGCATTTTTCCGGAGTGCCATGATCGGTACGGCGCACACGCGCCGGGTCAGTGGGCATGGTGCGGATTTTTTTGGTTACACTGGCCTCGTCTTCGCGCAGCGTGATGGTGTTGTTGTACGACTTGGACATTTTCTGCCCGTCCAGCCCGGGCATCTTCGAGGCTGCGGTGAGCATGGCCTCCGGCTCGGACAGGATCATCTTGCCGCCGCCTTCGAGGTAGCCGAACAGGCGTTCGCGGTCGCCATGGCTCAGGCTCTGTTGCTCGTCGAGCAAGGACTTGGCGGATTCCAGCGCCTCGCCGTCACCCTGCTCCTGAAAGCGCACGCGCAGCTCGTTATACAGCCTGGCCTTCTTGCTGCCGAGTTTTTTGACCGCCGCTTCGGCTTTTTCTTCAAAGCCCGGTTCGCGCCCGTAGATATGGTTAAAGCGGCGCGCCATCTCGCGCGTGAACTCGATATGCGGCACCTGATCTTCTCCCACCGGCACTTGCGTGGCGCGGTAGATGAGAATGTCCGCACTTTGCAGCAACGGATAGCCGAGAAAGCCGTAAGTGCTCAAGTCTTTCTCGGAAAGTTTTTCCTGCTGATCCTTGTAGGTCGGCACGCGCTCCAGCCAACCGAGCGGCGTAATCATCGAAAGCAGCAGGTGCAGCTCGGCATGTTCCGGCACCCTGGACTGGATGAACAGCGTGGCACGCGCCGGATCAACACCCGCCGCCAGCCAGTCTATCACCATGTCCCATACGTTTTGTTCGATGACCTGCGGCGTGTCGTAATGTGTGGTCAACGCATGCCAGTCGGCGACGAAGAACAGGCATTCAAATTCCTGCTGCATCTCCACCCAGTTTTTCAACACACCGTGGTAATGCCCCAAATGCAAACTTCCGGTGGGGCGCATTCCGGATAACACGCGATCAGCAAACATGGTTTTTCACAATCCAAAAATAAAACTTATTAAGCGCATCAGCCCGATTATCGGCGGCATCAGTATCCAGCCCAGCAGCGGCGTAAACGCCATGAAGATCAGGATGAACATGCCATACGGCTCCAGCATCGCCAGCTTGTATGCCTGCCGGTGCGGCAACATGCTGACGGCAATGCGCCCGCCATCCAGCGGGGGCAGGGGCAGCAAGTTTAGCGCGATCAGCACAGCGTTAATTTTAATCCCAATCCGCGCCATTTCCAGCATCGGCTCGGCAAAATAATTGCCCGGAAACGACCATGCGAGTTTTGCCAGCAACCCCCAGCACAGCGCCATAAACAGGTTGGCGGCAGGGCCTGCCAAGGCCACCCACAGCATGTCCTGCTTGGGGCGGCGCAACGCACCGAAATTGACCGGCACCGGCTTGGCCCAGCCGAACAGGATGCCGCCCAGCCACAGCGTCAGCAAGGGCAGCAAGATGGTGCCTACCATATCAATATGACGTATCGGATTGAGGCTGATACGGCCCTGCTGATAAGCCGTCATATCGCCGAAATAGCGCGCCACATAACCGTGAGCGGCCTCATGCAGGGTAATGGCGAAAACGATGGGAAGGGCCGCGACGGCGACAGTTTGAATCAGTTGGTCGAGCTGCATTTATTTCTCAATTTCCAAATTGGCAATTTCAAACGGAGCGACATTACCCTTACCGCGCCGCACCAGCACGGGAGCCTCGCCGGTCAGGTCGATCACCGTGGTCATCTCCAACCCGACCGCACCGCCATCCAGCACCAAGTCAACCCGGCGATCAAGACAGGCGCGGATTTCGTCCGCATCGCTCAAGGGATGCTCTTCACCCGGCAGGATCAAGGTGGAGCTTAACAAAGGCTCGTCCAATTCTTCCAGCAGCGCCAGCGCCACCGGATGATCGGGAATGCGTATGCCGATGGTGTTGCGCTTGGGATTTTGCAGACGTTTGTTTACCTCCCTGGTGGCTTCGAGGATAAAGGTGTAGCTGCCCGGCGTATTGTTTTTCAGCAGGCGGAATTGCACGTTGTCCACCCGCGCATAGCGGCCAAGCTCGGACAGGTCGCGGCACATCAGCGTCATGTAGTGGTTGTCATCCAGGCCCCGTATCTGAAGGATGCGCGCCATCGCGCTCTTATCGCTGGAATGGCAGCCCAGTGCATAGCAGGAATCGGTGGGGTATACAATTACCGCACCGTCGCGCACCATGGCTGCGGCCTGCCTGATCAGGCGCGGTTGCGGATTTTCCGGGTGAATGACAAAAAATTGCGCCATAAAATATTCCTTATTGAATCTCGTTCCGTAGGTTGGGTAACGGATTTTTCGCGTAACCCAACCTACATATTATTTTGCTTCCCACAACTGCCACACCGGGCGACAGCCCAACGGAAAATCGGGCAAGCCTCCCAAGTCACGGTAGCTTTCACCGGGGCCATGAAAATCCGAGCCGCACGAGGCGAATAAACCGAACTCTTCGGCGTAACGGGCAAACTCGGCATATTGCTCGGGCGTGTGGGCGCCGCTCACCACCTCGATCCCCTGTCCGCCCAAATCGGTAAATTCGCGCAGCAACTCACGCAAGGTTGTGCTGCCCATTTTCTTGCGGCCGGCAGTGTAACGGCCTGGATGCGCCAGCACGGCAACGCCGCCGCCGCCGCGTATCCAGCTAACCACATCCGGCAACGTTACCCACTGATGCGACACGTAGCCCGGTTTCCCCTTGACCAGGTAATTATTGAACACACTGCGCACATCCTTGGAGTAACCACTCTCCACCAGAAAACGGGCAAAGTGCGTGCGTCCGATAATGCTTGGGTTGGCCGCATAACGGTAGGCGCCTTCCAGCGCCCCGCCGATTCCAACCTTGGCCAACGATTGCGCCATCAGTTCCGCGCGCGCGCCACGCCCGTTGCGGATGGCGCGCAGGCCTTCTGCCAGCGGCGGGTACGTGGGATCAATATTCAGGCCGACGATGTGCAGGGTGTGGCTGCGCCAGCTCACCGAAACTTCCACCCCGTTGATGAACTGGATACCGTGCTGTGCAGCGGCCTGCGCTGCCTCGGCCAAGCCGTCGACATCATCGTGGTCGGTCAACGCAAGAAATTTCAACCCGCGCCCGGCAGCCCGCGCCACCAGATCGGTTGGCGTCAACAATCCATCGGAAACAGTGGAATGGCAATGCAGGTCGTAATCCAGCATGGCAATCAAGCAGCGGCTTCGCCGCCGCCCCTCTTCATGGCCCTGCCTTCTTCCGCCCGTTTGCGGCGCACTTCTTTCGGGTCGGCAAGCAGCGGGCGATAAACCTCTATACGATCCTTGTCACGCAACACCGCATCTGCCTTGGTCAATTTTCCGAAAATGCCGAGCTTGTTCTTGCCCTGGTCAATGTCCGGATACTTTCCCATGACGCCGGAAAGCTTGATTGCCTCGGCCACGGTGGTGTGTTGCGGCATTTGCAGCTGCAACAATATCTGCTCGTGCGGCAACGCATACACCACTTCAATGTTGATCTTGTCGCTCATTTGCTCGCATAAACCTTTTCTGCACGGTGGACAAAAGCATCCACCAGACTGTTGGTGATGTAATGAAAAATAGGGCCGAACACTTTTTCCAGCAGCTTGTGGGAAAACTCATAATGCAACTTGAGCTCTATTTTACAGGCAGATTCGGAAAGCGGTATGAAATGCCAGCTGCCGTCGAGATGCTGGAACGGGCCATCCTTCAACGTGATATCAATGCAATGGGGAGCCTGACGCACATTCTCCGTGGTGAAGCTCTGCTTGATGTGGTGATAATCAATATGCACCGTCGCATGCACGGTGTCGCCATCCACCGAACTGACGCTGGCCCCGCCGCACCAAGGGAGGAACTTTGGGTAATCCGCCACATTGTCCACCAGCATGAACATCTGTTCCGCACTATATGGGATCAGCACCGATTTTTCGACTGACGCCATGCCTCAGACCATGCGCTGTGCAGTCAGGCCGGCGCCCAGCAAACCGATTTGCGGATTGACCACGATGTGCAACGGCAGGGATTTGAGCAGCCCGGTAAAACGCCCCTTGTTCAGGAAGGAGTGCAGGAACGCTCCTTGCCGCATGGTTGCGGCAATTTTTCCCGCAATTCCCCCTGCCACATAGATGCCGCCACGCGGCAGTACGGCAAGCGCCACATTGCCCACGAACGCACCATAAATCTGAAGGAACAAATCCAGTGCCATGCGTGCGATGGGTTCATCGCCCTGTTGCGCAAATTGTGTTATCGCAGCCGCAGCATCACCCTCTCCCATCGCTGCAACAAGCTGCGCCGATGGCATACCTCGACCCGTATCGCGCAGAAATTGAATAATCGCCACTATGCCGGTGCCGGAAGCAATGCGCTCATAGGAAACATGACCGTGGCGTTGCTGCAAATACTGCAACAACTCGTATTGGATGGTATCGACCGGGGCAAAATCCATATGCCCGCCCTCGGAGGGATGCACCGCATAACTGTCATCCTGCCAGGACAACCAGGCTACTCCCAGACCGGTGCCCGCCCCGACCACCACGCGCACACCTTGTGTTTGCGGCTTACCTGCTTGCAAAGTCAGCAGGTCGGCTGGCTGCAATGCCGCAACACCCAATCCAACGGCCTCGAAATCGTTGGTCAGGGATACGCGGCCAATGGCAAAGCGCGCGGCCAGTGCATCCGCATCCACCTCCCACGGCAGGTTGGTCAGCTTTACCCGCCTGCCGGAAACGGGGCCAGCCAGCGCAAAGCAGGCAGCGGCGATGTCGGATGCCCCCGCCTCGCACAAGAATTCTTCCAGAATTTCCGCAAGCCCGGCGTACCCTGCATTGAAATAGGATTTTTGCAGCAATGGCTCGCGCGCCCCGCCTGCCGCACTGATCTGCAGCAGCGTCTTGGTGCCTCCTATGTCGCCCGCAAGAAAAAAGTTCACGGTTATCAGTAGGCCAGCAAATCGGCGCCATCCAGATTTAATGAATGACGCCAGAACTGATCTTCGCGGTCAAATAGCCGGTACGTGCCGCGAGGCCCCCAACTGCCTGCCGGATAAGTGTTGATGAAGTCGCGCTCCATCGCCCATACCTTGAGGATGGGATCCACCACACGCCATGCCGCTTCCACTTCATCAATGCGCAGGAACAACGAAGGGTCGCCTTGCATTACGTCCAGCAACAGGCCGGCATAAGCGTCGAAATCTTCGTCACTATCCTTGCGGTAAGTAGCATCCAGGCTGATGGCGCGGGTATGCAAGTCCAGCCCCGGCATCTTGACCTGTAATTCCATTTTCATGCAGTCATCGGGCTGGATGCCCAGCATGATCCAGTTCGGCTGCGGCGGGCCATTGCGCGTGCGGCGCAGCAAATCCTGCGGCGGATTCTTGAAGCGGATGCAAATTGCCGAACTGTTCTCCGCCATGCGCTTGCCGGTGCGCAGGTAGAACGGCACCCCAGCCCAACGCCAGTTATCAACAAACAATTTTATTGCCGCATAAGTTTCCGTGGTGCTATCCGCTGCCACGCCATCCTCCTCCAGATAGCCGGGAACCGTCTGGCCATCCATAGTGCCGCTGGTGTACTGCGCGCGGAACGCATGGGCATGCACCGAATTTTGCGTGATTGGCCGTATCGCCTTCAGTACTTTCACTTTTTCATCGCGCAAGTGCTCGGCGGATATTGTCAATGGCGGTTCCATCGCCACCAAAGCCATCAACTGCAACAAGTGGCTCTGGATCATGTCGCGCAGCGCACCGGCTCCTTCATAGTAACCAGCACGCCCTCCAATACCCAATGTCTCGGATTGGGTGATTTGCACGTGATCAATGTAATGGTGGTTCCACAGCGGCTCCAGCAGCAGGTTGGCGAAGCGGAATACCATCACGTTCTGCACCGTGCCTTTGCCGAGATAATGGTCAATGCGGTAAATCTGCGGTTCGTTCAGATGCTTGTACAAGCTCCCTTGCAGAGTCTGTGCACTCAACAAATCGTAGCCAAAGGGCTTTTCGATTACCACCCGGCGCCAGCCGTGTTTCTGTTTGAGCAATTCCACGTTACCCAATTTATCAACGATATCCGGAAACGCAGCCGGGCTGACCGACATGTAAAACACCATATTGGGCGGGAAGGTCTTATTCCCTTCCAGCAACTGCTGCAGGCGCTGATAGGCTGCGTTATCGCCGGGCGGAATGGCGTGGTAGTGCATGCGGGCGCAAAAGCGTTCCAGCGCTGGTTTGTCTATCCCCTGCGGATAGACCGGCTCCAGCATCTTGACGACCTCGGCTATCCATTCCTCGCGCTGCCGCAGCTCGATGCTGCAACCGAGTATGACCACATGCTCCGGCAATCGCTTGGCCATCTCCAGGCGAAACAGCGACGGGATCAGCTTGAGCCGACTCAGGTTGCCGGCCGCGCCGAAGATCACCAGCGTACAAGGTTCGATGGTTTTCATTTTTAGGGCGCCCTATCCGTTCGTGTGTTTAACTGCGTGTCCGCCGAAGGCATTGCGCATGGTGGATAACAAACGATAACCGTAACCAGTTCCGTCCTGGCTGGTAAAGCGCATCTGCAACGCCAGTGTCAGCACCGGCGCGGCGACGCCTTGATCTATCGCCTCCACCACCGTCCAGCGGCCTTCGCCGGAATCCGGCACATAAGGCGCCACTCCCGTCAATTTCTGGTCATGCTTCAGCGCTTCTGCAGTGAGATCAAGCAACCAGCTACGCACCACCGAACTGTGCCGCCACAGCTCGGTAATCTGCGCCAGATCCAGCTCAAATTCCTTCTTGCCGCGCAGCAATTCCAGCCCTTCGGCGAAGGACTGCATCATGCCGTACTCGATGCCATTGTGGATCATCTTGGTGAAGTGTCCCGCACCGACCGGCCCCACATGCGCCCAGCCGCGATCCGCGGATGGCGCCAGCACCTTGAGGATGGGAGCCATTATTTGCGCTACTTCCGCAGTCGCTCCCACCATCAGACAATAGCCGTTTTCCAGTCCCCATATACCGCCGGAAGTACCGGAATCCATGAAGCCGATGCCACGCTCCGCCAGCCACGCGCCGCGCCGCTGGCTGTCGTGGTAATTCGAGTTGCCACCGTCCACGATGATATCGCCTTTCGACAGCAGCGGCGCAAGCGCGCGAATTTGCTGCTCGGTCGGATCGCCGCTCGGCAACATCAGCCACACCACGCGCGGGCCGGATAATTTTGTGACAGCATCCTCAACCGAGGTAGCGGCCAGCATGCCCTCCTCTTTGGCAAGCTGTGAGACCACCTCAGAGGCACGGTCATACCCCACCACCTCAATGCCGCCCCGGCACAACCTGCGCACCATGTTGCCGCCCATTTTGCCCAGCCCTATCATCGCCATTTGCATAAAATCCCCCTGAAGAAACAATTAAATCACGCAACCAATTCGTGCCAGCCGTAGAATCGCATCATTGTTATCATAAATACCAAACTGATTATATGCCTTTATTAACAAACAGCGCTCCACCGCAACAATGCCGCTGGCACGATTACAGCACAACCGCCGAACTGGAGCAGGCGGCAGCACAAGCGATACTGCGCGCCGCGCAGCAGGCCATCAGCCAGCGCGGGGTATTCCATATCGTGCTGGCCGGTGGCACATCACCGCGCCGGGTATATGAGTTGCTGCGCAAGGCCGACACAGACTGGGCTGCATGGCATGTGTATTTCGGCGACGAGCGCTGCCTGCCGCCCGATCATGCGGAGCGCAACAGCCGCATGGCCGCGCAGGCATGGCTGGATCATGTCGCCATTCCGCCCGATCAGATTCACCCTATTCCTGCGGAGATGGGTGCGCAGAATGCAGCCAGCGCTTATGCGCGAATAGCGGAAGAAATTGATTTTTTTGACTTGGTACTGCTGGGACTGGGTGAAGACGGCCACACCGCCAGCCTGTTTCCCGGTCACGAACTGGGCAACACGCCGAATGCTCCAGCCGCTATTGCGGTATTCGACTCGCCCAAGCCGCCGCCGCAACGCGTCTCGCTCAGCGCATGCCGCTTGGGAGCAGCGCATCAAGTAATATTTCTGGTAACGGGCGCCGCAAAGCAGCAGGCAATAACGAATTGGCGCAATGGGATAAGCATCCCCGCTACGACCATCACTCCTGCAGGTGGGGTGGATGTTTACCTCGAAGCTACGCTACTAAGGAAACGCTGAACAAGTATCGAAGCAGAGTTCAGACGTGCCCGAATTATTAAAAAGTTGATCCATTTTCATCGCTATCTCACCCCGGCAGGCTTCATGCCGGGGATTTCTCCATCATTTTGCTCACGCTGGGCGCACCTGTCCTGCCAGAGGCAATCCCCATTTGTCGAGATTGATTAAAGCAAGCAAAGCGAACGCACGGTTGGCATTCTTCATCAAGCCGCGATAGCGCACCTTGGCAAATCCATAGATACTCTTCAGCGGACGGAACGGGTGTTCGACTTTGGCTCGCACCTGTGATTTCCTGCGGTTGGTTTCCTTGTCCGCATCGGTCAATGGTGTGTTGCGGCTGGCTCGTTTATTGGTGAAGTCACGCACCTTCGGTGCAATCTGTTTGAGCACTTCTTTCTGGCCAATGTAGGCGCTGTCACCATACAGTCGCGTCTCGTTGCCATGTAGCAGGTTCGGCAACTCCTGGCTGTCATGCACATTGGCGGAGGTGATGCTCGCGCTGTGGGTAAGGCCGGTTTTGCTATCTACTCCAATGTGTACCTTCATACCGAAGTGCCATTGGTTGCCCTTCTTGGTCTGGTGCATCTCGGGATCACGGGCGTTGTCTGCGTTCTTGGTCGAACTCGGGGCGACAATGATGGTGGCATCGACGATCGTGCCACCTGAGAGCTTCAGTAGAGTCGTGGCATCCGGTACGCGCTCGCGCCCCAGATCGAATTGGCAGAAGTCACGAAATGCCTGTACGTCGTACAGCGCATCTTCACAGGCCACATCGGACAGGTTGAACCAGTTGGCGATGAAATACATTCTGAGCATCCGTTCCAATCCGACTGGGCGGCGGCCATCTCCCGCCTTCGGGTAGTGCGGTTCGATCACCGCGCAGAATTCAGCCCAAGGAACCAAGGTGTCCATACGTGACAGAAACTCCGCTTTGCGCGTCGCCTTCCTATATGCCTCGAATCCGTTATTCATCATTGCCAGTGTCGCTTGCTTCATACGATTGACTCTCATCTGATTTGCATTCCGCATATAGCGCATAGCCCATTCAGTTCGCTGACTTGTTCAGCGTTTCCTTAATAACAGTTCAGCCGTCTTGCCTTCCAGCAAAAAATATTGAGGAACAAGGTCTGTACATGCTCAGCCGCTACCATATCCTGCGCAGAAGCGATGCCGCTGTACTGCTGCGAGGTATGTTATTTCAATGCACTTTCACCACTGCGCCCGTATTCAGTAGTCATTTCCGCCAATGCCAAGGTATGCTCCAGCTTGATCATGTCCCATGAAAAACGCCATTCCCAGTTTCGGGTCGGTCGGCCTGGAAAGTTCATGCGATGTTCGCTGGAAAGGCCGAGCACATCCTGCATGGGGAAGATGACTATATTTGCCACTGATTTGGAAAGGGCGTGCATCATGACCCAATTAATCGCCTCACTGTCGCTGTCCATGCTGAGATACTGCCGGGCAAAAATTTTCTCATGGTCGGACAAGGAGTTCCACCAGCCAATGCTGGTGTCATTGTCGTGAGTTCCCGTGTAGGCGACGGTGTTGGGCACGTAATGGTGCGGCAAGAAGGGGTTGGCCTCCCCATTGCCAAATGCGAACTGCAGGACACGCATACCGGGCAGCTTGAATTGATCGCGCAGTTCCAGCACATCTGGGGTGATCAAACCCAGGTCTTCGGCGATGATGGGCAGGCGCGGAAAAGCTTGTTCAAATGCTGCAAATAGCTTCTCTCCGGGGCCTGGCTCCCACTTGCCGACAATGGCGTTGGGGGCATCTGCCGGAATCTCCCAGTAAGCGGCAAAGCCGCGGAAATGATCGACCCGCACCATGTCTGCTTGCCGGAGTGCATATCGTAAACGCGCTATCCACCAAGCGTAACCGGTCTCCTTGTGAACATCCCAGCGGTAGAGCGGATTCCCCCACAGTTGCCCGGTCTCGCTGAAGTAATCGGGCGGCACACCGGCGACAACGAATGGGCGTCCATTTTCGTCCAGTTCAAACAGCTTCTGGTGCGACCACACGTCGGCACTCTGATAGGCCACGAATATCGGCACGTCGCCGATGATGCGGACGCCGCGCTCGTTGGCATAATGCTTCAATCTTGACCATTGGCGCGCAAAGCACCATTGGCAGAATTTCCAGAAGCCAATTTTGTCGGCGCAATCCTGTTTAAGACGATGTAGCACCTGCGAATTTCTAAGTGCAATATCCTTCGGCCAGTGATTCCACTCGCGCCAATTTTCGCGCTCCGCAATCGTCATGAATAATGCATAGTCTTCCAGCCATTCGCCTTCTGCCAGGCAGAATTCTTCATACGACCTGTGCATTTTATCGGGACGGCTCATAAAAAAACTCTCGGCGGCACGGCGCAGCCGCTCCATGCGAAACGAGTGCAAGAGTGCGAAATCTACCCTGTCGGCGCGAAATTCCGGATGGGGTATCAAGTCCTCGTGGAGTAGCCAACCCAGGTTGGCCAATTCAGCGAGATCAATCAACAGGATGTTGCCGGCGAAGGCTGAACTGCTCATGTACGGGGAGTTTCCCGGGCCTATTTCGCCCAAGGGCAGAACTTGCCAATAGGTTTGGTTGGCGCTTACCAACCAGTCGACAAATTTGTAAGCATCCGTGCCAAAGTCACCCGCACCGAACGCACCTGGAAGGGATGTCAGATGCAGCAATATGCCGCCGGCGCGATCCGCTAACATATGAAGGGTTAGGAGCCGCGCCGCATCGCGCCGCCTGCCTCCGGCGCTCCGCCGCCTTGGCTGATCGGGTTGTGCAGCATCGCCGGAATGGGCAATTTCAACAAACGGTAAAGCTGCATCAAGTTATTGCGATAGAGGCGGTCAAAACTCGCCACCGCATGGGAAGGATTGTAATCGCCAAACCACCAGAACCAGTCGGAGCTTTCGCATGAAGCCAGCTGCCTCTCGGCGGCTTTCAGCTCGGCCTCATTCAGGCGGCTGCTTGCCGTTACCATGTCGTAGTTCTGTTTCGCCACACACAATAAATCCCAGGCGCGGTTTTTATCGGGCGAGCCAATCCAGGTGGAGAAAGTACCATACACCCAACTGCCCGCAACCAGACGCGGCAATACACCGTCCTTGGCAAACCCTTGTCCACCTTGCGCATCACGCCGGTCCAGATAGTCGCTATAGGTCGTGGTGCAAATTTCCGGGTGTGCCTGCAACACGGAATACATATCCTGCAGAAAGTGATAGCCGTTATACGGATAAGATTCCCAAGCGTTCTCACCATCGAGGATGATGCTTACCAGCGGCGTTTCGCCCTCGGGCGCCTGCTGCGCTATCGTTTCGAGCTGGGAAACAAAGTGCAGTGCGGCATCCTTGCCAAACCATCTGGAATATTCAAAACCAATCAAGTCGGACAAGTGATCATCGCGGAAAAAACAATACGTGCCGCTTGCCGCACCTTGCAACTGGTAGGGGCGATAGAGGTATTGCGCGCACCCAGGTATGGATGGATTTACAGCACGCAGGCTGTTGACCAGCACCCCTTGGCCGCTCGCTGCCCAACGGCACTTTTGTTCTGCCAGCACTTCCAGCAACGCGGTCGAAACCGCACCCTCAGCCGGCCAGATGCCTTGCGGGGTGTTCCCAAAACGGGTGCGATGGCTTTCCCTGGCGGAAGCCAGATGCGCCTGCACACGGCTCTTTCCGCCGGGATAGCGCTGCGATTGCGGCAGGCTGCTCTCCGGCGCGCTTTCCCGCGCACTGTTGAGATCCAGCAACAGCGGCGCAAGCGGATGGTAATGCAGTGTGGTGGAAATCTCGATTTGCCCGCTTTCGGCCAGCCTGCGGTAACGCGGAATAATGCCGGTAACAAGCTGGCCGATCAATTCAAACAGCAGCTTGCGGTCAGCATAGTCGAAACCTTCATCCTTGCTCATCAGGCGGATAACCAGATCATGTTCGCGGCGCACGGTTTCGCCGCACCACACCAAGTGATACCAGACAATCAGGTCAACAATGTATTGCCCGGATAAATAGACAAGCCCCGCGCTGCCGGCCGGTTCAAGCGTCTTGAACAATTCAAACAGGCGATGGTAGGTGGGATACGGCTCGATCATCTTGTGGTGGTTGCTGCGGAAGCAACTGTTGAACACAAGATCGCGCTCGGCTTCACTCAATTCATTCAGGTTCTCGCGCACCAGCAAGCGCAACAGCGGATCGCGTAGCTGGCCGGTGGCGAATTGTTGTGCGTAATCTTCGAGCTGATCCAGTAGCACCGGCACGAAATTTACCACCGCCTTCATCTGCGGGTATTTTTCCAGGTGATAGGCCATGTCGGTGTAATCCTTCATGGCGTGCAGATAGACCCACGGCAACACGAAATCACCGGTGGCATAATCGCGGTAATCCGGCTGGTGCATATGCCAGAGAAAAACCAGATCGAGGGGTTTAGTCATGAAAAATGAATACTATTCTTTACGGCAGGGTACCCACAGCCATGATCAACGAATACCATGCACATCCTGCCCCAGCATTTCCGGCGTAATGAGCGTAATGCCTTTATCAGTTACAAAAAAACGGCTCGCATCTTCTGCGCTATCGACCCCGACGACAAGGTCATCCGGGATCACGCAGTTCTTGTCCACCACCGCCCGCTTGAGCGTGACATTGCGACCGATCTCGACGTTGGGAAGGATCACCGAGTCTTCGACGTTGCTGTAGCTATGCACGCGTACATTGGAGAAAAGCAGCGAGCGGCGCACAGTTGCGCCACTGATGATGCAACCGCCGGATACCAGAGAATCAATCGCCTGGCCGCGGCGCTCTTCATCGTCAAACACAAATTTGGCCGGCGGCAATTGTTCCTGATAAGTCCAGATCGGCCACTCCTGATCATACATGTTGAGGTCGGGAGTAACCTTGGTGAGCTCCATGTTCGCCTCCCAGTAGGAATCTATGGTTCCCACATCGCGCCAATACGGCGCACCGCTCTCCATTTTTACGCAGCTGTTGCTGAAACTCTGGGCGCATAAACGGTAGCCTGATGACAACAGATACGGGATGATGTCCTTGCCGAAATCATGGGATGAGTTTGGATCGCCCGCATCACGTACCAACAGCTCACTCAGGAACTCCATATTGAATATATAAATGCCCATACTGGCCAACGCCAAGTCAGGCTTGCCGGGAATCGGCGTGGGATGATCCGGCTTCTCGCTGAAATCCACCACCCTCGAATCTTCATCCACCGCCATCACGCCGAACCCTTTGGCATCATTGATCGGCACCTCGATGCAGGCAACGGACATATCGGCCCGTTTTTCCACATGGAAGGCCAACATCTTGCCGTAATCCATCTTGTAAACGTGGTCGCCCGCCAGTATCAGCACATAATCGGGTTTTGATTCGCGCAAGATATCCAGATTCTGGAACACCGCATCGGCAGTGCCCTGATACCACGATTCCTGCACCCATTGCTGGGCGGGCAGTAAATCTACAAATTCGCCAAAGTTGCCGTTCAAAAAACTCCAGCCATGCTGAATATGCTGCATCAGGCTGTGCGACTTGTATTGCGTGGCCACGCCGATACGCCGGATACCGGAATTGACACAGTTCGACAACACGAAATCAATGATGCGGAATTTTCCGCCAAACGGCACCGCCGGCTTGGCTCGCCAGTCCGTCAATTGATGCAGGCGGCTACCGCGTCCACCCGCCAGCACCATGGCATAGGTGTTTTTGGTCATCCAGCTCACTAGGCGAATTTGCTCTTGCGGTAACATGATTATGGCACCAAGTTTTGACTGCTTTGCGCACTGTATCAGATTACGGCAATAGTCTGCAAAATTGTGGTTATAATCAATCAACCATGAAAAAAACCCACATCAAATCCGATCCACGCGCCGAATTACTTTTGCAGGGACGTTTGCACGACCCCCTCGCCTATCTCGGCCCACACCACGAGAAAGATGGTTATGTGGTGCGGGTATTCAATCCCCACGCAAGCGAAATTGGTCTCGAAACCGCGTCGGGTAGCGAGCCGCTGAAACGTGTTCATCCCGATGGTTTGTTTGAATGGCATGGCAACAGCGAACCTCCTCACCACTACCAGTTTCGCATCACGGAAAATGGCAGCCAGCGTTTAGCCTACGATGCCTACGCCTTTGCTCCGCAAATCTCCAGCTTCGATCTGCACCTGTTCAACGAAGGCAGGCTGCATCAGGGCTATCGCATCCTCGGCTCGCATGCCATGCAGATTGACGGCATTCCCGGCGTGCGTTTTTCCGTATGGGCGCCGAATGCCGAACGGGTCAGCGTAGTAGGCGAATTCAACCGCTGGGATGGGCGCATTTATCCGATGGCAGTGCATGGCTCCAGCGGCGTATGGGAACTATTCATTCCGGGTATCGAACAGGGCGCGTTATACAAATACGAGATTTATAATGTGGCTGGCAAATTGCTGACCAAGACCGACCCCTATGCCAACGCTTTCGAATTGCGCCCCGGCACCGCCGCGCGCGCCGGGTTAAAAATCGAGCACACATGGCAGGATGCGGCATGGATGGAGCAGCGCAGCCACTGGGATTGGCTGCATGCCCCGCTCAATGCCTATGAAATCCATGCCGGTTCATGGAAACGCCACCCGGATGGGCGCCACTATACCTACCGCGAACTGGCCGAACACCTGATCCCTTACGTCAAAGACATGGGCTACACACATGTCGAACTGATGCCTGTTTCGGAGCATCCGCTCGATGAATCCTGGGGCTACCAGACTACCGGCTATTTCGCCGCGACCAGCCGCTTCGGCTCTCCAGACGACCTGTGTTATTTCGTGGATAGCTGCCACCAGGCGGGGGTCGGCGTACTGCTGGACTGGGTACCGGCACACTTCCCGCAGGATGCTTTTGCCTTGGCGCGCTTCGACGGCACCGCGCTGTACGAGCACGAAGACCCGCGCCTAGGCTTCCATCAGGACTGGGGCACACACATCTTCAACTATGGCCGCAACGAAGTGAAAAGCTTCCTGCTGTCGAGCGCGCATTACTGGCTTTCGCAATTTCACTTCGACGGCCTGCGCGTGGATGCCGTGGCTTCCATGCTGTACCTCGACTATTCGCGCAAGCACAATGAATGGCTGCCGAACAAATACGGTGGCCGCGAAAATCTGGAGGCCATTGATTTCCTGCGCGAGCTCAACATCATGGCACATGACCTGTTTCCGGGAGCGTTGACAATAGCCGAAGAATCCACCTCGTGGCCTGCCGTATCGCGCCCGACCTATCTCGGCGGGCTGGGCTTCTCCATGAAATGGAACATGGGCTGGATGAACGACACACTCAGCTTCATGCAGCATGATCCGGTACACCGCCGTTACCACCTCAACCAACTTACCTTCAGCCAGCTTTATGCCTACACCGAAAATTTCATGCTGCCGTTCTCGCATGATGAAGTCGTGCATGGCAAAGGTTCACTGCTCGACAAAATGCCCGGCGATGCGTGGCAGAAATTTGCCAATCTACGCTTGTTGCTGGCTTACCAGATGTTAAGCCCGGGGAAGAAATTCAATTTCATGGGCAACGAATTCGGCCAAGGTCTGGAATGGCGCTCAAGCTGGGAGCTTGAATGGTGGCAACTCGGACTCGAATCCCATCGCGGCATACAAAACATGGTGCGCGACCTGAACCACTTGTACCGCAGCCTGCCGGCGCTGTACGAACAGGACTTCGAACAATGCGGCTTTTCCTGGATGGACTGCAATGACACCAATCTTTCGCTGCTTTCCTTTCTGCGCCATGGGCGTAATGGCGAAACAGTCGTTTCTGCCTTAAACTTTACCCCGGTTCCGCGCCACCGTTATCGCATCGGGCTGCCGTTAGATCGCGCCTATCGGGAAATTTTCAACAGTGATTCGTATTATTATGGCGGCAGCAACCTCGGCAACGCGGGCGAAATCCGTGCCGAGCAAATACCATGGATGGGACAACCCTACTCCGCCGAAATAGAATTACCCCCGCTGGCTTGTATTATTCTGGCTCCGGCATAATTTGTAACACCGTATTACCAACCTAAAAAGGGAATTGTCATGGCTACATCGCGCACAGCAACCGGCAAGAAAGCCACCACCAAGACCGCAAACAGCACACCGGCCAAAAAACCTCTCGCCAAAAAAGCTGTTGCGGTAAAACCAGCAACCAAAACCGCCACCAAAAAAGTAGCAGCAACCCCGGTAAAAAAAGCTGCTGTCCCGGCAAAAAAAGTGAGTGCGCCAAAAGCTGCAAAAGCCGCCACAGCCGCAAAAATTGCCCCAAAAAAGACTGTGAAAAAAATCACCGTCTCGCCCGAAGAACGTTACCAGATGATCGCCACCGCTGCCTATTTTTTGGCCGAGCGGCACGGATTTAACAGCAATTACGCAATGACAGACTGGACAGCTGCCGAGGCGGAAATTGATGCAAAGCTCAATGCCTGAAAATAACGGCATTTAATGCCCGGCTTGCATGTTACAGGGCAGCATTCTCGTTTGATGTTACGAGGATCCCGCGTAGCAAATTGTTTGTACTACACGCCGATTAACGTGCAGCAAATAATTGGATTACAACCATGTCAAATCTAACCCATTCACCTGCCTGGCAAGCCATATCGGCGCATCAACCCGTCACAAGCCGACAAACCATGCGCGAGATGTTTCGTGCTGACCCGGCGCGTTTTGAAAAGTTTTCGCTGCAACTCGATGGCCTGTTACTGGATTACTCGAAAAACCTCATCACGAAAGAAACGCTTGCGCTGCTGCTGGACCTGGCGCGCCAGTCAAAGCTGGATGGGTGGATTGCACGCATGTTCAACGGCGAAAAAATCAACACCAGCGAGCAGCGTGCCGTGTTGCATACTGCATTGCGCGCGCCGCGCGGCACTGAGGTTTATGTGGATGGCAAGGATGTCATGCCGGACGTGCACCGCGTGCTGGATCATATGCGCCGTTTCTCCGAGGCCGTGCGCAACGGCTCGTTGCGCGGGCATACCGGCAAACCGTTCCGGGACATAGTAAATATCGGCATCGGCGGCTCCGCGCTGGGGCCGCTGATGGCCTGCGAGGCGCTCAAGCCTTATGGCAGCACGCAACTGAACGCGCACTTCGTTTCCAATGTGGATGCCACGGATATTGCGGAAACCCTCAAGCACCTCGACCCGGAAATCACGCTGTTTATCGTCAGCTCGAAAACCTTCACCACCCAGGAAACTCTTACCAATGCAAGCTCCGCGCGTGCATGGCTGGTTAAACATTTGGGCAATGAAGAGGCCGTTGCAAAACATTTTGTGGCCATCTCGACTAACCTCGCCGCAACATCCAGGTTCGGCATCAATCCAGACAACGTATTTGAATTCTGGGATTGGGTCGGTGGCCGCTATTCCCTGTGGTCGGCCATAGGCCTGCCCATCGCGCTTTATATCGGCATGGATAATTTCGAACAGTTGCTTGCTGGCGCCCATGCCATGGACGAGCACTTCCGTGAAGAACCCTTCGAGCGCAACATGCCGGTAATCATGGGTATGCTCGGCATCTGGTATGCCAATTTCTTTGATGCCGCTTCGTGCGCCGTCCTGCCCTATGATCAATATCTGCAACACTTTCCCGCCTATCTGCAACAACTGGAAATGGAAAGCAATGGCAAGTGCGTAGACCGTGATGGCCACGAAACAGATTACGCGACTCAAATGGTAGTGTGGGGGGAGCCCGGCACCAATGGACAGCATTCGTTCTACCAACTACTGCACCAAGGCACGCGCATGATCCCTACCGATTTCCTCGCACCGCTTGTCAGCCATAATCCAATGGGTGAGCACCACGCCATGCTGTTGTCGAACTGCTTCGCACAGACCGAGGCACTGATGCTGGGCAAAACCGTTGAAGAGGTTCGCACCGAACTCGCAGCGCAAGGACTCAACGGTGCGGTACTGGAATCGCTGCTACCGTATAAAATATTTCCGGGAAACCGCCCGAGCAACACGCTACTGTTTGACAAACTCGACCCGTACACACTGGGAATGCTGATCGCCCTCTATGAACACAAGGTGTTTGTGCAAGGTATCGTATGGAACATCAATTCATTCGACCAATGGGGCGTCGAATTCGGCAAACAACTCGCCGGAAAATTACTGCCGGAACTTCAGGGCAAACAGCGTGCTTCCTCGCACGATTCCTCGACCAATGGCTTGATTAATCACTACTTGGGTAAACTCACCACACAGCAGCTGAGATAACGCGGGTTAGACATACAACCCCTAGCGAAAGCGTGCACCTATGGGCTCATGAGAAGGCATCGCATAACCATATAGTCAATCAGGCATATGGTGCATATGGGGAAAATCTGTTATTTTATAATAAGTTGTTGCCCGGTTTACGCTTACGATCTTACCGGGCTGTGCCAGGAGAAATTAAAACGTGGATCAGCACACATTTCATAAGAATAAAAAATAATTTACATAGCAAAGTGTGATCGCATCAACTAAATTCCAATTACTATTATTAGCACTTTAGGCTCAAGGCAATGCTTGAAAATAAATATGCACCAATTGCGTAGCGCCATGGCGTTCCTCATCCCGCTACCCTGAACATGTGCGGACATGCCCCCAGCAAGAAAGCCGCGCCATCACACCCAAATGAAGACTAAATATCTCCCATCCTGTGTCGCTCTCGGCATGATTTTTCTCCTTATCGCCCAGGCACTGATCGCCGAGGAGAGCTACGTCGTTGCGCTCACGCAAAAAGTCCTCATAGGCGCCGAGGCAACATACGGTCCGACCGCTCCCCGCCGGCTCCTTGCCTGGACCAAATTGATCGCAAGCAACAAAAGGAAGTCCGTTGCCGAGAAGCTGGAACTGACCAACGATTTTTTCAACCGCATCCCCTTCAAATCCGACATGGAGCTTTGGGGCAAGCGCAACTACTGGCCCACCCCTGTAGAAATGCTGGCGCGCAACGGTGGCGGCCATGCGGCCTTTGCAATCAGCAAATACTTTACGCTGCTGGCTCTTGGGGTCAGCATAGACCAGTTGCAAATCACCTACGTCACTGCCACAACTCTCCCACCAGCCGATCAGGCGCACATGGTGCTGACCTACTACCCCAGACCCGATGCCATGCCTTTGGTGCTCGACAACCTGGACGGAGAGGTCAAACCGGCCAATGAGCGCAACGACCTGATTCCCATATACAGTTTCAATGGAGACGGATTGTGGCTTGCCAAGGAACGCGGCGATGGGCGCTCCGCAGCGTCAGGCCATGTTGATCTATGGAATGAAATGAATGCCCGCATGGGCAAAGAATTCTTATTGGCTGAATAATAATAATTAATTTAGCAATGCATAATTTATTAAGGAAAGCATCATGACTCTTCTGCGCCAACTAATCATCGTAATTGCCACGCTGTTTATCCTGATGTTTATCGGATCGGTGGTAATCAATATACAAAACACCCGCAGTTACCTTAACAACCAGCTGCGCAACATTTCCCAAGATTCGGCGACATCACTGGGCCTGTCCCTGTCGCCACACATCGCAAAGGGCGAGATAGCTTTTGTTGAAAGTGAGATCAATGCTATTTCCGACAGCGGCTACTACCGTGAAGTGGTGATTACGGATATCAACGGAAAGACTGTTATCGAGCGCATTCAACCCGCCGTCGTGAAGGATGTTCCCGCGTGGTTTATCAACTGGATTGCCCTTGATACACCCCGTGGCGAAGCCATAATCATGGCAGGCTGGAAAAAGTGGGGCAAGATACGTGTCAGCGCCAATCCTGGTTACGCCTACTCCTCGCTGTGGAGCA
Source organism: uncultured Nitrosomonadales bacterium (assembly GCA_903892645.1). Classification (GTDB taxonomy): domain Bacteria; phylum Pseudomonadota; class Gammaproteobacteria; order Burkholderiales; family Gallionellaceae; genus CAITJF01. Next base: position 8,930 of record CAITJF010000156.1, on the reverse strand, counting down.
GCAGCGTGACCTCTTTCTGGTGGTTCCTCGGATTTTCCGGTTTCGCCATGCTGCTTGGCATTATTGCCCTGCGCCATGTATTGCAGCCGCTACGCGCCGTGGAAGCGCAGGCCAAGGCGATCTGCAACCGTGAATACACGGTACAAGACCAGATGCCATGGACACTTGAATTACGCAATGTCGTCAGCGCCATGAACATGATGTCCAACAAAGTAAAGGAGATGTTCAAGGAACAGGCGGATGCCATGGAACGCATGCAGGCCGACACCTATGTTGACGCGCTCACCGGCCTCGCCAACCGGAAATATTTCGATATTCAGCTAACCCAGGTAACAAAAACACGAAGAACCTCATCCACTAACGCGCTTATTCTCATTGAGCTCCACGAATTCCGGAATTTCACCGAACGCAAAGGATACAGGGCTGGTGTCGAACTGCTACGCGGGTGCGGTACGCTGCTCGAAGAAGTCTGCAAGGAAACACCCCATCTTCACTATATCGTGGCGCACCTGAGCGATGCCAACTTTGCTATCCTGACCCAGGATTTAGTGGATGAAGGTGTGCGTTCGCTTGCTGAAAAACTTGCCCTGTCCCTTGTCAAACTTCAGGAACGCGGCTTGACCGACACAAGCAATATTGGCCATGTCGGTGCCGCCATCTACCACGGACAGACTGTTGGGCAATTAATGTCGGAAGCCGATATGGCCCTGAGGACATCCCAGATCAATGGATCCAATGCGTTTCATATCAGCGACAGCAGGAAGACTGACGATACTGGTTTACACCCTGCATCGCACTGGATGGAAGTGCTAAGCAACGTGCTGGCGGAGCGCCGCATCATCCTGCATCGGCAAGCAATCATGTCCTGCAAGGACGACACCCAGATTCTCCAATACGAGGTGCTGCTGCGCATTTACGACAGCAACGAGAAGCTAATTCCAGCCAGCCGCATCATCCCCATGGCTAAACACCTCCATCTTACCCAGGACTTTGACAAGCAGGTTGTAAGCGAAACACTGGCACGCCTTGGGCACCCGGAAAACGCGAACATTGTGGCGGCGGTAAACCTGTTTCCGATGTCGATCAAGGACAGTGGCTTCGTGGCCTGGCTGTGCGACATCCTGCGCAAACATGCGGATGTAGCTCCACGCATTGCATTTGAATTGAGGGAGCATGGTGCCACTGACAATCTTGATGCGCTACGCAGCTGGGTGGAATGTGTTGCCGCGACCGGTGCCAAAACCGGGCTTGACCAAGTTGGAAAAGGATTCCAATCCTTCAACTACCTGAGCACGCTAAAGCTCGACTACATCAAGATCGATGGCAGCTATACCCGCGGCATTCAGGAAAACAAGGACAACCAATTCTTCGTCGAGTCTCTGGCCAAGTTCGCCCACGGCCTCGGCATTTATGTCATCGCCGAGTCGGTGGAAACCATTGAAGAGCGGAACACGCTCAAGAGCCTCCGCGTGGATGGTGTAAAGGGATATGGCGTAGCTCAACCGGCAAAATGGGATTGACCGCCCCTTTTTTTGAGCTTTGTTAGGCGTAGCAATCCTAAAAGTTCGTAAAGCCAAATATGACAACAAAATTTGCACTATGGATAGGCCACCATGGGTTACTGCAAAAGCTGAAAACCGGGCTAGCATTCCTCTTCGCCGGTATGCTGCTGTACCTGCTGGATATATCCATGGAGCATTTCGATGCTAAACGCCAGCTGCTGCTGAGTTGGGGTTGCCTGCTTCTGCTGTTTGTGTTGTCCAGGTGGCAGCTGTTCAAGCGCCCGCCTTGGCGCTTCCTGTTTATTCTGCTATCGGGATACCTGGCATTGCGCTACCTCCTCTGGCGCAGCTTCGAAAGCCTGGTCTATACCGGTCCGCTGGATTTCCTGGGAATGGCACTACTTTACCTCGCGGAGGTCTATGCCATCACCATCCATTTTCTTGGCATGTTCGTCAACCTGTGGCCGATGCGCAACCGACCGGCGCTGTTGCCGGAGGATATTTCCAAATATCCCTCAGTGGACGTGTTCATTCCCACCTACAACGAATCCGACGAAATTATCCGTATCACCACTATCGCAGCCACCCAGCTCGATTATCCCAAAAACAAACTGCGCATCACCATCTGCGACGACGGCGGCACTCTCAACAAACGCAATCAGCCGGGTTCATCGCAAGAGGCATGGGAACGCCATTATCGCTTGCGCGCATTGGCGCAAGAGCTGGATGTTGAATACATCACCCGTGAAACCAACCGTTCCGCCAAGGCGGGCAACCTCAACCATGTGCTGAACCATACCAACGGCGAGCTGATCCTGGTGCTCGACTGCGACCATGTGCCGACCAGCGATTTCCTGACGCGCACCGTTGAATACTTTCTGGCCGACCCCAAGCTATTCGTGGTGCAAACGCCGCACTTTTTCATCAACCCGACCCCGGTGGAAAAAAGTGCGGCGAGCGTCAGCAGCACCAACGGTGAGAACGACATGTTCTACCGCGAAATCCACCGCTCTCTTGATTTCTGGAATTCGAGCTACTTCTGCGGCTCCGCAGCCCTGCTGCGCCGCAGCTGCCTGATGGAAGTCGGCGGCATTTCCGGCAAGACCATCACCGAGGACGCCGAGACCGCATTCCAGTTGCACAGCAAGGGATACAACAGCGCCTACATGGATATGCCCATGATCTGCGGACTTTCCCCGGAAAACTACGACGATTACATTCTGCAACGCACGCGCTGGGCACAGGGCATGGTGCAATTGTTCATAATGAATAACCCGTTGCTGGCGCCCGGATTGAGCCTGCAACAACGCATCTGCTATTTCAATTCCTGTTTTTTCTGGTTTTTCGGGTTTGCACGCCTTACTTTTTACATTGCACCGGCCCTTTTCCTGATTCTCGGCCTGTCGATCTACCATGCCTCCCTGATGCAAATTCTGCAGTACAGCCTGCCTTATGTGCTCTCGACATTTGTTTTGATGGATTTCTTTTACGGCCGGACACGCGAACCTTTCTTTTCCGAGCTGTATGAGAGCGTGCAGGCAATTTTTCTGGTTCCGGCCGTAATCTCGGTAATACTCAACCCGAGCAAGCCATCGTTCAAGGTGACCCCGAAGGGGCAAACCCAGGACGATGAATCCCTGAATCCTCTGGCGATCATTTTCTTTATTGCCATTGCCGTGAACTGCCTGGCGATCGTGATTGGAGCCTTCAAGTGGTTTTCAGAACCGATTCTGCGGGATACGCTCATCATTACGGGGGTATGGTGTGTCTACAACCTGTTCCTGCTGACCATATCGCTGGGTGCGTTCTGGGAGCGCAAGCAGATTCGCTTCTTCCATCGCGTGAATGTCAAGGAACCGGTCAAGGTATCTTTCCCGCGCCTCAATCTGGAACTGGCGGGTGAAGTCGGTGATATTTCTCTCAAGGGAATGAGCTTCCGGGTGCAGACACCCTACCCTCTGGTCAATCAGGAGCGCGTCATGCTGGAGGTGCAAAATAGCCGTGGCAGAACTTTTCAATTCGAGGCAAAATTGCAGCGCCCATTTGAAAATAATGGGGTGTATAGCTGCGGGGCAGAGTATCTGCTCAACCCCGAAAAATATGCTGAAGCAGTGGCATATGTGTACGGCGACAGCAAACGTTGGCTGGAAAAATGGGCGGAGCGCTCCAATTCCGGCGGCGTATTGAAAATGCTGTGGCGCTTGTTAAGGATGGGAACCAAGGGTTCCAGCCAGAGTGCTGCAATGCTTTGGGTAATGTTACGAAAAACATGGCGGGGGCATAAATGGCTGGCAAAAACAATTCAACGCGCTTTGGGCGCAGTATGACACTACGCTTACTCTCTGCTTTTCTGTTAGGTCTGTTGCTGCCGGCAGTATCAACGGCCCTGACGCTGCAGATACCCCTGGATAAGCTTGCACCCTCGCCGACCATCACGCTCACCTGCACCAGTGACGAGAAGATTATTAACATTCCCATTTCAGACCGCTGGGTTATCAAGAAAGCGGCCATTAACCTGCATTACACCTCATCCAACAATCTGCTGGGTGAACTCGCCCAGCTGGCGATCAAAGTGAACGATGTTCCGGTCGCGCAAGCCAAGCTGAACCCGGCCAGCCCGGATGTATTGGTCAAGTTAAACCTGCCAATACAATATCTCGAACCGGGCTACAACAAGATTGCATTTGCCGCTTCCCAGCATATACCGGTTCTGGGCAAACAATGCGAAAAACCATGCTCTCCTGACTTATGGACGACCATCAACCTGAAGGATTCCACCCTGGAAGTAGAGTATGAAGAGAAAGCCGTGCCACTGGCGCTGTCGAGCGTTGCCGACTTCCTTTTTGACCCTAAAATCCTTCCGGAGGGCCATGTTAACCTGATCACGGAAGACCAGTCCGCAGAATCCCTGACCTCGCTTGGCATCGCGTCATCCGGAATCGCACGGCGCTACGATTACCGCAAGGTCACCTTCACCGTTTCGCAAAATATCAAGCCAGGCGTGGATAATGTGCTGGTGGGACGCCAAGCTTTCGTCAACAACTTCCTGAATGCCAGGGGGTTGAGCTTGGGCAAGGTCGAGGGCGGCTATCTCAAGATTTTTTCATTGCCCGCAGGAAATGGGCAGTTCGATACCAAACATGTGCTGTTGGCAGTAACCGGAGAGAAGTATGACCACGTCAAGCTCGCCGCCGAAACTTTCGCAAATATTTCCTTCGGTTTTCCGGGTTCTCAGGAACTGAACGCCTTCAGCTTCAAGATGCCCGATATTGAAGCCTATGGCGGACGCGAGGTGGTGCATGCAAACAAGACCTACGCTTTCAAGACGCTGAATTTCCCTTCCACCACGTTCAAGGGAATTAACCCAACCGGTAAAACCATCAACTTCCGCCTGCCGGTGGACTTCATGATCCAGCAGAATCTGCGCGCCAAGATCCACCTGAATTTTTCCTACGGCGCTGGTTTGCACGATACCTCGGCGCTCAATATCATAGTCAACGACAAGGCGGTCAAGGCCATCCACCTCGGCAACAGGGATGGTTCATTCTTCGATGATTACGTCATCGATATCCCGACCTATCTGTTCAAGCCTGGAAACAACGTCATTGCCTTCGGGGTGGAATTGCATCCGCCGCTCCAGGAATGCGATGTGGCGCTGCTGGGCAACATGTTCCTCACCATTTTTGAGAACTCGACCCTGACTTTTCCAGACATGCCCCATTTTGTCGAGTTGCCCAAACTGGAGTTATTCATGCTGAACGGATTTCCGTTCACACGCTGGCCGGATGGATTTGAATCCAAAATTTACCTGTCGGAGGTCGATGCGGATTCTGTCGCCGCGACCATGAACCTGATCGGGATGATCACCCAGAAAAACGGGTTTCCCCTGCTGGCAATGCAGATAGACACAAAACCACCCAAGGACTTGAAGGGCGACCTCATCGTGATCGGACCACCGGGCAAGATACCGCGCGAATTCGAAAAAAAATCCGCGTTATTTATCGGCGACAAGTCAAATGTCCCTTATCCCGTTGTGCGTGATTGGGATGGGGAATACACCATAGCTCACAGCAAACAATCAAGCCAGATGGGCGATGGACGCGGCTACCTTATGGAATTTGAATCGTCTTCTGAAACAGGGCGCACCGTCCTGGTTGTTGCGGCAGAAAACGGAAACTCGCTGCTCAAATTCAGCCAGGCGCTACTGGAACCCGAAGTACAGGTACAGGCAGAAGGCGGGTTGATGCTGGTGGACATGGGCGCGCATTTCCAAAAACCCAAGGTATACAGTTACAAAGTTGGTGAGTCATACACGACAGGGAAAGAAGGCAAGGTATCCAAGCTGGAATCCTATCTCTACGCTCATCCGTATTTGTACTATGCCCTGATAATACTACTGAGCATCGGTCTTGCTTTCGCAATCTATCTGGCACTCCGGCGCTATCGCGCCAGCCGAAAACTGGGCCGGGCATCGGGAAGCTAGGGACTATTTGGACTCGGTGACGTTATGCTCGATGGAACGGGTGTCCTTGTTAACTGATATTTTGTCCTTGATCGGCCGCCACAAGGTAAACACAAGAACGATCAGCAAAGGGATGACGATAAGCAGTGCAAGTTTCCACCTTGAGGTGGGCGCGGCGACGGGCGTTTGGTTGCCTTGTGTTTTATCGAGTTCGACCTCACGCGGGTTCCAGAATGCCTTATAGGCGTTATATGGTTCCTTCTTGCCCTTGAGCGTTACTTGCTTGTCAAAACGGCAATAAATTTCCGATTTGTCTGACAATGCATTGTAGGTATCCTCGGATATCAGGATTCCTCCGCCATCGGCAGCAGATTCAAAGCGGGACGCCGTATTCACAACATCGCCGTAGATATCGTTTTCCTCGACCACGCATTTCCCGGAATGCATGCCAACCCGCATAAAAACCGGAAACTTGAATTTATGCGACATGTTGAGGGTGTCCATCTCCTTCTGAATACGTGCTGCTGCACGCAAGGCATCAAGCGCGTTTTCAAAATAGGACAAACTGCCATCACCAATTGATTTAATAAAAACGCCGTTATTCTCTTTAATTGCCGGCAGGAGGATATCGTTTTGCGCTTTGATTAGCATGCGACTGACCATGTCCCCCTCGTTCTCGGCAATCGTCGTCGAGCCCTTGAGGTCGGTGAACATGACCGTGATGAATTTGGTGAACTTGTTGGCGAACTGCGCGTCGAGTTTTGCCCGCTCTTCGAGGTATGCATCCATATTGCTGTTTTTGGCAGCGTTATTTTTGCCTGGAACCGTGCTGTTTTCACTCATGGTTTTTTGCCACAGTATCAAAATCAGTGTAATCGATCCATTCCGATGCGTCCTGGCGCAGATAATAACGTTGCTTGTAGCCGGCCATAACCACTTCGTCATTCTGCGCTACAAACGGCGTGGCGGGCAAATCGGCGGTGTAATCCGATGGGGCAAAACTTTTTTTCGTGTAGGGAGGGGCTTCCATCAGGCGCGCAATAATATGCGATACCGCTAAATAGCTGGTGGGCTTGGCAATTGACAGCGTATCCCCTTCACGCTGGATATTGCCTCCAATAACCTTGATTCCAACGGGCACCAGCGTAATCGCCGGGCTGGGGATTTCACGCAATCCGGCAATTTGCATTTTGTCGCCGCGCAATGCCGCTCCATGCTCGGGAATCATCGCTACAACAGCACGTCTTCCCGACTTTTCGATATTTTGCATAAACTTTTCCAAATCGTCCAATAGCTTGGTCAGACGTATTTTGTAATTCTCACTACTGTTCAGCTTCGAATTGGCTCCGGCCAAGTGGTTGCCGTCATGCAAACTTATTGTGTTGTAATACATTGCCACGCGCGGGCTGTTTGATTTCTGACGATTTTCCAGCCAACGGCCAAGCACGGACAAATCCTCGTAAATGGGCGTATCGTCAAATGCATGCTGGGTAATGGCAACCCCGTTAAGCGGCATAAGCGGAGCATTCAAGCGACCTTGTATTTGAACGGTCTGAAGAAACTTATCAAAGTGCCCATCATGATTTAGCACCAAACCGGGTTCGAAACCGCTGTGTTTGAGACTATCCATCAGGTAGCAATTGCCTGGGGCGGGCGAATACAGATTGGCATGCGTAGACTGTCCGCATGTGGCGCGCTGCATACGGATCGCTGCGGGTCCGCTATAAGTAGAGGCTGAGTTAAAGTGAGTTAGAATGATATCGAAACGTTGCCACAACGGGTGGTGCTCTAATCCAGTTACCCGCAAGTCGTCCCATGATAACGAACAAACATGGATAAAAATAATATCGAATGGAATGGTGTCCGCTTTAGGTATAGGGAAGGAAACGGAGCGCCCCGCTTCTTGTGTAAAAAATTTCTGTAACACTTTATCCATATCCGGGATTGCGTTGGCAGCGACATCACTCTCAGCCTTTTCGCTATGCTGAGCTGACTGAACTGGCTGTACGGGTATAGCTATCTGAGCTGATTGAGTTGACTGCGTGAGCTTAGCTAGCTGAGCTGATTGAACCGATTGGGGTGGTTGAGCTGACTGCGTGGGCTTGGTTAGCTGAGGTGGCTGATCTGGCTGGGTTGATTGAATTGACTGAGTAGCTTGTTCAGACTGATCAAGTTGTTCGACAGGGCTCAACGCAGGGCTCAAAAGAAACGTTGCTATCGGCATCACCATCATCACGGGGATAATTATTACATCCACCCGTACCCAACGTGAAGCAAGCCAATATATTACCCAGGCAATTCCCAGCATGGCAACAACAGGCAGGCTAATAAAACGCCCCCCTAATTCAATTAGATAGGTAATACTAAAACCGGATAACAGCGAGGCTTGAGAAAATACACGACCGATTGCAGGCAACCATGAATCGTAATACAGCAACGCCACTGCGAGTAACGCCGTCACCCCCTGCTTTACTCTGCACAGAGGCACAGGCTTTACCGGAAGCAAAATGAAGGCGGCAAAAGCAAGGTTTACCCATACGTGAAACCCAATCAGCTCTTGCCAATAAAGAACTAATTTCGCAATAAAGTAGAAACTCCACATGCCCAGCGAAACTTGTGCAAGGGAGGCCATGCGATTTCCAGTTGAAGCCGTAAGTGTGTCTGCTTCAGATTTCTGTTCGGCATGCTGGTTCATTAAGTACGGCTCCTGCAAGTTAATGGGCGACCGGTATAGAATATTCGGAAATCACATGGGGAGTGTCCTGAATTTTGTATAACGCGCCAAGAGCACTTTCAATCCAGATGTTATGTTCTGGCATTATTTGCCATGCAATAAACTAATGATATGCGCGAGTTCAAGTTTGAAGTGCAACGCCTGACTTGAAGAATACCTGACTGGGTGTTTTGTATTCAAGTCTTTTTCTGGGTCGGTTGTTCAATCTGTTCATTGCCGTATCAATCTCCTG
>CAITJF010000155.1 GCA_903892645.1 uncultured Nitrosomonadales bacterium | reverse complement strand
ATCGAAGAACTGGAGGCAAAAATTGAACTGGCGAGAACGAAATAGGACGCTTAGTACGCTGTCAGAACTGCAAGTTCTGGAACTGCTGGAGATTGAGCAGGTCGAGCAGAAGCGTATAGCAATACTTGAGCGGCTGCATCAACGCTACAACTCGATGCGGGTGGCTAGAGAACGGATTGAAATTCTAAGGAAAGCAAGATGAACATATCTTATTTGACTCGGGTACGGGCGCACTTCAACTGCGCCGAGAGGCACACGAACAGGCACAACATGCGCGCCTGGGTGCGGTCTGTGCGGTTCTTGGGCGACAAGTGGCTGCTGGCCGTACAGGTGGTACGGAAATGATTTACTACCACGGGCTACCGATTACGCCAGCTACGGTGGCCGTAGTAGCCGTTAACGGAGGGCACGCATTTGTTAGTTTTGCTCATTTAGATCAACTAGGCATAGCCATAGGGGTGTGCCAATCGTTTGCGATTGACAACGGCGCTTTTTCCGCGTGGAAAGCCGGGCGGCCCGTAACCGATTGGCGCCCGTTTTATGAGTGGGCCGAGTCATGCCGGCGTGTCCCATCGTGTGACTTTGCGGTCATCCCAGATGTGATTGACGGCAACGAAAACGCAAACGACGCATTGTTGGACGAATGGCCTTTGGGGGCGGCTTTCGGCGCGCCTGTATGGCATATGCACGAATCGTTAGACAGGCTGGAGCGAATGGCCTTGACATACTTGCGTGTGTGCCTTGGCAGCAGCGGCCAATACGCCACCGTAGGAAACGATGCTTGGTGGAAACGAATTGACCAAGCAATGCGCGTAGTTTGTGACTCGCAAGGGCGTCCCCTAGTCAAAATGCACGGCCTTCGGATGCTAAACCCAAAAGTATTTACGCGCCTTCCGCTTGCCAGCGCCGATTCAACCAACATTGGCCGCAATGTCGGCATTGACAAGAATTGGGCAAAGGGGAACTATTTGCCCCCCACTAAAGAAGCGCGCGCGCAAGTCATGCGATCACGCATTGAGTCACACAACGCACCGTCAATTTATGAATACCTACAAGACTGAATTTTTTTGCTTATGCCCTCTCAACGAAACGCGCATCAAATATTTTTTGGAGATTACCACAGAAGAAATAATTCCGGTAGAAGACATCATTGACCAATTTAAAAACTACGCCAGCGGCTTTCACGAACTGATTGCTGAAGATTTGCATAAAAAATTTGGCGGAAAACAAACCCTCGTCGCGGATCACCACGGCGTCACTATTGAAACGACAAGACCATGATTCTCTACTTTGCAATTGCTCTATATTTAGCCGCCATGATTGCGGCCAACCTGCTTGTAGTGGCTTTTGGCCCTGCAATAAGCCCAATCAATGCATTCTTTTTGATTGGTTTAGACCTTGCCCTGCGCGACTGGCTGCATGTTCGACTGCGCGTTTGGCAAATGGGCGCGCTGATAGCCGCAACTGGCGCGCTTACTTATGTTCTCAACCCTGCCGCCGGTCAGATCGCCATCGCGTCGGCGTGTGCGTTTACGGCTTCATCGCTTGTGGACTGGGGCGCGTTTACGCGGTTGCGCGGGTCATGGATGTTCCGCGCCAACGGTTCTAATGTGGTGGGCGCTGCGGTTGATAGCCTGTTGTTTCCAACAATTGCATTTGGTATGCTAATGCCTCAAATTGTCGCAATGCAATTTGTTGCCAAAGTAGCCGGAGGTGCTGTTTGGGCGTGGCTACTGGCCGTGCAGGTGCAGAAGAAGGTGCAGCTATGAGCGAGATAAAGTTAAGCCAGAAGTCTATGACCGCCTTGTTCCGGGGCAAGTTCGAGCCGCGTGTGAAGCGGGAAGGCGAAGCGCCAGCGGTGACATTCTCTACCTTGAAAGACCCCGGCACTTACAAGACCGACTGGCCCGCGCCCACAAGGCCGGGGGCAATGGATCATGTATCTAAAACAAGCAGAGGTGAACATGACTGACTACAAGTATCTGAACTCGACAGAGTTTGAAACTAACCGCGCTGACACCGTAGTCGGCGTGATCCGTACAGGACTGGCTATCGTAGGCGTGTTCGCGGTGGTGTTTGCTACCGGGTTTCTTTGGGGTTACTTTTGGGGAACAAGATGAATGAACCAGTAGCATGGATGGACGGGCAAGGGAACCTGTTCAAGCACCCCGATCATGCTGACCGGGGGCAGACGATGCGGCCCCTGTACCTTGAACGGGAATGGGTAAACCTGACGGATAACGAGATAAATGACGCTTTGGCTGACGTAGAGTGGGGGGAACTTCTTTTGACCGTAATCTGCTTAACAAAACTTATTGAGGCTAAATTAAAGAGAAAGAATTATGACTGAAGAAGACGAAGCCTTCGATGAACTCGACAGGCGGCTGAACCATGTGTTGGAGCATTGGACGCCGCTAACACCCTTGACGCAAGCTGAGATAAACAAGCGGTGGGGTAGCTGGATGACGATGTATGTCAGGTTAATTGAGGAGGCACACGGCATATGGCACGACCCAAAAGCGGACTGACAGGCCCACACTATATCGCGCCAGACATGAGCGCCAGACTGACTGAGGCGCAGCACATCACGTTCCTACGGTTAGGTGGTAGTACTTGGTTACGAAAGAAATTAGATGCCGAACTTCAGCACATGGCCGCTAGACCAGCTAATCCAATTCGCAGAAGCGGCCTATAAGCAGCTTCAACAGGATCACGACCTGATCCAGCAATTGCAATGCGAACGCAAGGACGCGATCAAGGCGTACCGAGAAATACTGCTCTCTCGTCCTGGCGCCTCTTGACCAGCCCCGGCAGCACCCTGCCGCCGCCGATGACGTACTTCAGAAGCTCCTGCGCCGCATCCTCTGTCTCCCCTCGTAGGAGCTTCTGCCTGAGCGTACTGCGCTGGAGAGTTCCCAGACCACAATTAAAAGAGAAACTGCACAGGCTATCAAACTGACCTTGTGTAAGGCTGATAGGACAGAGAGTGGTGACCCCCCGTTCAAATCTAGCCAGATCGTTGTGAAGTATTCCATCTACTTCCTCGGTTGTGAAGGTGCGGTT
>CAITJF010000154.1 GCA_903892645.1 uncultured Nitrosomonadales bacterium | reverse complement strand
GGTAAATAATCATGTCTGAAAGCTTGGCAACCGTCTCCTATATCGGCGCGACGATTCTTTTTATCCTCAGCCTCGGCGGCCTCTCCAATCCGGAGTCTTCACGGCGCGGCAATCTGTACGGTATGATCGGCATGACCATCGCCGTGCTGGCTACGATCTTCGGCCCCCGCGTCACGATGGCCGGCATTCCGTGGATCATCGGTGCCATGGTGGTCGGCGGCAGCGTCGGGCTCTACGCCGCGCGCAAAGTGCAGATGACGCAAATGCCCGAACTGGTCGCGCTGATGCACAGCCTGGTGGGCTTGGCCGCCTGCCTGGTCGGCTTTGCGAATTACATCGACCCGGCGGCAGCGGCCCACTTAACCAGTGCGGAGAAAGCCATCCACGAGATGGAAATCTACATCGGCATTCTAATCGGCGCGGTGACTTTCTCCGGCTCCATAATCGCCTTCGGCAAGCTGTCGGGCAAGATCGGCGGCAAACCCCTGCTCCTGCCCGCACGTCACTGGATGAATCTCCTTGGACTGCTGATCGTCATTTACTCCGGATGGCAGTTCCTGCATTCCGCATCAGTAAACGCAGGCATGTTGCCGCTGACCGTAATGACCGTAATCGCGCTGTTGTTCGGCATCCACATGGTGATGGCCATCGGCGGCGCTGACATGCCGGTAGTGGTGTCGATGCTGAACAGTTACTCCGGCTGGGCGGCGGCGGCGACTGGTTTCATGCTGTCGAATGACTTGCTGATCGTCACCGGTGCGCTGGTGGGTTCGAGCGGTGCCATCCTCTCCTACATCATGTGCCGGGCGATGAATCGTCATTTCATCAGCGTGATCGCGGGCGGCTTCGGCACCGGCACCGGCGGCGGGACGCCGGCTGCGGCCAACGGCGACGCGCAACCGGCTGGCGAAGTGGTGGCGGTCAGTGCGGTCGAAACCGCCGAACTGCTGCGCGAAGCCAGGAACGTAATCATCGTGCCGGGGTATGGCATGGCGGTGGCGCAGGCCCAGCATACAGTCTACGAGATCACCAAGCATCTGCGCGAAAAGGGCATCAACGTACGCTTCGGCATACACCCGGTCGCTGGCCGCATGCCCGGCCATATGAACGTGCTGCTGGCCGAAGCCAAAGTGCCCTATGACATTGTGTTCGAGATGGACGAACTCAACGCGGACTTCCCGAATACCGATGTCGCTATGGTCATCGGTGCCAACGACATCGTGAATCCGGCTGCGCAGGATGACCCGAACAGTCCCATCGCCGGAATGCCGGTGCTGGAAGTCTGGAAAGCCAAGACCTCCATCGTGATGAAGCGCAGCATGGCCTCCGGCTATGCAGGTGTTGATAATCCGCTGTTCTACAAGGAAAACAACCGCATGTTATTCGGCGATGCCAAGAAGATGCTGGACGAAGTGTTCGTTGCACTAAAAACGGAATAGAAATACCCGTGCAAACGGGCGTTTGCCGTAACTAAAACGTAATCACCGGTCTTTCTTATTTCTTGCCCAGTTCGCCGCCCACCAGAGCGGCAACCAGTCGCTATGGACGGCACGGCCTGCTCAGTGCCGCGAATGCAGTAATCTCGCATATCCATGACTGGATACCCGACTTACACCACAACGGGATGACCATGAGAATGCCGTCTGGCGGCAGTCATGGTATCTCATCTAACATGACTGCATGGAAATTGGATTTACTACGGTTCTGAATATGCACCAACACGCATGCAATTCTGATGCAGTTTATTGCTCACCGCACTGCACGCATCCGCCCCTTTAATCTACTCTACCCAATGAGCCTGCTTATGAAACCAGCTGACACATGCAATGCTTTTGTACCCGGTGAAATGATTACGGTTGGCCCAAACAGAAGGGGAAAGCTTTCATCGCTGACTTTTGCGGTAAAGGAGCTCTACGATGTCAAAGGATTTGTTACTGGTGCCGGGAATACCCACTGGAAAAACACACACCCGCTAGCCCAGGCAACGGCACCATCTATTGAAATGCTGTTAAATGAAGGCGCCACCCTGGCGGGCAAAACCATTTCAGACGAAATGGCTTTTTCCCTTGATGGCGAAAACGTGCATTATGGCACCCCGTTAAACTCCAAATGTCCGGATAGGATTCCGGGCGGTTCTTCCAGCGGATCTGCATCAGCGGTCGCCGGTGGGCTAGTAGATTTTGCCCTGGGTACCGATACGGCCGGCTCTGTGCGTATCCCTGCATCTTATTGCGGTATTTATGGTTTCCGCCCAACGCATGGTGCCGTTTCGCTGGAAGGCGTTCACCCGATGGCACCCAGCTTCGACGTGGCTGGCTGGTTTGCCAGAACGCCGGATGTTCTGGCGAAAGTGGGAAGCGTATTACTTGATATTGAAATACCGGAATTTAAAGCCAACAGATTTGTGGTAGCACGCGACTTGTTCGACACGAAAGATCTCCGTGTCGCATCAGAGTACGACGCCTTTATTCAACGGTTATCCGAGTTGCCCGTTGAGATTGTCGAGGCTGAATTAGGCAAACCTGATTTCTCAACCTGGATCGAAGCACTGAGAAATATCCAGTGGTGGGAGTTGAACCAGGCGCATGGCGAATGGATTTCCCGGAACCTTGGTACCTTTGGCGAGGAAATTCGCGGCAGGCTGGAAAAAATATCCTCTGTCACACGGAATGATATGGAAGAGAAAAGATCGGCCAGAAAGCAGCTAATCCGTCAGATTGAAAATATCATATCTCCCGGCACTATAGTCGTTTTCCCGACAGCTCCCGGTGTCGCACCTTTAAAGGGCAGGTCTATAGACGAAGCAAGAGCAGCCCGCATCAACACGATGCGGCATACTTGCATCGCTACCGTCGCCGGGTTGCCACAAGTCTCAATGCCGCTGATAGAAAAAGATGGTTGCCCGATCGGAATATCTTTTCTGGGAGCCCAAGGGCAAGATGGCCAACTCTTGGCGGCTGCCCAAGTTTTTGGAAAAAGTTAAAAATCATCTCGTTTTTTACCAAAATTAAACATGGCCTGCCTGCCTCGCCAATTCGAAGGCAAGGCGCATATAATCCGCGTCTGTCATTTGTTCCAAAGTAAATATCAGTGAAAAACTCAGGGCTGGCAATCGTAACGCAACTACATGAATTTGATGAGATTGTAGACGTGCGCTCGCCATCAGAATACGCCGATGATCATATCCCCGGCGCGATCAATTGCCCGGTGCTGGGCGATGCAGAGCGCGTGCGCGTTGGCACGCTGTACCAGCAATCCCCGTTCGAAGCCAAGAAGATAGGCGCGGCACTGATCGCGCGCAACATCGCGCGCCATCTTGAAGAAAAGTGGCTGGATAAACCCAGAACATGGCATCCGCTCATCTATTGCTGGCGAGGCGGCCAACGCAGCGGCGCGATGACACACATCCTGCGCCAGATCGGCTTCGCTGCAGAGCGGCTCGACGGCGGTTACAAAAGTTATCGCCGGCATGTGCGGGAACGATTGCTGGTACTACCCGCAAAATTTTCCTTCCGCGTATTGTGCGGGTTGACCGGTAGCGGCAAGAGCCGCCTGCTGACCGCGTTGCAACAAGCTGGTGCGCAGGTACTGGATCTGGAAGAAATTGCGCGGCATCGTGGCTCGGTGCTCGGCGACATGCCGAACGAGGCACAGCCCTCGCAAAAAGGTTTCGATAGCCGGTTGCTGGCAAGGCTGGAAACTTTCGATCCCGCACTGCCGGTTTATGTCGAGTCAGAAAGCAAAAAGATAGGTACGCTGCGCGTCTCCGATACGCTCATCCATGCCATGTGGAGCAGCCCGTGTATTCGCCTGGAAAGCCCGGTTGCGGTGCGTGTGGCGCTGCTGCGCGAGGATTATGCGCACTTCCTGCGCGCGCCGGATTTGCTTGCGGCGAACCTCAACCGCTTGCAGGGGATGTATGCCAATGAGTTGCTGGCGCACTGGCATTCTCTGTGCAAGGCGCAAGCATGGGACGAGTTCATCACCGAACTGCTGGAGCGGCATTACGACCCCGCCTACAACAAATCCATAACCAGGAATTATTTGAATTACGACCGTGCGCATATCCTCACCCTTAACAGCTTGAACGGACAGGATTTCAATCGGCTGCCCGAAGAAGCGCTTGCCTTGCCGGGTAATTTTGTCAACAATGGCGGCAGTTCACAGGAGTTTTGATGCCCGTCCAGGTTGTTGCCGATTTTACCCTGCCCGCCACCGGCGGGGGCATTTTCAATCTCGCTGCCGCATGCGGCAAATCGCTGGTGATTTATTTCTACCCGAAGGACAATACGCCCGGCTGCACCATGGAGAGCCAGCAGTTCCGCGACTTGTATACGGAGTTCCAGAAAGCCGGTTGCGAGGTAGTGGGCATTTCGCGCGACAGCCTCAAGTCGCATGAAAATTTCAAGGCCAAATTCGGCCTGCCATTCGCCCTGCTTTCCGATACCGAGGAAACGGTGTGTGAACAATTCGGCGTGATCAAGCTGAAGAACATGTACGGCAAGCAGGTACGCGGTATCGAACGCAGCACCTTCGTGCTCGACAAGCATGGTGTGTTGCGCCGCGAATGGCGCGGCGTCAAAGCCGATGGCCACGCCAAGGAAGTCATCTCGTTTGTAAAAACTCTTTAAGGAGCATCATGCCCTCCCGTAAAGCCCCGGCCGCAACCAACACCGCCACCAAATTGTTTGTGCTGGACACCAATGTGCTGATGCACGACCCCACCAGCCTGTTCCGCTTCGAGGAGCATGACGTTTATCTGCCGATGTTCGTACTGGAAGAATTGGACAACGGCAAGAAGGGTATGTCCGAAGTCGCGCGCAATGCGCGCCAGGCCAGCCGCTTCCTCGATACGATAGTCAGCGAGACCGCGCACGACATCGAACAGGGCATCCCGCTGCAAGCACAAGGCAGCGGAGCCGCCACCGGGCGCCTGTTCCTGCAAACCCAGTTCATCAACCACGAGCTGCCGCCCACTCTGGAGCATGGCAAGGCCGACAATGCCATCCTCGGTGTGGTGATCTTCCTGCAGAAGCAGCAACCCAAACGCGCGGTTATCCTGGTCAGCAAGGACAT
>CAITJF010000153.1 GCA_903892645.1 uncultured Nitrosomonadales bacterium | reverse complement strand
TTTTAACCGGACACTACTGACCCAGAATATATGTGTATACCACTACGATGCTCTAACGGCGGGGCGCTGGGCGCCATGCAGGCGGTCAATAAACTGGCTGGGAATTTTGGCAAACAGGATATCGAGATATTAACCAGTGTTGCCGATATTTTTCGGCCGCCATTGAAAATGCGATGCGGCTCAAGGACAGCGAACAGCAATTCCACAGCATTCTGGAGGTTTTGGCGACTTTGATTAATGCGAGTTAACGGGAAACCATCTATTGGTTAAGGTTCAAACTAGGCCTCTATTTGATTGTTTTTGCTACAGCCGTTACTGAATATGTGTTGCCATTCATAATCGCTGCCACCCCCGTTCTCTGTCTCATTATTGCAAGCCGCTAGTTATGGATCATTGGTGAGCCAACTACCTTCAAATCTCGAATAACTGTTTCGGGTTGAAAGGCACACTCAGCTTGCTGTTCATGTTAGCCTGCGCAGGAATGACGAAGCCGGAAATTAATATCCGGTTAACCTCCCAGATACGCATGTTGCACGGCATCACTGCTAAGTAGTTCACTTGATGCACCAGACAAAGTAATCAAGCCGCTTTCCATTACATAGCCGCGATGTGCAACTTGCAGGGCAAGTTTGGCATTCTGCTCGACCAGCAGGATGGAAACCCCTTGTGCGGAAATGTCGCGGATGGTCTCGAAAATTCTCGCCACCATCATCGGCGCGAGTCCCATACTGGGTTCATCCAGCATCAGCAGTTTCGGGCGGCCCATCAGCGCGCGCGCCATTGCCACCATCTGCTGTTCGCCGCCTGACAAGGTTCCGGCCAGTTGCGTGCGGCGTTCGG
Source organism: uncultured Nitrosomonadales bacterium (assembly GCA_903892645.1). Taxonomy (GTDB): domain Bacteria; phylum Pseudomonadota; class Gammaproteobacteria; order Burkholderiales; family Gallionellaceae; genus CAITJF01. The sequence continues at coordinate 8,532 of CAITJF010000153.1, read as the reverse complement.
CCAGGCGCGGGAACAGTGCGTACTTATGTTCAAGGTCGGCACTGATTTGTGCGGTGTCGCGGCGGGTGTATGCGCCCATCTGCAAATTCTCTTCCACGGTGAGGCGGGCGAATACGCCGCGCCCTTCCGGCACCAAGGCCAAGCCATCGCGCACGCGCTGATGCGCGGCACAGGCAAGCAGGGATTTCCCGGCATAGTGCACCTTGCCTGCGGTGGGATGCAGTAGCCCGGCCAGCGCCTTGAGGGTAGTGGTCTTGCCCGCCCCGTTGCTGCCGATGAGCGCGACCAGTTCGCACGGTGCGATGTCGAGGTCTATGCCCTTCAATGCCTGGATGCCGCCGTAGGCGACGTGCAGGGCGCGGACTTCTAAAATGGATGTGGGGCTGGTTTCGTTCATTCCTCTACCCCAACCTCTTCTCCGGATGAAGAGGGGCTTGCAGGCTCTCCACCAAGATAAGCGGCAATCACCGCCGGGTTGCGACGCACTTCTTCTGGCACACCTTCGGCGATTTTCTTGCCGTAGTCGAGCACCGCCACGCGGTCGCACAATCCCATGATGAGCTTTACATCGTGCTCGATCAGCAGCACGGTAATGCCGCTGGCGCGTACGGTTTGCAGCAGTGCTTTCAGACTTTCGGTTTCGGTAGCGTTCATGCCCGCCGCCGGTTCGTCCAGCGCCAGCAGCGCAGGCTCGGTGGCCAGTGCGCGGGCGATTTCCAGACGGCGCTGCTCGCCGTAGGACAGGTGCTTGGCCAGCGTCTGGTGCGGGCGCTCGATGCCAACATAGCGCAGCAGTTCGCGCGCACGTTGTGTGATGGCGCGCTCCTCATTGCGCGCGGCGGCGTGGCGCGTGAGCGCACCCCAGATGCCCGTGCGCGTGCGCACATGCCGCCCGACCATGACATTCTCCAATGCGCTCATGTTGGCAAATAGGCGGATGTTCTGGAAGGTGCGCGCGATGCCGACTTCGGCCAGTACATGCGGCTTGCAGTGCGCATAGGCGACGCCATCAAAAGTGAACGTGCCCTCATCCAGTTGGTACAGCCCGGTAACGACATTGAACAGCGTGGTCTTGCCCGCGCCGTTGGGGCCGATCAGGCCGTAGATTTCACCGCGCCGGATGTGCAGCGATACGTCGCTCAATGCCGCCAAGCCGCCGAAATGCTTGCCCACGCCAGACAATTCGAGCAGGGCTTTATTTGCTGCTGTCATACACCGTGTCCTGTTCCTGTTGCACCACGCCGTCATCGGCGATCAATTCCCTGCGGCGTTGCACAGACGGCCACAGCCCGGCCGGGCGCACCAGCATGACGACGATCAGCGCCAGCCCGAACAGCAGCATGCGCAAACTTTCCGGGTCGACCAGCGTCTTGCCGAACAGCGCCTGCTGCACCGGGCCTGCGCCGTTGCGCAACGCTTCCGGCAGCAACGCCAGCAGCACGCCGCCGAGCACCACGCCGCCGATATGGCCCATGCCGCCCAGCACCACCATGCACAGGATCATGACCGACTCCGTCAGGCCGAAGCTTTCCGGGCTGACGAAGCCCTGGAACCCGGCGAACAGCCCGCCCGCCGCGCCGCCGAAAGTCGCGCCCATGGCAAAAGCGAGCAGCTTGATGTTGCGCGTGTTGATGCCCATCGCTTCTGCCGCCACTTCGTCTTCGCGGATCGCCATCCAGGCGCGGCCGATGCGCGAATCTTCCAGGCGCAACGAAACGAAAACCACCAGCAGGGTGCAACACAGGAACAGGTAGTAATGTAGGTGCACGGAAGGAAAGGTGAAGCCGAGCAACTCATGCGTGCTGCCCAGGGAAAATCCGCCGATGCGTATCGGATCTATCATGCTGATGCCCTGCGGGCCGTTGGTGATATTGGCCGGCGCATTCAGGTTGTTGAGGAAGATGCGGATGATTTCGCCGAAGCCCAGCGTGACGATGGCGAGGTAATCGCCGCGCAGGCGCAGTGTGGGCGCACCGAGCAGCACGCCGAACACGCAGGCCAGCAGCGCGCCCAGCGGCAGCACGACCCAGAACGGCAGATGCAGCCCGAACTGCGGCGAGCCGAGCAGCGCGTAGCAATACGCGCCCACCGCGAAAAAGGCGACATAGCCCAGATCGAGCAGCCCGGCATAACCGACCACGATGTTCAGCCCCAGCGCCAGCATGATGTAAAGCAGCGCAAAATCCGCGATGCGCACCCAGCCGCGCCCGAGCAGCGCATCGGTGGCGAAGGGCAGCGCCAGCAGTACAAGGGCGAGTGCGGTGAACGCCAGCCATGCGTTGCGTTTGCCCGGATGCAGCAGGCTATCAGGCACGTTCCGCAACACGCTCTCCCAACAATCCGGATGGCCTGAACACCAGTACGGCAATCAGCACGAAGAAGGCAAACACATCCTGATAGTTGCTGCCGAAAAAACCGCCGGATAAATCGCCGATATAACCCGCGCCCAGGCTCTCGATCAGCCCCAACAGCAGGCCGCCCAGCATCGCGCCGCGCAGGTTGCCGATGCCGCCGAGAACGGCGGCGGTGAATGCCTTGAGTCCCAGAATGGAACCCATGTAATAGTGCGCGATGCCGTAGTTCGCGCTCACCATGATACCTGCCACCGCTGCCAGCGCAGAGCCCAGCATGAAGGTGATGGAAATGACACTATTAATGTCCACGCCCATCAATGCAGCGGCGGAGGGGTTTTCCGCCACGGCGCGCATCGCGCGCCCGAGGCGGGTGCGGTGCACCAGCAACAGCAAGCCTGTCATTACCGCCAACGCCACCAGCACGATAGTGATCTGTACCTCATTGATGACCGCGCCAGCCAGTATGTGCGGACTACTCGGCAGCATCTGTGGGAAGGCGTGGTATTCACGCCCCCAGAATATCATCGCCAGATTTTGCAATACGATGGAAACACCGATGGCGGTAATCAGCGGAGCGAGGCGCGGCGCATTGCGCAGTGGGCGGTAGGCGATGCGTTCGATGCCGTAACCCAGCAGCATGCACACCGCCACCGCCGCCAGCAGGCTGAGCAGCAGCACCAGCAATGGCGGCAGGCCAGCCGCGAGAAGCAACTGGCTCACCGACAGCGCTACCATCGCGCCCACCATCACCACCTCGCCATGCGCAAAATTGATCAGGCCGAGGATGCCGTACACCATGGTGTAGCCGAGCGCGACCAAGGCATACACGCTGCCTTGCACCAGGCCGTTGAGGATTTGCTGTAAGAGAATATCCAATGGCACCCCTATAAAATCCGGCTTCCGTCATTCCCGCGCAGGCGGGAATCCAGCGGTTTTATTTAACATGCTTTGGATTTTGTCCCCGCGTTGCGGGGGAATTTTTTCTTGACTGGATTCCCGCCTGCGCGGGAATGACAAGTTTTTGGGATGTCATCTAAAGTGTTCACATATGTCATCAGTGTGGCGCCGCAGGTGCGTTCCCGCCCATGGTTTGCAGCGCTTGCCATTTGCCCTGCTGCACCTGATACAGCGTCACCGCGCCGCCTTTGAGGTCGCCTTTTTCGTCGAAGGAAATTTTTGCGGTCACGCCGTCATAGGAAATCTTCGCCAGCACGGGCAGGTATTTCGCCGGTTCGGCGGAGCCGGCCTGTTGCATCGCGGCAATCATCACATTCACCGCGTCGTAGCAATACGGCGCATACAACTGGATGGGCTGCTTGAACTTCGCCTCATAGCGCTGCGAAAAATCCTTGCCGCCGGGCATTTGCGCCAACGGCACGCCGGGCAGCGAAGCATAAACGCCTTCGGCAGCCGTACCCGCCAGTTCGATCAGCTTAGGCGTGTAGCCGCCATCGCCCATCATGAACTTTGCATTCAGCCCCAGTGCCTTGAGTTGCTTGACCAGCGGCACACCCTGCGGATCCATGCCGCCGAAGAACACCAGGTCAGGCTGTTTGCCCTTGATCGAAGTCAACACGGCAGTGAAATCCATCGCCTTGTCGGTGGTGTATTCATGCGCCACGATCTGCGCACCGCCAGCCTGTGCTGCCTTGGCGAATTCATCCGCCAGCCCTTGGCCGTAGGCAGTGCGGTCATCTATCACCGCGATTTTTTTCGCAGCCAAGTTCTTGCTGGCGTATTCACCCAGCACCTTGCCCTGCTGTCCGTCGTTAGCCATCACGCGGAAGGCGGTCTTGAACCCTTGTGCGGTGTAGCTAACCGCGGTGGCGGAAGGAGAAATTTGCGGGATATTGTTGTCGCTGTAAATGCGGGAAGCGGGAATCGTGGTGCCGGAATTGAGGTGGCCGATGACGCCGTTTACCTTGGCATCCACCAGCTTTTGCGCCACGATGGTTGCGGTTTTTGGATCGGTCTGGTCGTCTTCGCTGAGCAATTCGAAGCGCACCTTCTTGCCGCCTATGGTCACGCCCTTGGCGTTGGCATCCTCAATCGCCATGCGCGTACCATTTTCATTGTCCTTCCCAATGTGCGCTTGCGGCCCGGTGAGCGGAGCGGAAGCGCCGATTTTCACCACTAATTCACTGGCGGCGGTGGGGGTGGCAGGAGGGATTTCTGATTTGCCACAGGCGACGAGCGTGGCGGCACACAAAACGGCAAGGGGCAGGAATAACTGGTTATGTGGCATGCGAGGGATTTGTAACGGAAAAAAGATGCTACGAATTATCCGTAGCACTTCTCGGCTTGTCAATTTGGGGCGGCTCCCTAAAGCCGGTTTGCATTGGCATTTCCAGAAGATTAAATTTCAGCACCATAAGCTATCAGTCTACCTGATACAGTATGAACCGAACCAGCCCCCTCATATCAGTTTGTTTGGTGCCGTTCGGGTCATTGGCGGGCATGGGCATGGAGCCCCAGTTGCCTGAAGTACCCTTGGATACAGCCATCACCAGCCCATCCTCCAATCCATATTCCTTGCCACCGAAAGTATATTTGGTTGCGCCCTTATATTTTTTGGCGACATCCTTCCATGCGGGGCCGACCAACTTCTTGTCAATATCGTGGCAGATATCACAATCGTGTTTCTTGGTCAGTTCAGGCATTTCGGTTGCCCAAGCGCCATTTGCAACCGTCAGAATTGCTGACGCAACCATGCTACCGATAAAAGACTTCATAATTTTCTTGCTCCCCATTTAAAACATGCCCGACATTCTAATAACCGCTACCGTATTTGCAAATTTACATCCCGGCATCCGAACAAGCACGTGCGTCGACAAGATTACTTCAGTGACAATACAAATTTAACCAGCGCCTTGATGTCGGCGTCTTTTACAGCCGGGGAATTGGCTGGCATCGGCACGCTGCCCCACGTGCCAGAACTACCTTTGGATACTTTTGCAATCAGCTTGTCCTCCGCACCGGCATCGCCACGATATTTGGCTGCCACGTCTTTCCACGCCGGGCCGACCACCTTTTTCTCTATCGAGTGGCAGGCAAAGCAGTTGCTTTTTTGTGCCAACGCACGGCCTTCAGCTTCGGAAAGAACAGGTTCGGTTACCTTGGCTGCTGGCTTGGCGGTATCGTCCTTGCCACCCGATTTTTTATCGGCTGGTTTCTTCTCGTCTGATTTGGCCGCGCCTTTTTTAGTATCACAGGCTTCGTGTGACTTATGCTGGTTTCTATTGCCCTTGTGACAATCGCAGTGCTTGCCATTCGCTTTTTCGCAATCCTTGTAGCAGTTGCACCCCTTGCCATCCATTTTCATACATTTCTTATCGCCCATCTCCATACATTTCTTACCGTCCATTTCCATACATTTCTTGCCACCCATCTCCATGCAGCCCTTCATGTCATGCTTGGCATGGCTGGAGTGGTCGGTGTGGTCAGCATGGCCGACTTGCTCTTCCTTGCCGGATACAGGTGCCGCCGCATCGGCAGCATGTCCGGCATGGGCAGCGTGGTCGGCTTGCTCTTCCTTTGCTGCTGTCTCGGCGGCCAACACAGAGCCGGCACACAGCGTAGCTGCAATAAACAGGGTAACCATCCATTTCATAATTTGCATCACGCATCTCCTTAAAAATAAATCATCAAAAAACACTGGCAGCAGCGAGCATGCCAGCGCGAGCAGAAAGAAGTCTCCTGACTTGATCAATAAATACTACGACTGGTTTTCTTCCAGCCAGTTCAGCAAATAAACCCACTGCTCCAGTTCCCGCTCCGCCAGATAGTGCGGTAGATCAAACAGGGTCTTGCCTTCAAAGGCAGCATTGACGTAAGTCTGGGTTTCGCGCAGATAGGCCAGCACAGGCAATCCCAACACCGCAATGAATTGTTCCAGAGTTGTTGCAGCGCGCGTGTATGGTGCCATGCGCATTCCGACCACCCCGACAAATGTTTTACCCTTGCGCACCGCTTTTTCCTGGTTCAGGATTTCAAGAAATTCCCGGCTGGCCTGAATGTCAAATAAAGATGGTGAGATGGGCACGATGACCTTGTGCGCCAGCTTCAGTGCGTGCTCGAGGTTCTTGCCGTGCAGTCCGGCGGGGGAGTCGATCACCAGCCAGTCTTTTGCAGCAGATTTTTCCACTCCGGCGTGGAGCAAGCCGATGGTTGGCAGGCTGGTTGGACGAGTGGACAGCCACTGAGTGGCAGATTTTTGTCTGTCTAGGTCCAGCATGGCGACGCTATGCCCACGAGAGGCAAGATAACCGGCGATGCTGGTTGAGAGGGTGGTTTTTCCGCTTCCCCCTTTGGGGTTGGCTATCAAAATGGTTTGCACGGCCTCACTCCTTAAAAATAGCGCTCAAGTTGCCCATTCAATTCGCAAGCTGCCATATTATTTTTCCACCTGTGACACGTCGCGCACTGCCCCTTGGTCGGCACTGGTCGTCATGGCAGCGTAGGCCCTGAGCGCGGCGGAAACCACACGCTCGCGTTTGGCCGGCTTCCACGCCCTCGCCCCTTTGGCTTCCATCTCTGTACGGCGGTGCGCCAGCTCAGTATCGGAAACGGCCAAGCGAATGCCGCGGTTCGGGATGTCAATCTCTATGCTGTCGCCCTCCTGCACCAAGCCTATTGTTCCCCCTTGCGCCGCTTCCGGCGAGACATGGCCGATGCTCAAGCCGGAAGTGCCGCCGGAAAAACGCCCATCGGTAAGCAATGCGCACACCTTCCCCATCCCTTTCGATTTCAGGTAGCTGGTGGGATACAGCATTTCCTGCATGCCCGGCCCGCCCTTGGGGCCTTCATAACGTATCACCACCACATCGCCCGCCACAATCTTGTCTGCCAGAATGGCTTCCACTGCCTCATCCTGGCTCTCGAATATTCGCGCCCGCCCGCTGAACTTGAGAATGCTCTCATCCACGCCGGCAGTTTTCACGATGCAGCCGTTCTCGGCGATGTTGCCATGCAGCACCGCCAGCCCGCCGTCCTGGCTGTAAGCGTGCGTCTTGTCGCGGATGCAACCGTTGACACGGTCATTATCCAGCGTTGGATAATGCATGGATTGCGAGAACGCGATGGTGGTGGCAACGCCGCCTGGAGCGGCACGGAAAAAAGTTTTCACCGCTTCATCCTGCGTGCGCATCACGTCAAATTTTTCCAGCGCGTCGGCCAGTGTCCGGCTATGCACGGTGGGCAGGTCGCGGTGCAGCAGCCCGGCGCGGTCGAGTTCGCCGAGTATGCCCAACACGCCGCCGGCGCGGTGCACATCCTCCATATGGTATTTCTGCTCGCTGGGCGCCACCTTGCACAGATGCGGCACGCGGTGTGACAGGCGATCAATATCTTTCATGGTGAAATTCACGCCGCCCTCGCGCGCCATGGCCAGCAGGTGCAGCACGGTATTGGTGGAGCCGCCCATGGCGATGTCCAGGCTCATCGCGTTCTCAAATGCCTCGAAGCTGGCGACGGAACGCGGCAGCACGCTGGCATCATCCTGTTCGTAATAGCGGCGCGCAATATCCACTGCTGTCCGCGCGGCTTGCAGGAATAACTCCTTGCGCCCGGCATGGGTTGCCACCAGCGAGCCGTTGCCGGGCAACGCGAGTCCCAGCGCCTCGGCCAGACAGTTCATCGAATTCGCGGTGAACATGCCTGAGCAGGAGCCGCAGGTGGGGCAGGCGGAGCGTTCCAGCGCGGCCACCTCCTCGTCGCTGCATTGGCTGTCGGCGGCGGAAACCAGGGCATCCACCAGATCCAGCATCACCGTCTTGCCATGCCAGTTGATCTTGCCCGCCTCCATCGGTCCGCCGGAAACGAACACCGCCGGAATGTTCAGGCGCATCGCCGCCATCAGCATGCCGGGTGTGATCTTGTCGCAATTGGAAATGCACACCATCGCATCGGCGCAGTGCGCGTTGACCATGTATTCCACGCTGTCCGCGATCAATTCGCGCGAAGGCAGGGAATACAACATGCCGCTGTGCCCCATGGCAATGCCGTCATCAATCGCGATGGTGTTGAATTCCTTGGCCACCGCGCCCGCCTTTTCGATCTCGCGCGCCACCAGTTGCCCCATGTCTTTCAGGTGCACATGGCCCGGCACGAATTGGGTGAACGAATTGACCACGGCGATGATGGGCTTGTCGAAGTCGCCGTCCTTCATGCCGGTGGCACG